>CAIVVQ010000104.1 GCA_903909465.1 uncultured Opitutia bacterium | reverse complement strand
CGCTCAAGGTGAATTAGTCGGACTGAAACTCTTCCAGGCCTATCACCGTCACCACGGCCAAGGTCACCGTGATATTATTCTTATTCCATCGAGCGCACACGGCACCAACTTCGCCACCGCCACGACCGCTGGCTACGTGAATCAAAATCGTGCCGATGGTGCACCATCCGGAATCGTCCTTCTGAAGTCCGCTCCCGATGGCCGTGTGGATCAAAATGATTTCGATGCGAAGATTGCCGAATTCGGACCACGCATCGCGGGCATGATGGTAACGAATCCCAATACTTCGGGAGTTTTCGAAACCGAATTCAAACGCATGGCTGATGCGATTCATAAAGTCGGCGGACTCGTCTACATGGACGGCGCAAACATGAATGCCATCGCCGGCTGGATTAACCTCGGCGCCCTCGGCGTCGATGCCGTGCATAATAATTTACATAAGACCTGGACCGTTCCGCACGGCGGAGGCGGACCCGGCGATGGTATCGTCGGCGTTTCCGAAAAACTCAAAGACTTCCTCCCTGGATTCCAAATCGAGAAACAAGGCGAGCGTTACGTCGCCGTTAAACCGAAGCACAGCATCGGCTCCTTCCACCGTCACTGGGGAAATTTTGCGCACAAAGTTCGCGTCTACACTTACCTGCAACGCCTGGGTCGCGAAGGCGTCCAACGCATGTCCGCCATGTCCGTCCTGGCGAGTCGCTACCTCTTCTCCCAACTCGACAAGCACTTCCCCTCCCTGCCCGTCGCCGCCAAAGGCGTACCACGCATGCACGAGTTCATTCTCACGCTCAGTGAAGAAGACTTTAAACGCATCGAGGCTTCAGGTATACCTCGCGCCAATATCATCGGTCGCGTCGGCAAACTCTTCCTCGATTTCGGCTTCCACGCCCCAACGGTGGCCTTCCCAGAAGTCTTTGGACTGATGATTGAGCCCACTGAGTCTTACACGAAGGACGAACTCGATCGCTTTGCGGAAACCGTCATCGCCATCGGTGAACTCATTCGCACCCGACCCGAAGTACTGCAGTCGACCCCCCGTTTCACGCCCGTTGACCGCGTTGATGAAGTCGCCGCTAATCGCGGACTGATTCTCAGCGAACACCTCACCGCCTTGCCGCTCATCAATCCGAACCGTCTTTCACCCGTGCTGCTCAACCGTATGCCCGTGAAAGAAATTAAGAGCCGCATCCTCGCGACCCTCTAACGCTTCGCGGCACGGTCGGCTTTTAATAAAAAGTATAAGCCGAAAATAAAGAGTAAGGCGAACGAGGCGAAGCCTGCACGTTCGGCTAAGGTCCCATCGGTCGAAGAGACAAAGAACGCACCCGCAATGGCCCCAAGCACCGGACCGAGGAACGCGGCAAACTTGCCCATCATGCTGTAGAAGCCGAAGTAGACGACTTCTTCGCCGGCGGGCACGAGCTCCGCAAAGTACGAGCGACTCAGCGCCTGCACGCCACCTTGAATCAGCCCAACGCCAGCAGCGATTAACCACACTGACGGGAAACTGAAGCCGACAATCGTCAACATACCGGGACTAATCTGCGACCCAAAGACCGTGATAAAAACATATGCCACCAAGGCGAAGGCAATCATGCGCACCGCACCCACGCGATGTGCCAGCCAACCAAAAGCCAAAGCCGCAGGAATACCAATCACCTGCACCACCAAGAAGGCTTTGATTAAATCGCCCGAAGAAAATCCGAGGACCGCACCAAAGTGCGCTGCTGAAGTTTTCACCGCATGCACGCCATCGATATAAAGAATATAAGCTAACAAGAACCAACGCACCCGTGGCTCCGCCCATAGTTTGCGCGCAGTCTCAACCGTACCCTGCCACGCCACGGATAATGAAAATGGCTCGGTGTCAGGCTCGCGGTGATCGGGTGCACTCAACAGTGGGAGTGAAAATAAAATCCACCATGCCCCAGCGGCTGGATAAATCCAATGCAGCGCCGACCCTGAGAATAATCCCAACGCCAAGCCGATTAGAATGATCACCCCGGCGACGAAGCCACTGGCGAAGGCCATGCCGCTGAGTTGATGTCGTTTCGCCGCGGGAGCGTAATCCACAATCATCGAATCGTAAAACGTGCTGGCGGTAAAAAAGGCGATACCGCTCAAAGAATAAAGGGTCGCAGCGAATAACCAATGCCCCTCGGGCACCCAACCCAAGCCCACCGTGCAAAGTCCGCCAAGCACGACCGACACGCGCAGTGCGCGACGGCGGAATTTTCCCTTCATCGCGAGCTGACCCAAGAAAGGAGCGGTGAAGAAAATCAGTAAGCACGGTACCGCCTGCGTTAATTTGAATGCAATAGACTCAAATTGCGGACTGAGGTTCGCCCCCCAGTAATGGTGAAACATCTGCGGCCAAACCAACGCGAGCACCACCAACGCAAATGCGGTGTTGGCAAAATCGTACATCACCCAAGCCAGCGCCGATCGCCAATGATACTGTGAGGCTTCTTTCACGTGGGTTAAGGTGACGGTACCCAACCAATCGGCAACCCGGAATTAAACCTTAAGCCCGACGGAGCTGACTGAAGAGTTCGATGGCCGACTGTGACCGGTTTAAAATATAAACGTGGTACCCTGGCACCCCGCGACCCAACAGGCCGCGAATCTGCCGCACCGCCCAACTGACTCCGACTCGGCGTTGCGCTTCTTCATCTTCACCGCAGGCCTCTAATTCACGCACCAAAGCATCGGGAATCTTAGCCTGACAAAATCCGCAGAATCGACGGGCCTGCTTGAGCGAAAGCACGGGCATGATACCTGGCAAAATCGGCACTTTCACGCCTGCTGCTCGAGCCCGCTCCACAAAGCGGAAATAATCTTCATTATCCAAGAAAAGCTGAGTCGTAACGAAATCTGCTCCCGCCGCCACTTTACCAGCCAAGTGTCGGATGTCCGATAAATCATCGGGCGAGCTCGGGTGACGTTCGGGGAAACCTGCCACACCAATGGCAAAGCGCTCAGGGCGCGTCTCGCGAATCAGTTTCACCAACCCTAATGCATGCGCAAAACCTTCGGGGTGGGCGGTGAATTCTTTTTGGCCCTTGGGCGGATCGCCACGCAGTGCCAGAATTCCGGCAAAGCCTGCCGCGTCGTACTTCTGAATAATTTCCGTGAGCTCGGAGCGAGAATGTCCAACGCACGTGAGGTGTGCGATGATGGGAAAGCCGACCTCTACGAGTTTCTTACCATACTCGAGTACGGTTGAACGATCGGTGCCGCCTGCGCCGTAAGTGATGGAGGCAAAATCGATACCGTAAGGTTGTAGGGATTTCGCGGTGGCCAACATGCTCGCACCGTCCTCCGATGTTTTCGGCGGAAAGAATTCGACCGAAACCGTCGGGCGGTCAGTCGAACGCAAACGCGTCATGAAGCCTTCTTTCAACATACGCATCAACTTATCTCGATAAGATGATAGATGTCAAGGTTAGGCCTCATCCCGCGGGGGCAAGCCTTCACGATTACGCGGTAAATCCTGGGGCAAAGCCACGTGGTAGACCATGACCATCCAGCAAAGCATTACCGGGTAAATCAGCACCATGAACCCAAAGGTTCCAACGATACCGAGCGCGATCCCTGCCCCCACGCTGAGCACCTTGTAGCCCACGAGAAAACAGATCGGGATGATTATAAATATAATCGAGGCGACGTAACCGATTGAAGTCGTGCCCGAATAAAATCCGGAGGAGCGTTCTAAATCCATTTTACAGCACGCGCAGGCTTTGTTTAAACGAAACCACGATTGCAACAAACCGCGCTCACCGCAGTTAGGGCAGTTACAAAGTATACCACGTTGAATGACCTCGGCCCGCGTGACTTTTAATTCAGGCTCCATGCTTACATCCGCTCCACGGGTTCAATCGCCAGTAAGCGTAATCCGGTTTCTAAAATTGAACACGTGCGCGCGCACAGCATCAAGCGACGGGCTCGGACCGCAGGATCGTCCACGTTTACCGTATCGGCCGCGTAGAAGGTACCGTAAGCCGCCGCCAATTCATGCAGGTACGTGCAGAGGTGGTGCGGACGGAGGTCCTCGAGCGCTAAGTCGAGTGCCGCGGTGAAACCTAAAAGTTTTCGAGCCAACGCAATCTCAGTTGTGGTTTCGGGATCAGACGCACCGTCTTCACCCTGCCCGACCTCGATGCCATTCTTGCGGAAGATTGAACGGACGCGCACCACGGCATACATCAAGTAGGGCGCTGTATTACCTTCAAAGGCCAAGAGCTTATCCCACGAGAAGGAGTAATCCATCGTGCGATTGGAGGCCAAATCCACATAACGCAGGGCTGCGATACCGACCGCCTTGGCGATGGCCTTGCGTTCCGACTCAGGAAGCTCGGGGCTCTTCGCTGTCACCGCCGCGAAGGCACGCTCGGTGGCTTCATCAATCAGCGACTGCAAGCGCACGGGGTCGCCCGACTTCGTTTTGATGGCTTTACCGTCTTCGCCTAGAATAGTTCCAAACCAAACGTGTCGCAGTCGAGGCAAGGTACGCTTCGTCGCCGTGAACCATTTCGCGCCCGTACGGAAGAGTTGTTGGAAGTGATCCTGCTGCCGTCCATCGGTGACGTACACAATTTCGTCGGCTTTGAAATATTCGGCGCGGTACAACAACGTCGCTAAATCGGTCGAAGCGTAATTCGAAGAGCCATCTTTCTTGCGGACGATGAAAGGCATCGGCGTTTCGGCGTGACGGGAGAAACGCGGTTCATCGTCGTGCCAAACCACCAATGCGCCTTCGCTCTCTTCAGCTAAACCGACCTTTTGAAGTTCGCTGTACACTTGGTCGACCTTATCGCGGTAAAACGATTCACCTAAAATCACGTCGGTCTTCAGTCCGAACTGATCATAGATGCGCTGACAGGCGGTATTGGAGACTTTGACGATTTCCTCCCAAAGCGCGAGGTTTGCGGCGTCACCCGATTGTAATTTGGCCAACTCTGCACGGGCCGCATCCAGCGCTGAGGGGTCGGCCTTCGTCAGCACACTGCCCTCTTTATAAAGTCGTTCTAAATCATCGAGGGCGGTCGGACTCTGTGAATCCAACTTAAATCCCGCACGGCGAATGGCTAAAATCAGGATACCGAAATTTGTGCCCCAATCACCGATGTGATTATCACGCGTGAGTTTGGCGCCACAAAATTCGATTAAACGTGCCACCGCTTCGCCGATAACAATCGGGCGTAGGTGACCGACGTGCATTTGCTTCGCCGTATTAGGTGAAGGGTAATCGATTACGACTTTTCGGCCGCCCATGATGCGCGATGCACCAGCACGCCATTTCGATTCATCGCGGTATTCGCGCAACCATGCGCCGAGCGCCACTGGAGTTAATTTAAAATTTATGAAACCCGGACCCGCCACTTCGACCTGAAATAATTTCTCGTCGAGTTCGCCAGTGGCTTTCACCGCTTCGACTAGCGCCGTCGCCAAGGCGCGCGGGTTACCTTTGGATTTTTTAGCGACCGCTAAGACGCCATTGGCTTGGAAGTCGGCGTGACGTGGATCCGAAGGGCGAAGCTCGGGATTAAAATCGGCATCAAACCCCGCCACGGAAGGCGCCACCTTGCGCAACAAGGCATCGAGTTCACGGGCTGGATTAAACCAAACAGGCATGACTTAAGGGGTATTGCGCCCCGCCCCTTCGGCAAGCGAAGAAGCGGACAAATCACACCCACGCTTGCCACCGTGCCACGAAAGTTAACTTTGTTCCCATGCAAACCAGTCACCAACTCATCCGCGATTGCCCCGCGACCCTCATCCCTGCGGGCGATGTGGTGATTTTAGAAAAAGGCTCCGAGGTCACCATCACCCAAGCACTTGGTAATTCTGTGACCGTGCGCACACCGATGGGATTGTTTCGCATCGCCGAAGGGGATTTACCCGCACTCGGTTCCGCAGCGGCCGAAGTCCTCGGTGCGCGTAATAATAAAACACCAGCCGGCCCCTTAAACGTCGAAGCCGTTTGGGATGCACTGCGCGAATGCTTTGATCCAGAAATTCCCGTTAACATTGTAGACCTCGGATTAATTTATGACCTCGACCTCGAAGACGGCACCACGGGCGGGAAAAAAATTAACGTGAAGATGACTCTGACCGCGCAAGGTTGTGGCATGGGACCCGTCATTGCGGCCGATGCGAAAAGTAAAATTGAATCACTCGCTGGTGTAGAGTCAGCCGAAGTCGTCATCGTTTGGGATCCGATTTGGAATCCCCGCATGATTTCGGAAGCGGGTCGCAAACAGCTCGGACTGGAATGATTGAGGCGTCGTCCAAAACTCGTCGGAGCGTGTACATGCATGTGCCGTTCTGTGCCTCGACGTGCGACTTCTGTGCTTTCTATCAAGAACAGCCGAAGCGCGGTGACATTGATCGCTACCTCCAGGCCATGGAGCGCGAACTTGAAATATTGCCGCCTGGTAAGGTCGAAACCGCCTTCTGGGGTGGCGGCACGCCCGGATTACTCCCCGCGGAAGACCTCTATTTCCTTGGTCGTGCAATGACCAAGGCCACCGGGCCGCTGAAAGAATGGAGCGTGGAACTCGCGCCCTCGTCGGTGCGACCCGAAAAACTTGCGGCGCTGAAAGAAGCAGGCGTCACGCGTGTTTCGTTGGGTGTACAAAGTTTTGATGACGCCACACTCGACACCTTAGGCCGTCGACATTCGCCCAAACAAATCATGGAAGCGTGGAAGGCGATT
>CAIVVQ010000103.1 GCA_903909465.1 uncultured Opitutia bacterium | reverse complement strand
TTTTCCAAGACGTAGGAAACACCTGAGGGGCACCGACCGTTGTCTTCGAGTACCAAGTACCGTCCGTCGGTGTCGCGAATTAAATCTGTTCCACAAACGTGGATGTAGGCATCTTTGGGGACGGACACGCCGACGAATTCGGGTCGGAAGTGGGCAGCGCCGAAGACGACTTCTTTAGGAATGATGCCGTCTTTGAGGATGCGTTGCTCGTGATAAACGTCATACAGAAAAAGATTCAGCGCCGTGATGCGTTGCACGAGTCCGGCTTCGATAGTCTCCCACTCGTTGGCGGGAATCACGCGTGGGAAGGGATCGAAAGGAAAAACGCGCGCGGTGCCTTTCTCATCGCCGTAAACGGTGAACGTAATTCCTTGTTTAAGAAAGAGGAGTTCGAGGCTGCGAACTTTTGAGGTGAGCTCATCGCGGCTCAGTCCAGAAAGTCGTTCAGCGATGGCTTTGTAGTAAGGACGAACCGTGCCGGACTGATCGACGAGTTCGTCGAAAAGCTGAGCGGGTTTATAATCCTTAAGGAGCATGCTCATTACTGAGCAGACCCCGAGCCATCTCCACTAAAGTGATGGTGTGACTAAAATTACGCAGGCGACTCGTCCTATCTTAGGCAAAGTCCGCCAGAACTCATCACTCAGCCCTTAAAGTCCGGGGCGGCTGGGTTTGTCCGAGGAAGGCCCGCCTTTGGAGCGGAAGAACTCACTCAGCACCTCAGCGCGAGCATCGGCCAATTGATTCAGGCGCACATCATCAGGCGTCAGCATCTTTTGTCGCTCTGTCATCAATCGTCGCAACTGCATGAGCGCCGATTGTTGGAGTTGGCGGACGCGTTCGCGAGTGAGCTTAAACTTTTCGCCGACTTCTTCGAGTGTCATCGGGCTTTCGCCGTTAAGACCAAAACGCAGGGTGATGACTTCGGCTTCGCGTGGATCCAGACGAGAAAGGATTTCTTCGATTTCGGTGAGGTCGGATTTACTGCGTAAATTCTCAAAAGGTGTGCGCGCATTTTCATCCTTCACTAAATCGCCCAAGGTAGAATCGCCTTCTTCGCCGACTTGTTGGTCGAGCGATGCGGCGCGATTCGCGACGGATTTCATGTGCACCACTTTTGAAAGCGGAATCTCCATGACCTGTGCGATTTCTTCGTTGGTCGGCTCGCGGTCGAGTTCCTTGATGAGAAGATTAGTGGTGCGACGCATCTGCGCGATGCGATCCACCATGTGCACGGGGAGTCGGATGGTTTTTCCGTTGGAGGCGAGGGCGCGCTTGATGGCCTGCTTAATCCACCATGAGGCGTAGGTGCTTAGTTTGCCCCCTTTATCGGGGTCGAAACGCTCCACGGCTTTGATGAGCCCAAAGTTTCCTTCGCTGATAAGGTCCATCAACGGCAGTCCGAAATTATCGTAATCTTTAGCGATGCGCACCACGAGGCGAAGGTTCGCCTGAATCATGTGTTGGCGCGCGGCCTCATCGCCTTTGAGCACGCGGCGGGCGAGGGCGGTTTCTTCTTCAAGGGTGAGCAGTGGTGTTTTTCCGATCGAATCTAAATAGCTACGAATCGGCGAACGCTCATCGGGCGAAAGTTTTTCCCAGGACTCGCCAGGTTCGGTAATGTCTTCGACGGGTGCGGGCACGGGTGTGCGAATGGGCACAATCGGTTGACGCAACTTCTCCTCGGAAGGTTTTGAAGCCTTCTCTTTTTTAAGAGGCTTGGATTTGGACATTTTTTTAGGACTTTAGTCCTGCGGCTAATCCGAGGGCGCGGAGGACGCCTTTAGATTTGTTAACCGTTTCTTCGTATTCGAGAGAGGGAACAGAGTCCGCTACGACACCGGCGCCGGCTTGAATGCTGGCGATACCGTTGCGGAGGGAGGCGGTGCGAATCACGATACAAGAATCGTGGGCACCATCGAAACCGAAGTAGCCGACGGCACCGCCGTAGATACCACGGCGTTCACCTTCGAGTTCGGAGATGATTTGCATGGCGCGGATTTTGGGTGCGCCGGAAAGGGTGCCGGCGGGGAAGGTCGCGCGGAATAAATCAAAAGCGTCGTGTTGGGGAGCGAGGTTGCCTTCAACTTGAGAGACGATGTGCATCACGTGCGAGTAGCGCTCGACGATCGCGTAGTCGGGCACGGTGACGGAGCCTGGGACGCAAACGCGACCGAGGTCATTGCGGGCGAGGTCGACCAACATTAAGTGTTCAGAGCGCTCTTTGGGGTCGGCCAATAATTCCGCTTCGAGTTGGCGATCGTGTGCTTCATCGGTGCCGCGTGGGCGAGTGCCAGCGATCGGACGGATTTCGCAACGACGATTGGTGAGGCGAACATTTACTTCAGGCGAAGCACCGACCACATCGAAGCCTAGTTTCGTTTCGATAACGAACATGTAGGGCGATGGATTGACGTGACGGAGCACGCGGTAGAGGTCGAGTGGGTCGCCTTTGAAATCCACATCGGTGCGACGGGAGAGGACGACTTGCACGCAATCGCCCGCACGAATGTATTCTTGGGTGCGCTTGATGGCGGCTTCAAAAGCGGGCTGCGAGACGTTGGACTTACCAGTGGCCAATGCAGCGGAAGTGGGCATTTCGGCGGCTTGAGCGGCGCGTGGGCCAGTGACGACGGCACGCAGTGCTTCTAGTTCTTTCTTCGCAGCGGCAAACGCTTCATCCACTTTATCAGGGGAAGCAATGCGGGCGTTGACGATGAGGCGCAGGGTTTGTCGGGCGTTGTCGAATGCAACCAAGCGATCCACCAACATGAAATGAATGAGCGGCGTGCTGGCGGGGTCTTTCGCGGCGAGTGGCACCGATGGTTCAATGCGGTGAATGTATTCGTAGCCGACCATGCCGACCATGCCACCGACGAATGGGGGCAGTCCGGGGACTTTGGCCACGCGGAGGCCTGCCACTTGTTTCTTAACAAGCTCGAGCGGATCTTTCGGAGTGGGAATGGTTTCTTTGCGACCGTCGCGTTGGACGATTTCAGTGCGGTCTTCCCAACAAGTGATGGTGAGCGCTGGGTGTGAGCCGCAGAAGCTGTATCGTCCGATGTGTTCGCCGCCCGTGACGGATTCAAAAAGGAAGCTCGCACCTTGGGCACGTAGGCGGGCGTAGACTGAAACCGGCGTTTCGAGGTCAGCCATCAGGTCCAGGCACACCGGGATAACGTCGGCCGTGCGGGCTAACTCCTTAAAGGTGGCTTGGTCGGGAACGAGACTCACAGATTAAATACTAGAGCAAGTATCGGGTTGGTGGAAACCTTTTAACCTGCGGGCAGGCTAAATGTTCCCATTCCTTAGGGTTTAACCCTTACGATTGGCTTGCCAGCGACCCCAGAGGGAAAGTGGCAATAAGCGACCATTCCCTTCTTGTTTGAGGGCGAGTTCACCGATGTCTATTTTACCATCTAATCCCGCCGTGCATTCCTCTAATAGGTTATGGCAGAGGATGGATGAGGCATCAATGGTGTAGACGGTTAAGATCATGAACTGTGCCTGCGGTGAAAGGAGTTCGCGACAGGAGCGGAGCAGGGGTGCGAGGTCGCGTTCGACTTTCCAGAATTCACCGGTGGGGCCGCGACCGAAGGCAGGCGGATCCATCAGTACGGCTTCGTATTGATTGCCGCGTTTGATTTCGCGTTTCACGAAAGTCGGAGCGTCTTCGATAATCCAGCGAATGGGTTCTTCGGCCATGCCCGAGGCTTCTTGATTGCGGCGACCCCAGGCGACGGCGGGTTTGGAGGCGTCAACGTGGGTGACGTTCCAGCCAGCTTGCGCTGCGACTAAAGAGGCGGCGCCCGTGTAACCAAAGAGATTGAGCAGGCGAGGGCGAGTGGCGTTCGTCGATTTTTGTTCAGACAGCCATTTCCAATGCGGTGATTGTTCAGCAAACACTCCGAACTGCTTAGAATTATCCATGAAACGCAGGAGGAGTTTTATTTTGCCTAATTTTGTTTCCCAATCGCGCGGGCAATTGGCGTTGAGCTTCCAGTGGCCTTCGCGGCCGCCTTCTTCGTGCACCGCAACGGCTTTGGCCCATTCACTGCGAGGGAGGGATTGTTTCCACCAGGCCTTGGGTTCGCTGCGCACCATGCGCACGCCACCGATTTCTTCGAGCTTCAGGCCATCGCCGGAATCTAAGAGTCGGTGTCCTTCCCAATCGCTGACGAGAACGTTGATATCCACGCGCTCAATGTGAATGGTCTTAGGCGATTTGTGAAGCCCGCTTTTGCTCGCCTTGGATTTCCCTTCAGTCATCACTTATAAAGTGTATCGAATGTTAGCCAGTGCACGATGGGAGACGAAGGCCACGGGTTTAGTGGCCTTAACGCACGATTGGCGTCAGGATGCATTGCCGACCTTGGCGTTAAATGAGCCAGCGAAGTTAACGAATTTAGAACGCGCGGATGCCCGTTCCTGGGCCACGCGGTCGGGTTGTTGGATTGAAAATGGTTTCGTGCATTTCTTTTTATGGAAGCCGCTGTGTCCTGAAGCCGCGGACGGAAGTTTGGTTGTAACGGGTCCGTTTAATCAGTGGGGCAAGGAAACTGATTTATCTAAGTGGACCCTGCACGCGGTTTGTTTGCTGGGCGCGGAAGGATTTGAGGCGATTGTGCCCGTGGATGAAGTCATGCAAGGCACCACGCAAGTGGGATTTAAATTCTGTCGCACCGACGGACGTTGGTTAGAGCCGCCGCACGACGCCGATAATATTTTGCGCGATGATTACGGAAACCGAAATTTATGTGTGAGCTTGGAGCGCACGAATCAGCACGTCTTTCGCTTCACCGCGATTGAAGTGGATCCGGTCGGCCACCCGACGCGCGTTTTGTACGAGCGCGAGGACTTGGTGGAATTTTGCGAGGTCTTGACCTTGGATCCGTTGGACGTCTTGGAGCCGCCCGGACCATTCGGAGCCACGGTTTTAGAGGGCGTTACGACGTTTCGACTTTTTGCACCACGGGCGATAAAGGTTTCAGTTGGCTACGTGGTGCCGCATCCGAATGCGAGTGCCCCGCGCCCACAATATTTAGAATTACAACCCGAGGGGCAGGGCGCATGGGCGGGCACGGTTGAAGCCGACCTTTCTAACTGCCAATATTTTTTAAACGTCGACGGAAAATTCGTCTGCGACCCGTGGGCAAAAAAGATGGCGCACGCGCATCCATCTCCACCTGTATCCATTATCTGTCCGCCCGAAGAGCTCCTGCCATTCAATGATGGTTTTAAGACGCCGGCTGTGGAGGACTTAGTCGTCGTCGAAGCACACGTGCGCGATTTATTGGGATTGGTAGGAGTGGGCGCGAAGCCCGGTTTTCGTGGCTTGGCGAAATGGATTCGTGAGGATGGCGGGTACTTGCGGTCGTTGGGCGTGAATGCCATCGAGCTTCTGCCTTGCACGGATTATGAGCGTGGCGATGCGGAGGAATACCACTGGGGTTACATGCCGATCACCGCATTTGCGCCCGCTACGGCTTATGCCGAGAGTGATAATGGTTTAACCGCCGTTGAAGATTTTCGCGATTTAGTAAAAGCCTGCCACGAGGCGGGCTTGGCAGTGATAATGGATTTAGTACTCAATCACTTTGGCGGACCTAATAGTTTAGAGGCAATCGATGCCGGTTATTATTATCGCACCGACGCGCAGGGCTTGCTCACGAACTGGAGTGGCTGTGGCAATGATGTGCGCGCCGAAGCACCAATGTTCCGTCGTTTAGTTTTAGCGTCGCTCGCTCACTGGACCACGGTCTTGGGCGTTGATGGGGTGCGTCTGGATTTAGCGGAGTTACTTGGGACGCCTTTATTACATGAGATTGAACAAGAGTTTCGTTGGAACGCGCCGAATAAAATTTTAATTGCGGAGCCCTGGAGTTTCCGCGGCCACGTCGCGCGCGATTTAGATTTTACGACGTGGACGAGTTGGGATGATGCGTTTCGTGAATTCTTGCCAGCGTATGTGCGCGGCAATGCGCGATCCGCAGATTTACTGCATCAAATGGCTGCTTGCGCGTTTCGTCCCTCCGCGCGATTGCGCT
>CAIVVQ010000102.1 GCA_903909465.1 uncultured Opitutia bacterium | reverse complement strand
CAGTCCCTCGTCGGATCAAATTGTCATCACCACCGGATTGCGCGGCATCATCGGCCTCGAAGTTGGTCTGACGGGTCCGCGTTCCGATTTACATTCGGGCTTACACGGTGGCGCCGTTTACAATCCCATTCAAGCATTGGCGGAATTGTGTGCCTCGTTGCACGATGCGGATAATGCCGTAAACATTGAGGGGTTTTATGATGGCGTGGAGCAGCCACTGCGCTGGGAGCGTGATGAATTAAAGAAGCTGCCTATGACTGAAGACGAATACCGGAAGTTTTTATCCGTTGATGAATTACATCCGGCGCCGGGACTCGATGCACTGGAGGCCGTGCGCTTTGCGCCGACCTTAGAGTTTAATGGCATCGGTGGCGGTTATCAGGGCAAGGGTTCGAAGACCGTTATCCCTTCAAAAGTTTTTGCAAAAATTACCTGTCGCTTGGTGCCAGGGCAGGACCCAGTAGATGTGCATCGTAAAGTTGCCGAAGCATTGCGCGCAAGAGCACCTAAGGGTGTGCGCGTCGAAGTGAAAGAGATGCAGGGCAATGCGGCGTACTATGTTTGTCCGCCCGACCGATCCAATACGCCAAAGGACCAGAATCCGGTTTTAGCGCGAGCGTTTCGCGAGGCTGAGAAAGCGATTGCAGAATCGTTTGGCCGACCCCCGCTTTATTTACGCGAGGGTGGCAGCGTACCAATTATCGGCGATATTCGTCGTGAGACCGGACTCGATTCAGTGATGATAGGATTGTTCACGCCCGAATCCAATTTGCATGCGCCGGATGAGAATTTTGAAATCAAAATGGCCGAACGTGCCGTGAAGGCCTACGAGCTTATTTTGGAACGTTTGGCCGGAAGTTCTCGGGTGGGTTGAGTAGTGCGGCCGATTATATATTAAATTGAAGGTTTTTAGGGGCTTTTCGGGCTTTTAGGCTATTCTTTTCCCTTCCGCTTTGCTGGATTAGTGGGCAACCTCTGGGCATACACCATGGCTGTCTTTCGTAAACGCACGCACACTCCTACGCCTAAGAAAAAGGATATCCCGGCAGGTCTCTGGACTAAATGTCCGCAGACGGGCGAGATGGTCTACTCCAAGGACTTGGAGGCCAATTGGAATGTGTTTCCGATTAGCGGTTATCACGACCGCCTTTTAACGAAGCAGCGCATCGCACTATTAATTGATAACGGAACCTGGAAAGAAACGGATCACCGTTTGACCTCGAAGGACCCGCTTAAATTTACCGCGGGTGGTTCTTATCCAGAGCGCTTGGCGCAGCACCAAAAGAAGTCAGGCCTCCGCGACTCAGTTGTTTGCGGTCACGGTTTGATGGATGGCCTGCCAGTGTCGTTAGCGATTATGGATTTTAGTTTCATGGGTGCCTCGATGGGTTCGGTTGCCGGCGAAAAAGTCACGCGTGCCATCGAACGCGCGATTAAAATGAAGTGTCCGTGCATTGTGGTTTGTGCCTCGGGTGGTGCACGCATGCAGGAAGGAATTCTTTCGTTGATGCAGATGGCAAAAACTAGTGCTGCCTTGGCGAAGCTTCGTGCGGCCGGCTTGCCGTACATTGCGGTTTTAACAAATCCCACGATGGCAGGCGTGATGGCCAGTTATGCAACGCTCGGTGACGTGATTGTCGCGGAGCCCGGTGCATTGATTGGTTTTGCGGGTGCACGCGTGATCAAGGAAACTACGAATCAAGACCTACCCGAAGGTTTCCAGACTTCCGAATTTTTACTTAAGCGCGGGTTGATTGATATGATTGTGCACCGCAAAGAAATGAAGGCGAAGTTGGCGAGTTTGTTGCGGGCGTTGGCACACCGCGCGCCAAAGGTTGCGAAACGTCGCGCTGCCTAATTAAATATCGGCCGTTATGGATACGGCATCGACCTTTGCTTGGCTAATGAATCTGCGTAATGCAGGTTCAGCGCTGGGCTTGGAGCGCATGCGCGAATTGTGTGCGCGATTGAGTCACCCCGAAAACGCGTCACCGTGCATTCATATCGCGGGCACAAACGGCAAGGGCTCGACCGCGGCGATGATTGAAGCGATACAGCGGGCGCATGGACGAAAGACGGGGCTGTATACCAGCCCGCACTTAATTGAAATCGGCGAACGCATCCAGGTGAACCGCCAGCAGGTGTCGACCGAGCGCGTATTACAGGTCGCCGAAGAAATCCGTCCGCATTATGAAGCGCTCGCGGCGAAGGGCGTAGAAATGACGCCGACATTTTTTGAAGTTATCACCGCCGTCGCTTTTCTAGAATTTAAGCGAGCGAAAGTTGATGTCGCGATTTTGGAGACGGGACTAGGTGGGCGGTTGGATGCGACGAATATCTGTGAGCCTCTCGTAACTGTGATTACTTCGATCGGATTGGATCACCAAGATTTCTTAGGCGAT
>CAIVVQ010000101.1 GCA_903909465.1 uncultured Opitutia bacterium | reverse complement strand
TCGTCTGGATGGCTATCGGTATTGTGGTTTATTTCACTTACGGACGTGCCAACGCACGCCGCGTTCGCGAACAAAGGTAATGCGACTGAATTAACGCTGCTTTAGACCTGCAGCGTAAGCTTCGAAGACCAATTTGATTTGGTCACGCACGCGACGGAATTCATTTCGAATTTCTTCGGGCGTGCCCGTTGCATGGGCGGGATCATCGAAGCCCCAATGAAAACGATTCACCTGACCTGGGAAAACTGGGCAGACTTGATCCGCATTTCCGCAAACTGTAATCACCGTCGCAACGGGAACTTCTAAAAATTCGGAAAGGTGCTTGGAGCGATGGCCCGAGGCATCGAGTCCGATTTCTTTCAAGACCTCGATTGCCATGGGGTGAACATAACCAGCGGGTTTCGAACCGGCGCTTGCGACCTCGATGACATCGCCAGCGGCCCGACGGAGAATTGCCTCGGCAAGGTGACTGCGACAGGAATTACCCGTGCCTAAAATCAAAACCCACGGCTTGGACAGAGCACCCAAAGACAGCCGCTATCGGCCGTTGCCAACGCTGATTGAATGCAGGCCAATAGTAGCCCCTAAATGCTTACTATGCCCTTAAATGAAGGCGTAAAGCGTCCCGCCCGCCCCATTTGGGCTTTGACCAATGTTTTAGGTAAGTCTTATCCATTACCCACTTAAACGACCGTCCCGACCCGATATGAAACGCACCCACCATTGTAACGCCCTCCGTCCTGCCGACGCTGGCAAGTCAGTCATCCTCGTGGGTTGGGTCGACACCAAGCGCGACCTCGGTGGCGTGACCTTTATCGACCTCCGCGATCGCGAAGGCGTGACACAAGTGGTCTTTAATCCAGGCAGCAACGGCATCCAGGAAATTGCACAAAAACTAAAAACTGAATCGGTCATCGAAATTAAAGGTACAGTGCGCACTCGCACGCCCGATACGACCAACACCAAACTTGCCACGGGTAGCATCGAAGTTTCCGCCGAATCGTTGATGGTTCACAATCATTGCGCCGACCTTCCCTTCCCGATGGATGACGACAAGGCCGATAAGGTGAATGAAGACCTGCGCCTTGAATACCGCTTCCTTGACCTACGCCGTCCACGCAACCTCGGCCTCCTCAAACTTCGTCACCAGGCCGCGCGTGCGATTCGCTCGGAATTAGATTCGCAAAACTTCATCGAAGTCGAAACTCCAACCCTCTTTAAGAGCACACCTGAAGGTGCCCGCGAATTTTTAGTGCCGAGCCGACTCAACCCCGGCGAATTCTACGCCCTCTCACAATCGCCCCAGCAATATAAGCAAATGCTCATGGTGGCTGGTGTGGAGCGTTACTACCAAATGGCCCGCTGTTACCGCGACGAAGACTTGCGTGCCGACCGCCAACCCGAGTTCACCCAAGTGGACTTAGAGATGTCGTTCATCGATCGTGAAGACATGTACGCTTTGATTGAAGGCATCTTGAAGCGCACCTGGAAGGAAACCATCGGCGTCGATATTCCTACCCCCTTCCCTCGCATGTCTTACGAAGAAGCGATGAATCGTTTCGGTATCGATAAGCCCGACACACGCTTCGCGATGGAGATTCAAGACCTCACGCCTCTCTTCAAGGCATCGAACTTCAAAGTTTTCAATGTCGCCGCCAATACCGAAGGCTCCGTGGTGCGTGCCATCAATGCCAAGGGACTGGCCGACATCACCCAAGGTGAATTAACTAATTTCGAGACTATCGCGAAGAGCCAAGGCGCCAAGGGTCTCGCTTTCATCAAGTGTGAAGCGGGTGAATGGAAATCCCCGATTACAAAATTCTTCTCCGACGAAGAAAAGGCCGCACTCAAGAAACAATTGAACATCGAAGACGGCGACATCGTCTTCTTTGCGGCTGCACCATGGGAACAAGCATCGACAATTCTCGGACGCATCCGTCTCGAGTCGGCCGGCCTGCTCAAATCCCGCGGTCGCATGACCCTGCCGACCAATCAGTATAATTTCCTCTGGGTTATCGAATTCCCTTTGATGCTCTGGGATGCTGAAGAAAAGCGTTATATTTCAGCACACCACCCCTTCACTGCTCCTGTGGTGGAAGATGAAAAGCTATTAGAATCAGACCCCGCCAAGGTGCGCGGTCAGCACTACGATATCGTGCTCAACGGCGTAGAACTCGGTGGTGGTTCGATTCGTATTCACAACCCTGCGATTCAAAAGCGCGTCTTCGAAGATATTTTAAAGATTCCTCAAGACGTCGTGGAAAGTCGCTTCGGTTACATGCTCAAAGCCTTCTCCTTCGGTGCGCCTCCTCACGGTGGTATCGCCCTCGGTTTTGATCGGGTTGTCGCCATGTTAGCAGGTCGCAGTTCGATTCGCGATATCGTCGCCTTCCCTAAGACTCAGAGCGGACAAGACTTAATGGCGCAGAGCCCCAGTGCGGTCACGGACAAGCAATTGCGCGACCTGCGCATTCGCGTTGTCGACGACGAGCCCAAGCCGAATGCTTAAGCTTTAGGCTTCTTACCGAGCTGAATTTTCAGTCCGTCGTAGCAAAGTCCGACGGTCGGAAATTCTGCGGCCAGCGACTTCGTGTACGCATCGTAGTCGATCTGATAAGTCATATGCGTAATATAAGCCTGCTTGGCCTCCATCTTGACCGCCATTTCACAGGCCTTGCCAATGGTCATGTGCGTGGGGTGAAAGGTTGGACGAAGCCCGTCCAAGATAGCGACATCGCAACCGTGGGCTAATTCCAAGGCATCGCGCGGTACAGTCTTACAGTCCGTGTAATAGGCGAAACGCGTATTGGTTGAGGGCTCTTCAAAAACCAAACCTAAAGTCGGCTCCGCACCATGCGGCAAGACCACTGCATGCACGATGCCGCCGCCGGGAAGCGTCAACTTCTTCGGCATTAAATATAATTCGAGTGCAATGTATCCAGGCGAAGCCGCTTCACCAATCGCGTAAGGATAAATGGCACTCACTCGACGCACGCCATTCTCAGTGGTGTAGACGGGAATCGCTTGGCCGCCGTTGTTGGTGCAGAACTGGCGGAGGTCATCCATGCCCAACACGTGATCCGCATGCCCGTGAGTCAGAATGAATGAGTCGACCTCTTGAATATTATTGTGGAGGCACTGCAGTCGGAACTCCGGCGCCGCATCGACCTGCACGTGGTGG
>CAIVVQ010000100.1 GCA_903909465.1 uncultured Opitutia bacterium | reverse complement strand
GGACGACAGGCCGCGAACTTCGGTGATGAGAGGGGCGTCGGCGTAATTATGGATCGCCAAGAAGCTATTGGGGGTTTCGCCGCAATCGGCGTAACTCAGACGTCCGCCAATGGACATGACTTCGGGGGCAACTTCGTGGGTGTTAAGGAACCAGCGTGCGATATCGACTTCGTGGACGGCTTGATTGCACATGTCGCCGCCGCCGTAATTCCAGAACCAGTGCCAATCGTAGTGCACAGGGCCGAAGCTCGAGGTCTCAGCGTGTTTGTCGGTTTGATTACCGCGAATAGATTCTTGGATGTCGGCTGGTCCATTCCATAAATCATAATCAATGGTCGAAGGAATCTCGCGCTTCTTGGCGGGTCCGATGGATTTGCGGCGCTTATAACAAATCGCACGGGCAAGTTTTACTTTTCCATACATGCCAGCGTGTACGTCCTTAACGGCGGCGCGAATGCCGTTGCCGGATCGGCTTTGGGTGCCGGCTTGAATCACTAATTTATTGAAGTGTGCGCCCGCCGCCACGAGTTGTTGGCCTTCGTAGATGTTGTGCGAAAGGGGTTTCTCGACGTACAGGTGTTTGCCGGCCTGGAGGGTCCAGATACCAATGAGTGAGTGCGTGTGATTAGGAGTAGCGATTGAAACCGCATCGATATTTTTATCTTCAAGCATCTTGCGAACGTCAGTGTAACCGACGGCTCCGGGGCAATCGACGAGGCCCTTGGCGAGAATTTCGGAATCCACATCACAGAGTGCGACGATGCGGACGCCTGGAATCTTTTTCAGTTCTTCTAAGTGTTGAAGTCCGCGACTGCGGAAGCCGACGACCGCGACGCGGATATCGGAATTGGCACCAGTAGACTGGGCGAAGCTGCGAGCGCTGAGGCCCGCCATGGCAGCGGCCAGTGTCGCGTTTTTAAGGAAAGTTCGACGGTGAAGGGGTGACATGGGATTAGGGATAGGGGTAGGGACGAGAATAATGAGATTACATCCCAGTCGAGAATGTTCCGACTAAATGTGATTAACTCCTGTGGGCTTTCAAAAAGCCCCATTAAATCAGCCTTTATTGGACAGGCCTTTCAGCCAGGTAATCCAGCCAGCGGGTAGTCCGCGGGCCAGGGCGCCACTGATAATTTTATCGTGATAAAGTTTAGAAGGTAAATGTGGGCCGGTGGCATCGATCACCTTGAAAGCGTCGCATTCTAAGGGGCAGTCTTCAACCCCCGCTTCGAATACGGTAACGGGGCTGCGGCGATAGTTGGGGCCTTCGGCGGCGATGAGGCGCCCCCAGTCTTCGGCGTTTAATTCGTAAATGGCACCCCAGACTCCGGGAGAAATTTCATCCTCAAGAATATCGGCAGAGCCGCCACCCCAAGTTACGCTGGGGTGGGTGAAGGCGAGTCGGTGTTTCGCAAGCAGGGCTTTGCCGCGGTATTGTGATCCAGGGCATCGGCGCTCCATTTGGGCGGCGTCGAGGTTGGAACCGTAGGCAAAGTAATACCGACTCATGGGACGATTAACCTAAGCGCATCCCTACCTGATGGCAAGAAAGTGTCATTCACAGTTTAGAATTTTGCGGAATACGAAAGGTAGGCGGAGCGAGGCTGGGCAACGTAGCCGAGGGCGGAGGGTGGGGCGGTTTCGCCAGCGAGGTTTTCAATTCGTAGAGAAATTTCTTGTCCGTTACTCAGGGTGTAACGAATCCAGGTCCGCCAGAAGTTGGCATTGGGCAGTGGGACGCGCGTCCCAGTATCCCAGTCGAAATCTTCGCGACCTTGGATGTGGTTAAGTGCAATTCCCCAGATCCATTTATCATTGGGAGTAAATTCGGTACCGATATTATAGGTAAAAGTCGGTCGTCGGAGTAACGCTTGGCCCTTTAATACAATGCCTTGGTAGTCGGACAGGGCTTCGGTCTTGAGGGTCGTGGCAGCGGCAAAGATGCGGAGGTTTTTATTTAGCTGACTTTCAATGCCCAGTTCGAGGCCGCGAGTTTCGGCTTTGGCGATATTGAAACTTTTATAATTATCGGATGGATCAAAATCAATGAGGTCGGTCAGTTCATTTTGGAAGGCCACCAGGGTCCAGTTGAGCCGGTTGCGTTTTTCGCTTTCGTACCGTAGTCCGATTTCGCTGCCGCGATTGGATTCAGGTCTTAGCGGGAGTCCGCCCGAGGTGCCGTAAGCTAAATCATTGGCAGACGGTGCGCGATATGAGGTCGCGACTTTGGCGTGAGCGTAAAATTGCTTAGTGAGTTTTCGGCTATAATTTATTTCCCAAGTCGATTTTCCTGCGAAGTCGGTGAACGAGTCATGGCGCAATGAAGCCTTGATGCGATCGTTGGCCGTCGCCGCCCAATCGGCCCGACCCCAGAAGCCGAGCGACTCCATGGTGTCGGTCCAGGTAGAGGTTCCGGCGGCAAGGTCTTGTTGATCGAAGTAGCAACTTTCAAAAGTCACACCGACTCCAAGGGTTAAATTGCGACTGAATTTTTGGTCGGCGAAGGCAGTGATTTCGTCGCGCTTCAAAGTGAATTTCTGATAATATAAATAAGGCCCAAAGTAATTAGTGCCATCGATGTAATTCTGGACGGTGGTATCGCCGTGTGACCAGAAAAAGGCGGCGTTAGTTAGCGTGTCTTGATAGCGCAGGCCAGGGGAGAGCATCCAGCCGTTGTCTTTTTCCCAGTCGTTGAGATCAGCGGCAAGGGTGGAGGTCGCTTGGCCGGGTAGGCCTGACTTTCCATTGTCAAACGAGCCCAGTAAATCGAGCACGAGGTGCGGTGAGAGTCTCCATTCCGATTTAATTAAGGCGGTATAATTGTCGCGTAGGCTATTGTCGCGCCATCCGTTGTCATGCGATGACGTTACAGAAACCGCAGTGCCATTGGTCGCCGGTTTTTGGTCGCTAGCGTTATTGGTTAGATAAGAGAGCGCCACAGAGTATCGACCATAAGAGCCGATTTCTAAAATAGACCGCCCGCCTAATTCAGTCGCACTGAGTGGCTCTGCGAGACGGAGGTCGACCACGCCGCCTAGGGCATTGGCACCGTAGAGCGAGGACGACGGCCCACGAAGAATTTCGATAGAGCTGAGGCCGAAGATGCGGTAGCGGCCGATTTCGTAGGAGCCGGAGAAACCTTCAGGTAGGCGACGGCCATCGAGAAGGACGACGGATTGGCTTGAGTTAGTGCCCCGAAAGAAAAGGGAGGCTTGCGAGCCTTCCCCAGATTGTTCGGCGGCAAAGACGCCAGGGGTAGTGGCAATGACTGACGAAAGGGTCGTGTAGCCAGCATCCGTGGCGTCGCTAATCGTTACTTTGGTAACGGAAGGGGATGATTCGACGAGTGGGGCTGTCTGACGCGATTCAACGACGATGGTATCGGGTAGCTGGGCGGTTGCCTGGGCTAAGTAGATGCCTAAAATACAAATCATACGGCGAGGGTTTGTGGTGTGGTATGATAATCAATCTAAAAGGGGCTGGAGAATGTGAATAAAACTGTCATACCCAAGGCATGGCTGCTGAAACGACCAACGAACCCGATCAAGGTCCCGTCCGCCAATTTTCTGTCTTCGTTGAAAACAAGGTGGGGCGATTAAACGAGTTGGTTGAATCGCTCGCGCAGGCGGACATCCACATCATGGCAATGTGCTTAGTGGATACGACTGATTCTACGATTATTCGTATCGTGGTCGATTATCCTGAGCGCGCGGAACAAGTTTTAATTGAACATCGCTTCGCGTACGATGCGATTTCGGTGGTAGCGATTGAATTACAATCCGAAGCACAACTCAAAGAGGTCACATCGGTTTTATTAAAAGCAGAAATTAATATATATTATGTGTACCCGTTTTTATCCCGCCCCAACGGTCGACAAGGTTTAGTGGTGCGCACAGAGGCTCAAGAATTGGCCGCTTCAGTTTTACAGCGCCATGGCATACGTGTCCTTGGTCGCGGTGATGTAGCGAGGTAGTAAGAACAGGGTGCAAGTGGGCACGGTGACACGTGGGCACGAAGCGATTGGGACGCGACGCAGTCGCGCCCCTACCAATCGGCTAGTGATTAAATCGAATTTAGGAAATCAATCAGTTGAGCTTTTTGATCCTTGTTGAGTCGATTAAAGCGGTCGCGTGAGATTTTGCCTTCGCCGTCGTGTGCCATGATGGCGTCTTGGACGGTGGCGGCGGATCCATTGTGCAGGTAGGGTGCGCTGAATCTTAAGCCCCAGAGTGGAGCAGTGCGCATTTCAGTTGGGCTGGCAGCACCTTGTGCGATGCCATCGCCGAGCGAACCCATGTCATGCAAGAGTAGGTCGGAGAAGAGTTTCACCTCACGATTTCGGAGTGCGGCAATTGGGCTACTGCTATCGGTCATCATTGAAGGCGTGTGACAGGAGGCACACCCGAGGTTATCGAAAACGAGTTTACCCGCAGCAGCAGTGGGGCGCAGTGGGCCGACATTATTAGGCGGTGCCAATAGCGTCATGAAGTCTGCCACTTTATCGACGTCAGACTTTCCGCTCGCAGGGTCGAATTGATCTTCGGGGTCAGCTACTTTATCGGTTTCAGCTAGGATTGCTTGATCGCCATTGGGGGCATTCTCATTGGGGAAGAAGCGATTGGTGATACCCATTTCATTGAGGTAAGCATCAGCGGCGAAGCCAAGAATCGTCGATTGTTGGTTTTTCCAGCCGAAGCGACCCACTTTGGTTTTCCCAGAGACCACATCGGTTACCAAGGCCACGCGCCCTTGAATGCCATCACCAACGCGCTTTTTGCTGTTCGCGATAATTGCCGATTCGGGGATGGCCTCGATTAATCCTAATCCAAACAGAGGTGTGGAGTTTCGTTCCGCAATCACGTTGGCGGACATCGGAATAACTTCCATGGCTAGCGGAGTGATGGCATGATCTTGAAGAAGTGAACCGCCGAGTGAATCGAGCGCATCAAAATGCCCGTTGGTGAGTAAGCCGAAGCGTGTGACGTTGACGACGCTGCTGCCGCCGGTGGCGGGACCGGAGTGACAGGCTACGCAGGAGTCGCGATTAAAAATAGGGCCGAGTCCGCCGGCGACTGTCTCGGCGGTTTCAAAATCGTCTTTACCGTCGGTGAAGGCAGAGAGTTGGGCAGCGGTAAGTCCCTGTAATGGATCGCCGAGTTGTCCGCGAATTGTATTCGGTGCGGGCGGCTTAGTGTGGCGGGTGAGTTGATGGCGAATCGCGAGCTGCTTCCCATTGTTAGTAGGAGCAGGTGCGCCGGGGGTCGGAGGATTGTTAGTCGGCGTTACAGCTGCAGCAGTGATGCCGAGTGATACGCAGAGGAGGGTGACTATTGAAGCAACGGGGCGATTGCTTTTAATCATATTAATTCAACCCTCATAAATTAAAAGAGTTTCGTTAATATACAACCCCAAGCGGGTGCACTTTAAGAGACTTTACTGGGTCAGGAGAGTGTCATTCGCATACGCTTGACCTTAATCTGATGGTGCGTTATGCGTGATGTCCGTTCAATTGCGAACGGACCTGGAGAGGTGGCTGAGTGGCCGAAAGCGCCCGTTTGCTAAATGGGTGTACCCCAAAAGGGTACCGTGAGTTCGAATCTCATCCTCTCCGCCACTTTAACCGACCCGCTGGTGGACAGGGGTCAAGTGGGCAGGTGAATAAGGTGTAAAACTGGATGAGATGAGAACTCGTTCGGTGGGCCCGTGCGGGTGTAACGCCGATTGGAAAATCTACCCGTTTTTCAGTGAAGCCATATCAATAACAAAACGGTATTTGATGTCTTGTTTGAGCATGCGACCCCAAGCTTCATTGATCTGCTGAATGGGTATGAGTTCAATATCTGAGACGATGCCTTTCTCTGCGCAGAAGTTGAGCATCTCTTGAGTTTCGGCGATTCCACCAATACCGGAACCCGCAAAGTTTCGTCGTGGCATGATAAGGCTGAACGCCGAAACTGAAAGTGGATTCTCGGGTGCGCCTACGAGTGTTAATGTCGCATCGAGTTTGAGTAGGCTGAGGTAAAGATTGATGTCGTGCTGCGCCGAAACGCAATCGAGTATGAAATCAAAGCTACTGAGGTGTTTGGCCATCGCATCTTTATCGGTTGATAGCACGACCTCGTGGGCGCCTAGGCGTAGGCCGTCCGCAACTTTTTTCGCGGAGGTAGTAAATAGCACAACGTGAGCGCCAAAGGCTCGGGCAAACTTAACGCCCATGTGTCCAAGGCCACCGAGCCCGACGATGCCCACCTTTTGACCCGCTTTTACCTTCCATTTTTTGAGGGGTGAATAAGTTGTAATGCCTGCACAAAGCAAGGGGGCGGTCGCTGCTAAATCTAAAGTTGAAGGAACTTTTAAAACAAATGCTTCGTCAACGACTACATGGGTTGAGTAGCCGCCGAAAGTGTGGCCGCCCAGGTGCTTGTCGGGGCTGTTATAGGTAAAGGTAGCGTAGTTGATGCAATATTGCTCGAGGCCAGCTTGGCAGTGACTGCAAGTGCGACACGAATCAACCATGCAACCCACTGCACTCGTATCGCCGACTTTAAATTTTGAAACCTTTGAGCCGATTTTCGTCACGCGCCCAACGATTTCATGGCCTGGGACGCAAGGGTAGTTGGTGCCTGGCCACTCGCCGCGGGCTTGGTGAATGTCGGAGTGACAGACCCCGCAGTATAAAATCTCCATCTCGACGTCTGTAGGGCCCGTTTCTCGACGGTTAATGCTCAGCGGAGCGAGGAGGTTGGTTGCCTTGGTGTTTCCAAAGGCTTTGACGGAAAAAGTTTTCATAGTGAAGTCACACTAAGACCCTGCGCCCAAATCGCAAGCCGTGGCTCTCTTGCGTTATTTCGCCAGCCAGCCACCGTCAACGGGTAGAATGTGTCCGGTGATAAAAGAAGATGCCGGTGAGCAAAGAAATAGAATGGCTTGTGCGACTTCGTCGGCGCGCCCAATGCGATCCATGGGGTGAAGGGCCGCGAGGTCACTCCGTCCTTTGCTTTCACCTTTACCCACGAAGCGATCAATCATGTCAGTTTGAATGGCACCGGGTGCGACTGCGTTCACACGGATGCCGCGTTTGGCGTTCTCAAGTGCTGCCACTTTAGTGAGTCCCTCAACGGCATGTTTACTAGCCACATAAGCAGCCATGCCTTCCATGCCGATCGAGCCAGCAACAGAGCTCAGATTCACGATGCAACCGCCGCCTGATTTCAGGAGGGCGGGAATTTCATATTTCATCGCCCACAGTACGCCGCCGAGATTGACGCTGAGTGTGTGCCGAAAGTTAGCTTCCGTTTGTTGCTCGATTTTTAAATCGGGGCTTCCTTCAACTCCGGCGTTATTGACGGCAGCATCGAGTCGACCAAAAGCCTTTAGGGTAGTGTCGACGACCCGTGCGTTATCGATTTCTTTTGAGTGGTCGGCTTGAACAAAGATTGCTTCAGAGCCGAGCGATACGATTTCCTTAACGACCTTTAGTCCGTTGTTTTCATTGATGTCCGTAATTACAACGCGATATCCTGCATGTGCGAACGCCAAAGCGGTGGCGTGACCAATGCCCGAGGCGGCACCGGTAATCAGAACAACAGGTTTAAGAAGGGGCATAATTAAATGATTTATTATGACGGGTGGGGGTCAACTGGATTGGTCTTAAATCTGAAGAGCGTGCGGTTTTTAAAATTAGACATCACCCCACGTGAGAATATAAAGGCAAAATGAAATTAAGCCATTACCCTAAGGCCTTACTCATCATTATCGCGCTGATGTCCCAGGTTGTCTGGTTATTTGCGGCACCGGAGGCGACGAAGGTGACTGAGCCGACCAATGCGACTGAAGCGGCTGCTGTTGCCGCCGCGAAGAAGGCACAACGTGCTGCCGTGTTTGATCAGCGCTACCAGGCTCTGGTGGCTAAACTTTCTCCTGAAGAACAAGCATGGGAGAAGGTCCTGCAGGACAACCTTGGTGATTTCTATTTATCCCATCATAAAGAAGATAAGACGAAGGGGCTTTCGACCGCCTGGGATTATGTAAAAGATGACCCTAAGTTGCCGCGGGTATTAATTATAGGTGACTCCGTTTCACGTGGTTACACGCAAGCCACACGCAAATATTTAGCCGGAAAGGCTAATGTTCATCGAGCGCCGGCGAATTGCGGCCCAACGGCGGCGGGTGTGGCCAAACTCGATGTTTGGCTGGGTAGCGGACATTGGGATGTGATTCATTTTAACTTTGGTATTCATGACCGAAACACACCGATTGCGGATTACGCTAAAAGACTGGAAGAAATCACCAAGCGCCTTAAAGCTACAGGCGCGAAAATTATTTGGGCCAGTACGACTCCGATTCCTGATGATGATTCGAAGCAGCAAGTTGCCGCCTCGATTGTCGAGCGCAACCAAGTTGCATTGAGTATAATGAAAGCTAACGGTGTGATGATTGATGACCTCTACGAAAAAATCTTACCAGAGCTCGCTAAGTATCAGAGGCCGAAAGATGTGCACTTTACCGAAGACGGTTATGACTTTTTCGGTAAAAATGTCAGTGCGTGCATTGAAGCAGCTCTTTGATTGAGTAAAACTGCGGATTGGTTTGCGATTTAACCCCTGAGGTTTTAACGGCTGACTGCGCCGTCGATGCTCGTGGTTGGTAGCATAATCTTCGGGGATGAAGATAGCTGTGCTCCTCGTAGTGTTCGTCGGAATTATCAACGTTCAAGCGGCTACGTATGAACAAACCGCCTGGTGGAATCTGACGACGACGAAGCAGGGTTTCACTTTTGATCAATTTAATCCACAGTGGGGCACCTTGCAGTCAGCCCAACTGACGATTGGGGAGAGTGATCCGTCGGGTTACATTCAAATAATAACCAAGGTATTTACCGCGACGATTCGAGACATAAGAAGTAAACTACAGCTTACCGGTACTGGCATTAAAAGTTACGAAAGTCCGCAGGTGTCATTGCTGACGTCGATTAAATTTAATTACTTACAGGTTCAGAATGAAACGGTAAATTATGTTATCTTAAGTGGTCAGCGATTGATGGTTGTGCCTTACATGACAGGGGTTTCATCGGCCGTCTTAGCCGATTATGTTGGTCTTGGATCCACCCCGGCTTTTACCGCAAATGCTTGGGCCTATGTTTCTAAGACTCCTGAAATCTATACCGTTATCTCGACCTCTTCTTATTATGCACCCACGAGGGTAACGTTGACTTACAATTTTTTGCCTGCGCCAGTGCCTGAGTCATCGACCTATGGCATGGCGCTTGGCGTCTTAGCACTAGTGTATTGTCGGTGTCGAAAATGGGGCACAAAAAAGCCCTGCGTCGCAGGGCTGAAGGCGGCGGGCAATTAGATTACTTGGAGACTTTAACCGCATTTCCCGTGGGTGTACCGCTATTACTAAATACGGCGGCTGCACTTTCGCTGGTGGCAATATTGGCAGCCGTGTTACCCGTCGCAATACTTTGGCTGAAGTAGTTTTCAATGGCGTGATTGTTACCTGCCCCAACGCCGCTACGTTTGTTGTCAGCGCAAAGGTTATTAAAGAAGAAGTTCCGATTGGCGAAGATAGTCGTCTCTTCTCCTTTATTGGCATTGGTGGCAGCATATTTTGCGCGCGCACCCGCGTACACGCCGTCGAGGTTGCTGCGGCAGGAGTTGGCGACAATGCAATTATTAGTGGTATCACCCGCGACTTCTTCATTCCAGACGTGGACGCCACGACCGCCGTTTTCATTGAGCTCATTGGCGAAGACGATGTTATCGTGGGTGGCTTCTTCGATGAAGACACCGTGACGTTTATTTTTGATACAGGTATTAAACATCGTGATGTTTTCTTTGGAGCTCGCATCAAGATCGATGCCGTCTTTACCATTAGCTTCACAATGATTTTGTAGCGAATAGACGGGGCCACTAACGTGAGGCCAGATGCCGCGACCGCGGCTACCGTTGGAGGTGCAGAGGTGAATAATTAGAGGGTCTTTGTTACGGCGTCCCTTGGTGTAGAGGCCGTCGCCGCTACAATTCAGAATTGTAACATTTTGGATGAGTCCGCTGAGGGGCGTGCTGAACCCAGCGTGGATGCCGTAGGTGGCTTGGTGTCCGCCGTCGATGGTTCCGCCTGAGAATGATGAATAGCCTTTAAGTGGCATGCGGATGAGTTGGCTCGTGGGGGCGCCGCGAACCCAAGGCGCTTTCCACTGTGGATCGCGTGCGACAGTGGTATTAGAATACACCGTACCATCGAGAATCACGCACGTATTATCGGGTAGTTTTAATCCTTCCATCGTCTTAGCGACGAAGGTTCCCTTAAGGGTCACAACGAGAATGTCGTTGGCGTGTTCAGTCCGTGCCTTGTCGAGTTTAGGTTGAATCTTGGCGACGTCATAAGCGGAGCTTTCGTCCTTGTTATTGGTGCCAGCGGGAGGGAAGGAGAGGTCAAAGCGTCCGAAGCCGGGGGCAATATTTGTATCCTTATGAGGATTGAGAACTGTCGGCGGATTGAAGACTGCAGCGTCGGAGGTTGAGCTTACTTTGAAATTTGGATTCTGAATAAAATGTGAACCTGAAATTGAACGCTCTACGACATTAACCGTAGCTTGTATGTTATTTTGGAAAAACGTTTGAGTTGCACCCGCCACGGAGAGGCTGGTCGCTCCTTCGGAGGTATTTTCATACACGAGGTTGTTTTCACCTAACATGTCGAGGTTGAGGGCGACGGCACACTCAACGAAATTATTGTGTGTGATAGCGCCACGGTTTGAATTGGATTTAATGGCTTCAGCGTTTTTGCGGAAGGTGTTACCAGCGACGACGCTGTTGAGCGAAGTGATCTCTAGGGCGGTGGCACTATGGTTAGTGAAATTGTTATCTAAGCAGACAAAGCCAGCGGTATTCTGGACGCGTAGACCAATTGCATTGTTAATAAAGGTACAACGGGTGACGCTGCTGGCCTGATTCACCAATTTTTCATCCTTTCCGAAGAAGTCTACGGCGATGCTATTACAATTCTGGATCTGTAATTGGTCGAAGTTGAGTCGTCCGCTTTTCTTCACACTGATGCCGGTCGCAACCTTGCCTTGGCCGTCGATCAACGCGGGTTTATCAGTAGTCGAGCTTAAGCAGACGAGCTCAGCAGAAGTGATTTCAATGAGTGATTTGGCAACAGCGGCAGCGTCGGCTTTGATTGAGGCATCGGGACCAAATTTAACGTTGGTGCGCGATGGCAGACGAAGGGGGTTTAGTTTTACAGTGATGGCGCCTTTTAATTCTAAGACCAGTGTTCCAGTTGGGTTAGCCTTCGCTGCATCATCGATAAGTTTTTGTAGTTCTTCGGCGCTGCCGCTGTTAAAGTTAATCGAGGATATTTTCTCGTTGGGCTGAACGTAGAAGGGTGCTTGGGTTGGCTTGAAAAACCCAGCGCTGACAGTTTGCGCAGGAGAAACAATCGTCAGGCAGGCGATGACGATTAGTGGCAGGAGGCGTTTCATTTGGAGATTAAGTCAGGTTATGAGTGGGCAAATCGTGAGTTTACCGCGAGGGAAAGCAATCACTCTGACGGGCTTGCTCGCTCCGTTTTCGGTCAATTAGACCTATTGGGTGTCTTTATTTACTGCGGCGTACGCGTTGCCGGTGGCACTTAATTTATGACCTTTGTCATCATAAAGACAGCATGTGCCATTGCCTGAACTGTGCCAGGCATAGCGCTGTACCCACGACGTTTTTTCCATCCAACGAGTCGAATCTTCGATGAATTGATTCACTTGGGTTTGCGTGAATTTTTTTGGTTCATCTTTGGATGATTCAGAAGTTTGGCAGGCAAACTCGGTCACCCAGATAGGCAGGTCATACATTTTGTGAATTTCTGTCATGTCATCGATGAACTTTTTTGCACTCACGCCTTTGTACCAGTGAACCGCAATTGCATCGACCTTGGGTTTGGCCTTCATGAAATCAGGAAGCCAATCCCCATTGACTGGATCTTTGCACATGGCGGGTCCCACAACAAATTTACCTTTGGCAGCTACCTTGGACCATTGGGCTAGGCCTTCCTTGACGCTGATATTGTCCTGCTTGGGGTGGTCGGGCTCATTGTATCCTAGGATGAAGTCGTCGCGAGTCAGGCTCGCTCCGACTCTGCCCGCCCGAAGCATGGGGATAAATTCAATACTCGTGGTGAATTTTGAATTCGTGGTCTGCCAATTGTAGAACCATGCAACGTTTAGATCTTTAAGTTCGTTGAGTCCGAGCCAATCCGGGAAGCGCCCCAGTCCGACACCTTTCTTGTTAGAAGGCTTCTTCTCGGGTGAGGTAGTTGAATCCGCTGCGAGTGCGACACTCCCAGCTAAAGTTAAGCAAAGGATGCTGAGGGTGGATCTAAACAAGCCGGACATGTTACTTATTTTTTGCTGCGTAGCCCGATTGAGGCTGGCCGTCGGCGGAAATTTTATTGGTCGCCCAAAGAATACCTCGAGTTATAAGGTTGAGGTAGCGATCATCGCCCACGGTTTTATTGTCGTGTCCGAGCGTGGTACTAAAAATGCGTGTTTGATTAGGGCCGTAGAGATTCGTCCATACGATGGTGTTCTTGACGACGGTTTCCACCCCGGTGGTTTTATCTTTAACCACTTGCGTGCCTTCGGCGAGGCCTTGGG
>CAIVVQ010000099.1 GCA_903909465.1 uncultured Opitutia bacterium | reverse complement strand
TGTGTGCGATGCTACCGTCACCCCGATCAGCCTTAAATAGTTTGCAGTTCCCCGCCTTTACCGGCCCAGAACAAACTCAGCAACTCGCCCTGCAGTTTCAGTTACAAAACTCTCAATGGTGGCCCGCCGAAGTCATACAGAAAAATCAGTTCAACCAACTGAACCTGGTTTTACGTCATGCGGTTCAGACCGTTCCCTATTACCAAGAACTGTTCAAGCCGTACACCCTGCCCACACTCTTGGATTATAAATATTTATCTTCACTACCCATCTCGACCCGTGCCGACTTACAATCCGCAGGAATTAAACTCTTTAGCACCCGAGTTCCCCCAGAGCACGGGAACCCTACTCACGCCAAAACCTCTGGCTCGACGGGTCAGCCGCTCACCTTCGGCCGCACCGCTGCCACTCAAGCCATCTGGTTGGCTAACTCGCTGCGCGACCACCTTTGGCATGAGCGCGACTTCACAGGCAAGCTCTGTGCGATTCGTTGGGCAGCGCCAGGCGAATCCGAAGCCCCTAACGGCTCTAGCTACCCAGATTGGGGACGGACCGTGGGTTCTATTTTTACCACCGGTCCAGCGTCGACCCTAAGTGTCATCGCCAAACTTTCAGAGCAACACGCGTGGCTAATACAGCAGAAGCCGGACTACCTGATGTCGTTCCCGTCCAACCTCATCGCGCTGACGGCCTATGCTGAAAAAAATAATTTTTCGCTACCTAAACTGAAGGAGATTCGCACCTTTAGCGAAATGCTCACGCCCGAAGATCGTGTAGCCATTGAAGGCGGCTGGCAGACTAAAGTAGTCGACCTCTACAGCTGCGAGGAAGGCGGTATCTTAGCGTTGCAGTGCCCCAAGAATAATCACTACCACGTTCAATCCGAGTCTGTTTTTATCGAAATACTTAACGAAAAGAATCATCCTTGCGCTCCCGGCGAAATGGGGCGTGTGGTGATTACTAATCTCAATAATTTTTCGACGCCGTTGATTCGATATGAGATTGGCGATTATGCCACGGCTGGGGCGCCTTGTAATTGCGGTCGCGGCCTGCCTGTCATTATGAATATTCATGGTCGCCAGCGCAATCGACTCATTCTACCCGACGGACAGAGCCTATTCCCGCGCGTTGGCGAACGAAGCCTTAATGAGTGTCTACCTGGGGTTAAGGTTTCTAAACTAAAATGCATTCAGAATAGCATACGTGAGGTCGAATTACTCCTCGTGGTTGATCGCGAGCTCAGCGTAATCGAGTGTCAGAAAGTTATGGACACGTTGTGCAAAAACCTTGGGCACACATTTGAGGTTAAATTATCTTTCCCATCGGACATTCCTCTCGGACCATCGGGTAAATTCGAAATGTTTGAGAGTCGCGTTCGGTCTTGATAGCATTAGTTGATTCAAGTCCCCGTCCGGCCACCAGCGGAATTTTTAACATTTAGACAGACGCATAATATCTGACGGTATTAACGCTTTAGACTCAGGCGAGCCTTGGGCTTCACCAAGTGATACCTCAGACCCATGTAAGTCGCATGGCAGCCGCGACAATAACTGTGGTACGCTCCAGTGGATTTGAGCCAGTGAAAGCAATTGGGGGCAAAGCTGAGTTCACACTGTGAGCATTGCCGTAATTTTTTGCGGCCATTTTTAGTTCGGTTGAACTGGTGATCCGACATGTGGCTACGCTGACAGTCTTTACACCAGGGGTGTAAATTGCCCGCGGGATTAAGGGTGTGAAAGCTGCGGGTGGCTTTCAATTTAAGGCAGGTCGAACACTTCCGAGTCGATGGTTTCTTCATCTAGCCATTTCTACGGAGCCTAATTACACCCACAACTCGGAGTGCCTAGGGTCTTTACCTTAGGTATGAAGACTTACTCGACCGTAACCGACTTCGCCAAATTGCGCGGTTGATCAATCGAGCATCCACGCAAACGAGCGATGTGATACGCGAGTAATTGCAAAGCGACGGCGGCAGGAATGGTTGCAACCAGCGGACTGCACTTAGGCAGAACGATGGTGTCATCGGTGAGGTCGGTATGCGCATGACCTTCGGTCACGACCGCAATAATTCGTGCACCACGGGCCTTACATTCTTCGGCGTTACCCCAGACTTTTTCGAGTACGGGAGATTGATTAGCCAAAACAACCACAGGTGTTCCAGGCGTGAGTAAAGCAATGGGCCCGTGTTTCATTTCAGCAGCGTGGTAACCCTCGGCATGAACGTAAGAGATTTCCTTGAGCTTCAAGGCCCCCTCTAATGCGACGGGATGCATGGGGCCACGACCCAAGAAGAAGGCGTGTTCCGACTTCGACATGCGCTCAGCGACTTTGGCAATCGCATCATTTTGCTTAAGCACGAACTCGATGAGCTCTGGGAGGCGATTGATTTCCTTGGCGAGTTCCTGCCCCTGCTCTTGGGAAAGTCGACGACCACGTCCGAGCTTAAGTGCCATCAACAGGAGTACGGAAACTTGGCCGGTGAAGGCTTTGGTGGATGCGACTGAGATTTCAGGGCCGGCGTGAATGAAGACACCGCGACCGGTTTCCCGTGCGATGGCCGAGCCGACGACATTAACAAGGCCGAAGACCTTAGTGCCCTTCTCCTTGGCTTTGCGAATAGCAGCCAAGGTATCTGCGGTTTCACCCGACTGCGAAATGGCGATAACCATGTCGTTACGATCCACGATGGGATTACGGTAACGGAATTCGGCCGCCTGCTGAACTTCAGTTGAAATACCGGCGACATCTTCAAAAGCGAATTCACCAACCATGCCGGCGTGCAGCGACGTACCACAACCAACGAGAATGATTCGGCTAATTTCGGCCAACTCCGCAGGCGATGCACTGAGTCCTGCTAAAACTGCATTTCCTTCGGCTAAATCAATGCGTCCGCGGAGCGCGTTACGTACTGACTCAGGTTGTTCAAAAATTTCTTTCAGCATGTAGTGGTCGTAACCACCCTTTTCGACTGCACTGACATCAAGACCCAATTCGGCGACATCGCGCTCGATAGGTTCGTCATCCAGATTTCGAATATCCACACTGTCGGGCGTAATCACGGCGACATCGCCATCGTCTAAATAAAT
>CAIVVQ010000098.1 GCA_903909465.1 uncultured Opitutia bacterium | reverse complement strand
TGCACGGACGGCGGCGGAGCGCCGTCCCTACCCAATGCCCAAAATGTGTTTCCCCATTACTCGTGCCCACGTGTCACCGTGTCCCCTGAATTAATCACAAGTGCTCGGGGCGGGAGTCGAACCCGCATACCTTTCGGCGCCAGAACCTAAATCTGGTGTGTCTGCCATTCCACCACCCGAGCAACCTGTGCCACCAGCGTTTACCGCGATTCGCTGGCTGGCAAGTGGTTTTCGATGAACTACGCTTTTAGGCGACCCAAAGGAGATCCGACCTTCGCATACAACTCTTGGCCGCTTTCGCCGGCTGCAATTAAATCATTTTCTAATTGAATGCGTCCAGGTTCAAAAATCGTAGCGAGGAATGAGCCGCCGAAACGGAAGTAACCTTTCTCGTCACCTTTGTTCATCGCAACGCCGGGTTTATAGGTTTCGATAATCGTTCCAACGTTCGTGGCACCGATCGCGATGATGGTGACGAGTCCGAACGGTCCAGCGTCGATAGAAACACGCTGCCGTTTATTTTGCCAGAGGTAGCTAGCATTGCGACGAAGTGCGATGGGGTTGACGGAAAAGAGCGCACCATCGATGGCGACGGGTTCATGAGGAACGCCGGCGACGGGAAAGTGGAAGCGATGGTAATCAACGGGGCAGAGGCGCGAGCAAACGATAGTGCCGCGGGCATAACGTTCACCGAGCGCGCGATCGCCGAGCAGCGTGGGAATGTCGAACTGCTGACCCTTGGCGAAAATTCCTTTTACGTTAGAAGCGTCTTGAAAGCCCAGGTGACGTCCATCGGCAGGAAGCGTGGCAACGTCGGCACGAGCGTCGACGGGACGGGCGGATGATTTTAATTTCCGATAAAAGAAATCATTGAAGCTTTGGTAGGTGCTAATGTCGTCGGCGAATTCGCTGACGTTGAGTCCATAGGTCTTAATGAATGGCGCAATGCGCGCGACGCTGTTGGGCCGATCCATCGCGGCGCCGTAGAGTTTGGAGAAGAGGGCGCGTTTGACGACGGCGTGGAGGGCGAGCTGACCGAGGGGGTTGCCGTAGATGCGCCGCAACCAGGCTTCACCGTAAACCTGTTCGGTCTCGATGGCGCCTGTGTGGCGATTCTTCAGGGTTATCGGGTCATTCGGCTGCATGGGCGAAGATTTGCGAAAAAAGTGCTTCAAGGGAACCATTTATCTGACAAATTAACGCCTCTACCCTGATGCGTCGTCTGGCCCTCGCTTTCCTCTTTTCCGCTGTCGCCGCCCAGGCAGGGGTCGACCCCGTGCAGAAGTCGCCCGAAACTTATCAGGCCGAGGTGGAAGCGGAAGTGATTCGTGCGCGTCTTGATTTGGAGTCGGCCAAACGTCGCCAAGCTCAACTCGACAATATTTTAGAAATCCAATCGCTGATGGCGCAGCAGAATTTACGTAAAGCGAAGGCGGAGGCGGCGGGGGCGGTTGAAGAAGCGGAGAAGACAAAGCTGATTTTAGAAGAAGCACTTTCTAAGGCGAAGGCGTCGGTCGCTGTGGCCGACAAGACCAGACAGCAGGCCGACTTCGAAGTGGAGACGAAATTAGCCCTCGCTGCCCAGTCTGTCGAATTGGCGAAAATTTCTAGCGTCACCGAAATTGCACAGTTGCAAAAGAAAGTCGGCGACTTGGCACTGAACCAAAAAATAGGTTACCCGCGCGACCCGATGGTGGATGGCGTGCTGCATATTTCCGATCGACGAATCGCATTCAACGGCGTGGTGGACGATACCTTGGCGACTTATGTTTGTGAACGCATCGCCTTTTATAATGCACTCGATGCGCAGGCCCCGATTTTTATCGTGATTGATCGCTCGCCTGGCGGCTCGGTGATGTCGGGTTACCAGATCCTACAGGCGATGGAATCATCCAAAGCGCCCGTGTATGTTGTCGTAAAGGGTTATGCCGCTTCGATGGCTGCGATTATCACCACGATGGCAGAACGCTCCTTTGTTTACCCGCAAACCATTGTGTTGCACCACCAGGCCTCGACGAATCTGCAGGGTAATGCCACCGAGTTGGCGGAGCAATTGAAGTGGGTTAAAGTTTGGTGCGAAAGAATTTTCGTGAAGGTTTCCCAGAAGATGGACCTCACCGTCGATGAATTCGTGAAGCGAATGTATGGAGCGGTGTCCACGGGTGATTGGAAAGTTTTGGGTACTGAAGCGCAGCGCTTGAAGTGGGTGACGGATGTCACCGACCGCATGAGCGAAGACAGCGTGAACACAATCGTAGCCGCTCCCGAACTCGCCGAACTCAAGCGCGAGGGTATGACTAACCGCGACTTCGCAACGACTCACCAGACAGTTTTGCCCACGCCGCAGCCTTTCGACGTTTGGTGGGTTTATGATCCATCGACCGAATTCATTCTTCCTTAAAATTTATAATACAAAATATGAAAATTCATCCCCTCCTTAGTTTATTGGCTTTGACTGCGGCCGCTCAGGCTCAAGTGCCCGTCAAGTCCGCCAACGCGCCCGCGGGCGGAAGCGATGCCGCGCCCACTGTTGGCTTGGCGACCACGCTGCCGCCAGGTCCCGCCATTGCGCGTGAGAATTTAACGCCCGAACAAAAGGAGATCATGAAGGAAGTGGATCGATTACGTGTGGATAAGGCCCTGCTGGATGCGCAGATGGCCCTGGTAGAGGCTAAGCGCACGGAAACCCTTGTGCCATTGAACGCTGAGACGATTCGTTTGAATGCCGAGCGTGCGTTACGTCAGGCCAAAGCTTCGGCGGAATCGGCCGCGCTGGAAGAGGAGCGGGCCAGCTTGGAACGTCAGGTCGCACTCGATGCAGCGCGTTCCAATGCTCGTTTAGCAGAGAAGAATAATAAGATTCGCGAACTCGAAGCGGAAGCGAAGCAGTTGCAATTAGAGTCTAGTAATACGGTGACGCGTCTCACGAATGAGCTGACTCGTTTTCAAAAAGAAGATGAGGCTAAGAAGGTAGCAGCGAAGGCTAAGCCAAAGTATCTCAAGGACCCGCTCGTTGATGGCACTTTGTGCATCAGTGATCGACGCATTGCGCTGAATGGTGCGATTACCGAATCGTTGGCTGACTATGTCTGCCAGCGCATTAATTTTTATAACAACCAATCGAGCGAGTTCCCGATTTTCATTGTGATTGATAACAGTCCTGGCGGATCAGTTTCATCGGGTTACCAAATTCAAAAAGCCATG
>CAIVVQ010000097.1 GCA_903909465.1 uncultured Opitutia bacterium | reverse complement strand
CGCGGCAATAAAATCAATTTTTTTACGCTTCATTTTTTCCAACGCATTCGCTTCAACGTTTTCTGTCTCCGCCGCAAAGCCGACTAAAACTTGGTCCGCCCGACGGTGCTCCGCCAACGTTGCTAAAATGTCAGGCACGGACTCAAACTCGACCGTGATCCCCTGCCCATTCTTTTTTAATTTCTGTGGCTGACAAACCTTCGGACGCCAATAACTCACCGCGGCAGTCATAATTAAAATATCACACGGCCCAAAAAGTGCGTCGGTCTGACGTAGCATCTCTTCCGCCGTTACGACCGGATAAAACATCACGCCCTTCGGTTCTACCAAGGCTACCGGGCCCGAAACCAAATCCACCGTCCAACCCTCCGCCTTCGCCGCTTCGGCCAAGGTAAAGCCCATCTTACCCGTCGACGGGTTGCTGACAAAACGCACAGGGTCAAAAAACTCGCGCGTGGGGCCAGCGGTGATGAGGCAACGGATCGACATCGTTAGGGGCTAAGATTGCGAAGTCCTCGTCAAAAGGGCGAGTGCGAAGGAAAGGTTTCATCGGCAAAATCCTTTCAAATCGCCACCTTCTGTGCACTGTCAGGCCATGGATCTCTACTTGGCGACAGGCAATGCCCATAAGGCCGAAGAATTTGGCCGCATGTTCGCCAAGGCCGGACTGCCCTTCCGCGTGCATTCGGCCGCTGAACTCGGCGGCATGCCCTACGTCGAAGAGATCACCGGAACCTTCACCGGCAACTGTCGCTTAAAAGCCGAAGCACTGCGACGCATCGCCCCCGCAAAATCGTGGGTACTCGCGGATGACAGCGGCCTATGCTGCGATGCCCTTCAAGGCGGACCAGGAGTCGACTCCGCTGTCTACGCAGGATCTAAAGCGACCGACGCAGAAAATCGCGCGAAGCTTTTACTGACGATGAAAAAAGCGCCACCGCACAAACGCGGCGCGCGCTTTGAATGTCACTTGCTCGTTCTCGGACCGAACATGGAAGAGCAAAAATTTGTCGGTCAATGCTGGGGCCGCATCCTCGAAGCCGAAGTGGGCGGTGAGGGTTTTGGTTATGATTCTTTATTCGTGCCCAGCGGCTTTGATAAAACATTTGGCGAACTGCAGCCGCAGACCAAAGACAAACACAGCCACCGCGCCAAAGCCTTCGCCCTAATGGTCGAATGGTTCAAGCAAAGCGGCTACCGCTTCTAAGGCTTAGAAGAAAATCGCCTCGGACAGCGCTTCCGCTGGACCCATAAAGGCGATGCGCTGAGCGAGGGTTTGAGTTTCTTTACCGAGCGTAAAACGCAGCCCCGCGGCCGTACCCAACTCCGCGTGCTCCCATGAAAAGTGGCTGCCATCATCGTAGAACCATTCGGCATCGAGGTTATCACCTGTGGGCGCATCTTCCGAGAGTTGAAACTCGGCCTTTAATTTCACGCCCGAAACCTTGCTACAAGCGGCCAAACAATCACGCATCCAATTCAGAATGCCCATCGCTTCGCCACGCATCGATGGAGTGTGCGAGAGCGTCACCTTATTTAATCCACGGACTAAAACTTCGGGCTTATGCGCCGCTAAGAATTGTCCAAGCGCCTGACGCACAGGCAAACAACGTGCGACCGATAGGTCACGCACCGCGGCCGGACGAGGGAAAGGCAGTGAAAAGAAATCGTTACCGGTTATCGAACGATCGGCGACCACGCGGCGGCATCGACGGGTCCAGGGGAGCCAAGGTTCCATTTCTTGATCCGTCACACCATGAGCCCAAACATTCACGGGCAGGTCACCTTCCAGCCAAGTGGACACTAATGATTCGAGTTCATTAGTGGGCGATCCGTATGCGAGCATCAGCGCTTCGCAGCATCGCTTACCGCGACGATTAGGATCAAAGAAACAAACGACGTTAACTTTGGCTTCTAACGGTAAATGCGATTCCGACGCAGGTCGGGCCGCGAGCACGATGACGCGACAGGGGTAACGCTGTGCAAATAAAACGGCTTCATCGAAGCGTTCTTGAGCATCCGCCGGCTTCACGGCCGCACCAAACATCAAAATTAAATTCATCTGCGAGGCACGTGAGGCTTCTTCGCCCTCATCCGCCCACGCCTTATCCAAAGCACCCAAAGCACTGGAAACTTTTAGCGGAAAACCCGCCAAGGTATCGAGAATGGGATGAGCCATGGGCTTAGCGACCGGCGTTACGCCAGTTGTGTCCCTGCGCCGCTAATAAATCATCTGCGCCCGCCGGACCCCATGAGCCCGAAGCGTAAGATTCTAAACCTTTACGACCGTCAGCTTCCCACGATTGCAAGAGCGGCGTGAATAATTTCCACGAGGCTTCGGTTTCATCACCACGAATAAATAAAGTGCGATCACCGACCACGGCATCGAGAATTAAGCGCTCGTAGGCCTCGGGCGTGTTCGAACCAAAAGTGGTAGCGTAGCGGAAACTCAAACGCACGGGCTGCGTGCGCGGCTCCAATCCAGGGACCTTGGAGTTCATCACCAGCGTGACGCCTTCATCGGGTTGAATCTGAATCACTAAGCGATTAGGAGCGATGTCGTAACGCGAATCCCCTGCAAATAGGCCCGATACGGGTTGTTTGAATTGTACGGCGATTTCTGAAACACGTCGGGCTAAGCGCTTACCCGAGCGCATGTAAAATGGAACACCCGACCAGCGCTTATTATCAATCGCCAAACGCAACGCACAGAAAGTCTCTGTCGAGGAATGGATCGGGATATCTTTTTCTTGGTGATAGCCGACAACGTTTTCGCCACCCGAAAGTCCGGCCGCATACTGCGCACGCACGGCATCTCCGTTAGGCCCGAGGCGTAATTCTTCGACAGCTTTCAGGAGTTTTACTTTTTCATCGCGAATGTGTTCAGCCGAAAGTGACTGCGGTTGCTCCATCGCCGTCAGGGCAAGCAACTGCATGGTGTGATTTTGCAACATGTCACGCGTCGCCCCACTGTGATCATAATAACCACCACGCGTGCCGACGCCCAACTCTTCGGCCACGGTGATTTGCACGTGGTCGACATGCTTATTGTTCCACAGGGGCTCAAAAATAGGATTCGCGAAGCGTTGTACTAATAAATCCTGCACCGTTTCTTTGCCCAAGTAGTGGTCGATGCGATAAATTTGTGGTTCTTGGAAATTACGTGCGGCCACTGAGTTTAATTGCACCGCCGAAGCCAAGTCTTTGCCGAAAGGCTTTTCGATAATGACTTTGCTTTCGAGCGCCGTGCCTAAACCACGCTTAGCTAGACCCGACTTTCCAAGGTTTTCTAAAATCGCCTCAAAGACAGTCGGGGGAGTCGAAACGTAGAACACCAATTGCAACGGACGACCGGCCGCTTTTTCCGCCGCCGCGATTTTCGACTTCAAGCCCTCATAGGCCGCGGCTTCATCGTAGCCGCCCGCTTGATAGAAAGTGTGATCCGAAATCTGCTTCCAGATATCGGCGCGGTATTCGCGACGGGAAAATTTCGTGATGTCGGCCGCAGACGAGCTGCGGAACTCGGCATCGGGAATCGGTTTACGTCCAAAACCGATCAGGTAGAAGTCGGACGGCAACAAGCTGTCGACCGCCAGGTTATACAGGGCAGGCAGCAACTTCCGGGCAGCGAGGTCGCCGGATGCACCAAAAATCACCAGGCAGGTGGGTTGGGCTCCACGGTGCTTGCTGAGACCAGAGAGAAAGGGATGGCGGTCGGTATCGGACATCGGATTCAAGGGCGGCGCCTTTTAAATAAAGGTACACCACGATGCTGAAGCATGCGGACAGTGCCATCTTGGCAAACCATAACTTCGAGTATGTCAAAACGCCGATGCGGAACGCCCCCGATTTGCCAAATCCATGCATAAGCCGCCCGCCGCAAGGCAGTTTTCTTTCGTCGGTCAACCGCTCGATACCCCTCCCCTCCAAAGTCCGCCGTCCGCGTCTTCACTTCCACAAAAACCAATACGACTCCATCGAGCACAACCAGGTCCAACTCATCCTGCCCACTCCGCCAATTACGCGCCAAGATTCGACAGCCCTGCTGGCGATAATACCGCTCAGCCAATCGCTCCCCTCGCGCCCCGAGATCGAGCGGCTCCCGCCACCGTCGCCAAAGCCCTTTTATCAGCCGCCAAAACATGCCCCACCCAAGTCCACGTAGCAGCCTCTGACTACCCTGTTCGGGGCCGACTTTACCTCACAAATTCCTAGGGATTTCCCGCGTTAAAAACTCCCCATCTATCGCCTTCCCCTTCGCCTCCGAGGCACTTAACTTATTGCCCATCCATGTCCGACGACATTCGAAAAAAACTCCTCGCCCTGCGCCAAGAAGTCATGCGCCACGAGGAGCTTTATCGAAAGAAAAATTCGCCGGAAATTTCAGATTTTGAGTATG
>CAIVVQ010000096.1 GCA_903909465.1 uncultured Opitutia bacterium | reverse complement strand
GGCTACAAGCAGGTTTTCACTCCGCACATTGGTAATCTGGATTTATACCGTACCTCGGGTCACTTCCCTTATTATAAAGATGCACAGTTTCCGCCGCTGGTGGAACGCGAGGCGATGGAAATGCTTTCGAAGGAAGGTTGTGGTTGTGGCGAGTTAACCAACCGACTCGAGAGTGGGGCGATACAGGGCTTCCTATTGAAGCCCATGAACTGCCCGCACCACATTCGTATCTTTGCATCGCAGCCACATTCCTATCGTGATTTGCCTGTACGTCTCGCCGAGTTCGGCACGGTGTATCGATGGGAACAATCGGGTGAGCTCAATGGCATGACCCGGGTGCGTGGTTTCACGCAGGACGACGGACACCTCTTTTGCACCGAAGATCAAGTCGGCACTGAGGTCCAAGGTTGCTTAGAGTTGGTAAAGGTTGTGCTAAAAACTTTAGGCCTGAATGATTACCGCGTGCGCGTCGGTCTGCGTAATCCTGATTCTAATAAATACACGGGCTCGAATGAAAATTGGGATAAGGCCGAGGCTGCCTGTCGTGCTGCAGCGAAGACGCTGGACGTGGCCTTTACGGAAGAGGCAGGCGAAGCCGCTTTTTATGGTCCGAAGATCGACTTCGTGGTACGCGATGTAATTGGCCGTGAATGGCAATTGGGCACGGTGCAGGTCGACTTTAATTTACCGGAACGCTTTGAACTTTCATACATCGGTTCGGACAACAAGCATCACCGTCCGGTCATGATTCACCGTGCGCCGTTTGGTTCGATGGAGCGCTTTGTCGGTATTTTGATTGAACACTTCGCCGGCGATTTCCCAACCTGGTTGGCACCCGAACAAGTTCGAGTGATTTCACTCAACGATGACATGAATGCGCATTGCGAACAAATCGCGGCTCAACTCACGGCACTCAATATTCGCTGCACGGTGGATGGCTCTTCGGATAAATTAGGAGCTAAGATTCGTCGCGCCGAACTCACCAAGGTGCCTCACATGTTAGTGGTGGGCAGCAAGGAGAAGGAAGCTGGCTTGGTGAATGTACGCTCACGTGCCGACAAGACCTTTGAAGGTAATCGCCCGTTGGCCGAATTTATTGCCTTAATCTTGGCAGAGATTTCTGAGCGTCGATTAAAGGCTTACGTGCCACCTGCTCCTGTGAGTGGAGCAGCGCCTAGCGCACACGGTGCTTAAAGCTTAGTATTTAACGCTGCAGCCGTAGGGCTTAACGTTGGTTTGAGCAGGGGTTTTGCCGCTCTGAGCGGCGGACACTGCTGCCAAAACATAATTGGTGGCCCCATCAATATCGGATGCCTTAGCGGATGGTACATTATCGATCGCACCTTTGTAAATTAACTTACCATCTTTACCGATGACGAAGCAATGGGGTGTGGTTTTAGCGCCATAGGTTTTTCCGAGTTTACCGTCCGCGTCATCGATCACCGCGCTGGCTGCATTGTGGTCGGCTGCAGCGCTCGATTTTAAATCCGCAATTTTACCACCGCTATTAATTGAAATCCAGACCGCGCCCTGAGCAATGACTTGTTTTTGGAATTCGGGCATCTTGCCGGTGCTGTAGAACTTTC
>CAIVVQ010000095.1 GCA_903909465.1 uncultured Opitutia bacterium | reverse complement strand
GGTAGCTCAATTGGCAGAGTAGCGGTCTCCAAAACCGTTGGTTGTGGGTTCGACTCCCTCCCGTCCTGCCACCTTCAACATCTCAACCACCACACACACCATGATCGGCCTCCTCGGACGCCTCCGCGCTTTCTGGACCGAAACCCTCACTGAGGTTTTCGTTAAGGCGACATGGCCTTCTCCGAAGGAACTGGTGGACTCCACGGTCGTGGTGATCGCTGCTGTCGCCATCATGGGCACGGTTGGCTTTCTCTGCGATTTCTCCCTCTCAAACTTCGTTCAGTTCGCGACCCAACTGGTTCGTTAATTAACTCATATGTCGAATCCTTCCTCTGATTTCCGCTGGTACACGCTGCAAACCCTCTCGAACAACGAGAGCAAGGTGAAGCGCACCCTTGATCGTAATATCAAGGAAGAAGAAATGGGCGACTTCGTCGCTGAAATTTTAATGCCCGTGAAAACGGTCAAAGATTTCCGCAACGGTAAGAAGCGCGAAAGCGAAATGAAGCTTTACCCTTCGTACCTCTTCGTGCGCGCCCGTTTATTCGATGACGAAGGTTCACTCCTCGAAGCCCCTTGGAATTTCTTAAAGAAAACCGATGGCGTGCTCGGCCTGATTGGCGGCATGAATCCCGTGCCTCTCAAGACCGAAGAAATTAACACCATCATCCAACAGATGGCGGACGCTGCTGATAAGGTTGTACCTAAGGTCAGCTTCCACATCGGCGAGCGCGTTAAAATCACCGACGGTCCTTTCGCTAATCTTTCCGGTAATATCGACACCATCGATGCGGATCGCGGACGCCTCCAAGTTTCTGTCGACATCTTTGGTCGCTCGGCGCCCGTCGAACTCGAATTCTGGCAAGTCGAACGCGACGACCGCGAATAATTTTTATTCCTCACTTAACTCAACCCACTCTACACTACCATGGCTAAGAAAGTTATCGGCGAAATCAGGCTCCAGCTCCCCGCAGGCGCCGCTAATCCAGCTCCTCCCGTTGGCCCAGCACTCGGTGCCAAGGGCGTCAACATTATGGCGTTCTGTAAGGAGTTCAATGCCCGCACCAAGGATCAAGCAGGCTTGATTCTCCCCGTGATCATTTCTGTCTACCAAGACAAGTCCTTCACTTTCATCCTCAAGTCCCCTCCCGCTTCCGTCCTTCTCAAGAAGGCTGCGAAGATTGAGAGCGGTGCCGCGGTGCCTAATCGCGACAAGGTCGGCAAAGTTACCAAGAAGCAACTCTTGGAAATCGTCGAACTCAAGAAGAAGGATCTCAACGCTTCTAACCCAGATAACGCTGCCCGCATGATTGCTGGCACCGCGCGTTCGATGGGCATCGAAGTCGTCGGCTAATTTCACCCCCAATACCAAAACCAAACCAACCACTGCATCACGCAGGAGACCAAAAGTCGCTATGAAAACCAAAAACAGCAAGCGCTACCGCGCCGCCCTTCAAGTCGCCGACTTGAAAGCAAAATACGATGTCAATCAAGCTTCCGAGATCATCAAGAAGATGCCCGGAACAAAGTTTGATGAGACCGTAGAAATCTCCGCCTTCCTTGGCGTTGATCCTAAGCAGTCCGACCAAATGGTGCGTGGCACCGTTTCGTTGCCGAACGGCTCGGGTAAAAAAATCAAGGTTCTCGCTTTTACTGAAAACGCAAAGGAAGCCCTCGACGCAGGTGCTGACTACGCGGGCTTAGCCGACCTCATTGCCAAAGTGAACGGTGGCTTCCTCGACTTCGATGTCGCGATCTCCACGACCTCGGCGATGAAAGACGTGCGTCAAGTCGCTCGTGTGCTCGGACCTAAAGGCCTGATGCCTAATCCTAAGTCGGGCACCGTTTCGGATGACCTTCCTAAGACCATTAAAGAAGTCAAAGCCGGCCGCGTTGAATTCAAAATGGATAAAACCGCCAACATCGTTGTCGTCGTCGGTAAGAAATCATTCACCGCCCAACAGCTTTCCGAAAACGCCGCCGTGGCTTTAGCCGCCCTCGTTAAATCTCAGCCCGCTGGTTTTGCCGGCGGTCGCTTCATCAAATCCCTCACCATGAGCGCTTCCATGAGCCCAGGTGTGAGCATCGACCTCAAGCCTTACGCGGCTGCCACTGCTTAATTTCACAACCTTATAGCAAACGAACATGCGCGCTGAAAAACAATTCCTGGTCGACGAAGTTGCCGCTCAACTGGCTTCTTCCAATTACCTCCTCATTGCTAACTTTACCGGTGTGACCGTGCAAGACGCCACCGCCGTACGTAACCAGCTCCATGTCCATGGCGCTGAATACCACGTGGTGAAGAATAGCATTTTAGACATCGCGGCGAAACAAGCCAAGTTGCCTGACATTTCAAAGCACCTCGTCGGACACACCGCACTCGTTACGGGTGGCAAGAATCCAACGGGCGTTGCGAAAGTCCTCGTCACCTTCTTCAAGGATTTCTCCAAGCTAGAAGTTAAAGCTGGCGTACTCGATTCCAAGATCCTCTCGAAGGACGAAATCGTGATGCTCTCGAAACTGCCTTCGCTCGACGGCATTCGTGCTCAACTCCTCTCGCTCCTCTCCACTCCTGCCTCTTCGTTCGTTCGTCTCTTGGACGCGAAGCGCCAACAAGCCGAGAAGGCTGCCTAAACCCTTTCCGCGCAAAAGCCGCTCCATGTGGAGTGGTTCGAGCGTGGTAAATCCAAACCAAAAACAACACACATCCAAAGAACCCCGGTTAGGAGCCTCGCGCTCTCAAATGTTCTCTCGCAGAACGCTAACCATTCAAGGAACCCAGTAACATGAGTAACATCACCAAAGATCAAGTCATCGAGTGGCTGAGCGCCCAAAGCGTTCTCGAAGTCGCCACTCTCGTCAAAGACCTCGAAACCAAGTGGGGCGTTTCCGCCGCTGCTCCGGTTGCCGCCGCTGCCGCCGCTGGCGGTGCTGCTGCTGCACCTGCTGAAGAGAAGACTACCTTCGACGTCATCCTCAAGACGAAGGGCGCTACCCCAATCAACGTAATTAAAGAAGTACGTGCGATTACGGGTCTCGGCCTCAAGGAAGCCAAGGATCTCGTCGATGGTGCGCCTAAGCCTGTTAAGGAAGGCGTCAGCAAAGACGAAGCCAAGGATATCGAGACTAAGCTTAAGGCCGCTGGTGCCGAAGTTGAGGTCAAGTAATCTCCTCTGGCGCTAAAGCGCAATTTTCAGCGGGGAGGGCAGAGGCCCTTACAGGTTTCACCTCCCCGCTTTTTTCCAACGGCCGTCTGGGCCGCACCAACCAGACACCACCCATTTCATCGAAACACCTCCGCCACTCCGCTCCACACTCACCGTCATGCAAAAAGCTCGTAATAACTTCGGTAAACTTAGCGAAGTCATTCCACCTCCGAACCTCATCGAGAACCAAATCTTCTCGTTCAATGAGTTCCTACAATTGGAGACGCCCACGACCACGCGCGACAATGTCGGCCTCGAAGCGGTTTTCCGCGAATCCTTCCCAGTTGAAAGCAATAACGGCAACTTCCGTCTCGAATATTTGGAGTACGGTTTGGTTCTTCCTAAATCGACCGAATTAGAAGCCATCCGCGAAGGCACGACTTTCGCGATCTCCGTAATGCTTAAACTGCGTCTGCGCGAGAAGGGTGCCTTTAAGGACGAAGAAATCATGATGGGCGAAGTCCCGATGATTACCGATCGCGGTTCTTTCATTGTTAATGGTGCCGAGCGCGTTGTGGTTTCACAGTTACACCGCAGCCCTGGTATCTGTTTCGAAGTCTCACAGCACACCAGCGGTAAGACGCTGCACGCCTTCCGTATCATTCCTGACCGTGGCACCTGGATCGAAGTTCAATTCGACCAGAATGACCTCCTCTGGGTTTACCTCGATCGCCGTCGCCGTCGTCGTAAGTTCCTCGTCACTACTTTGCTCCGCGCCTTTGGTTACAAAGACGATAAGGACATCCTCAGCCTCTTCTACCCTAGCCGCGAAGTCACGGCGAAGAACGCGCTCGACCTCGAGCCCGAAGAACTTTCCCACCTCGTTTTCGCCGACCCCATCGTGGACGTCGACACCGGCAAGGTTGTGGCCAAGCAGTACGACAAACTTTCCCGCGAAACACTGAAGGAAATCCACAAGCAATTGCCCAAGCAGAAGTTCAGTGTCTTCGACACCCGCTTCGATGATGGTGCCGTGATTCTCTCGCTCCGTAAGGACATCAGCTCCGTACGTAATGAAGAAGAGGCGTTGAAAGAAATTTTCCGCAAGCTCCGTCCCGGTGAGCCAGTGAATGTGAAGAACGCTCGTGCCCACATGCACCGCCTCTTCCAAGATCCTCTCCGTTACGACTTAGGTCGCGTGGGTCGTTATAAGCTTAACCAAAAACTCAGCTTAAACGTATCGCTCGACACTCGTACCATTACTCCTGACGACATCGTCGAAGCCACGAAGTTGCTCTGTCGCTTGCGCGCAGGCGATGGTAACATCGATGACATCGATCACTTGGGCAGCCGCCGCGTCCGTAACGTCGGTGAACTCTTGGCTAATCAGTGCCGTGCCGGCCTGAAGAACGTCATCAAGACTGTGAAGGCGCGTATCAATGAGTACGATCAAAGCGTTGATTCCATTACGCCTCAGAAGCTGGTTAACCCTAAGCCTTTCGGTAACTCGATTCGCGAATTCTTTGCGCGCAGTCAGCTGAGCCAGTTGATGGACCAAATCAATCCTCTCGCAGAGTTGACGCACAAGCGTCGTCTCTCGGCCCTCGGGCCAGGAGGCTTGAATCGCGACCGTGCCGGTTTCGAAGTCCGCGACGTTCACCCTTCGCACTACGGTCGTATCTGTCCGATTGAGACCCCTGAAGGTCCAAACATCGGTCTGATCAATTCGCTTTCCACTTACTCCCGCATCAACGAATTCGGCTTCATCGAAGCCCCTTATCGTAAAGTCGTGCGTGGTAAAGTATCGGACAAGGTTGAGTTCATGACGGCCGACCAAGAAGAAAAATTCAAGGTCGCCCAAGCGAACTCCGAACTCGATGAGTCCAGCCGACTCAAGGGTAAGGTCACCGTTCGTTTCAGTGACGACATTCTCGAAGTCGAACCTGAAGACGTCGACTACATGGACGTCTCCCCTCAACAAGTGGTCTCGGTGGCCGCCGCTTTGATTCCTTTCCTAGAACACGATGACGCTAACCGCGCATTGATGGGTTCTAACATGCAACGCCAAGGTGTGCCTCTGGTTATTACCGAGTCGCCTTACGTTGGTACCGGCATCGAGCGTCGCGTGGCGATCGACTCGAAGACCGTTGTCGTTGCGGAAGGCGCTGGCATTGTGGCCGCCGCTGACGCACGCCGCATCATCGTCACCAAAGATGGCGAAGTGGCACCGGCTCAAATCGAAAATAAGAAATTTAAGAGCGACCCCGCAAAGGGCGTGTGGGTCTATGACCTGCGCAAGTTCTTGAAGACGAATTCTTCGACCTGCTTTAATCAACGTCCCCTCGTTCGCCGCGGCGACAAGGTTAAACTCGGCGACATCATCGCTGATGGCGCTGCCACCGATAAGGGCGAACTCGCCCTTGGTCGTAACGTCCTCGTCGGCTTCATGCCTTGGAATGGTTACAACTTCGAAGATGCGATTCTGCTCTCCGAACGTATGCTCAAAGACGACGTCTTTACTTCGATCCACATCGAAGAATTCGAAGTCACGGCACGCGACACAAAGCTTGGGCCTGAACAAATCACCCGCGATATTCCTAACCTCGGCGAAGATGCTTTACGCAACCTTAACCGCGATGGCGTCATCCGCATCGGTGCCGAAGTAAAGCCTGACGATATTCTCGTCGGTAAAATCACTCCAAAGAGCGAAGGCGACTTAGCTCCAGAAGAAAAACTGCTCCGCGCCATCTTCGGTGAAAAAGCTCGTGACGTGAAGGATACTTCACTCCGCGTTCCTTCCGGTATTTCCGGTATCATCATGGACGTAAAGGTCTCCTCTCGTACCGATAAGGACGACGGACGCCTCTCGCCTAATGATCAACGCCGTGCCCTTAAGAAGGTAAACGAAGAATACCGCACCGCGGATTCTCGTCTGCGCGAAGAAATGACTGAGTCCCTTTCGAATATTCTCTTGGGCGAAAAGATTCCGCTCGATGTGAAGAATTCGGAAACCGGCGAAGCCATTATTCCTGCCAATCGCAAGATCACTAAGACCTTACTCCGTCGCTTAGCCTCCGTCTCTCGTACTATCGAGATGAACGATTCGCCAGTGAAGCAAAAGATCCGTCAGATTGTCGATGGCTACCACCGTCGCTTCGACGAACTCGAGCAAGAGCGCACCCGCAAAGTTGAAGCCATTGAACAAGGCATCGACGAGGGTGGGGCGATCAAGAACGTTAAAGTTTATATCGCTACCAAGCGTAAGATCCAAGTCGGTGACAAGATGGCTGGTCGTCACGGCAATAAGGGCGTTGTTGCCCGTATCGTTCCCGTGGAAGACATGCCTTTCCTCGCCGATGGCACCCCTGTCGATATTTGCTTAAATCCTCTCGGCGTTCCTTCACGTATGAACGTCGGTCAGGTTCTGGAAACGCACTTAGGTTGGGCTTGTTCCAAGCTCGGCTTCAAGGTCGCGACCCCGATCTTCGACGGTATTCCTGAAAAACAAATTCGCGAGTATTTGAAACAAGCAGGTTTACCTGAAACGGGTAAGGCCATGTTAACGAACGGACACACTGGTGAAGCTTTCGACCAAGACGTCGTGGTGGGTTACATCTACATGATGAAGCTCAATCACTTAGTCGCCGACAAGATTCACGCTCGTGCCACCGGTCCTTACAGCCTTATCACGCAGCAGCCTCTCGGCGGTAAAGCCCAATCCGGTGGTCAGCGTTTCGGTGAAATGGAAGTCTGGGCTCTTGAAGCCTACGGCGCCGCTTACACCTTACAGGAGCTTCTCACCGTTAAGTCGGATGACGTTGCCGGCCGTACCAAGATTTACGAACAGCTCGTCAAGGGTGACAACACCCTCGTCAGCGGAACTCCACAATCATTCAACGTGCTGATGAAGGAAATGCAGGCCTTGTGCTTGGATGTCCGTCTCGGCTCCACCACGGGTGCCGTTGAGCGCAACTAAGTTCCTAACCCTTAATAAATAAAAGACATGATCCATCCGGAACACACCCCTGAGTTCACCCCGAACGAAGCCAAGGAGCAGTCCTTCGACTTCGTTTCCATCTCGATTGCTTCACCCGAAGAAATCGTTGCATGGACGGGCGAGCAGTTCCTCGACGAAGTCGATGAACACGGTAACCGCAAAGTTAAAGGCCTTAAGGAAGTTAAGAGCCCAGAGACCATTAACTATCGCTCCTTCAAGCCCGAGCCTAACGGACTCTTCTGCCAACGTATTTTCGGACCTGTCCGCGACTACGAGTGCTACTGCGGTAAGTACAAAAAAGTTAAATATAAGGACGTGGTTTGCGATAAGTGCGGCGTTGAAGTCACCGTTTCTCGCGTTCGTCGCGAGCGCATGGGCTACATCCGCATGGCGATTCCTGTTTCGCACATTTGGTTCCTGAAGAGCATGCCCAGCCGCTTGTCCTTAATGTTGGACATGACGACGCGTCAGCTCGAACAAGTCATTTACTACCAAAAATACTTGGTGGTCGACCCTGGCCAAACCGGCATGGTTGAAAAAGAATTACTCGACGAAGAAAGCTACCGCCGCGCCGTTGAACAACACGGACCCGACGCCTTTAAAGCGCGCATGGGTGCGGAAGCGCTGCAGCAGCTCTTGAAGAAGATGGATCTCGCTTCGACCGTGGAAGGTCTCCGCGACCAACTCCGCTCCACTCGCTCGAAGCAGATCAAGAAGAAGATCGCTCGTCGTATGAAGATTATCCAAGGCTTCTTGGCCTCGGGTAAGCGCCCAGAGCACATGATTCTCACGGTGTTACCGGTTATCCCTCCAGACCTCCGTCCGTTAGTACCTCTCGAAGGTGGTCGCTTTGCGACTTCCGACTTAAACGATCTCTATCGTCGCGTCATCAATCGCAATAACCGCTTGAAGCAGCTCATTCAGATGAAGACGCCTGACGTCATCATCCATAATGAAATGCGCATGCTCCAAGAAGCGGTGGATGCGTTGCTCGACAACGGCCGTCACGGTAAGCCTGTGAAGGATCGCGATCGTCAGCTCAAATCCATCAGCGACATGCTGAAGGGTAAGCATGGTCGTTTCCGCCAAAATCTTCTCGGTAAGCGCGTCGATTACTCCGGTCGTTCCGTCATCGTCATCGGTCCTGAATTGAAACTCAATCAGTGCGGTCTGCCTAAGAAAATGGC
>CAIVVQ010000094.1 GCA_903909465.1 uncultured Opitutia bacterium | reverse complement strand
CATTGGGGTCCATCCGGAAGGCGGAGCTATTGTCGATGACGATGACCCCGCGCTTAACGGCCTCATGGGCGAGGGCGAGAGACACCGAGCCGCCAGCACTGAAGATGACCACATCAAGGCCTTCAAAGGCTTCGGGTTTAGCCTCTTGAACGGTCCATTCTTTGCCCCCGTAGTTAATCTTAGACCCAGCGGAGCGGGCGGAGGCCAGTGGGCGGATTTCCGCGACTGGGAAATTTCTTTTCGCCATGAGTGAGAGCAGTTCTTGACCCACTGCGCCTGTCACGCCCACGATGCCGATACGGTATGCCATTTTTGGAGATATCTTTATTATTAAAAGGGGAGCTGATCGAGCGCCTTAAGGCGCACGGGCTTTCCCTCTCGAAACATTGCCTAGTTGTGTCAGTTGACCAGCAAAAACTCTGGCATTTTTCAGATAACCAAGTGGACGAGTATCGCGTGAGCACGGCCCGAGCAGGAATTGGCTGTGTGAAAGACTCATTACGAACACCGGTCGGCCTGTTGGCGGTGAGTGAAATGATTGGTGCCAATCAACCCAAAGGCATGGTCTTTAAGGGGCGCCGCCCGACTGGTCAGCTCTGGCAGGAGGGAGAAGCGGTGAGCGATAACTTAATCACCAGTCGGATTCTTTGGCTCGAAGGATTAGAAACTGGAATTAACCGCGGCTTAAATTCGGCGGGTCAGGTGGTCGACACGAAGGAACGCTATATTTATATTCATGGTACCAATCAGGCTTCGGAAATCGGTCAGCCCAATAGCCACGGGTGCATCTTACTTTCTGACGACGACGTGATAAAATTATTTAACCGCGTCACCGTGGGCACGCCGGTTTATATTAAATAAGATTAACGAATATCCGCCCAGGCCTTCAACATTTCTTGGGCTACGGGTCCGGCGGTCTTGCCGCCCCAAGTGCTGGTGTCGAGTTGGCCTTCCACTAAAACGGCAAACGCAACGACGGGGCGATCCGCAGGGGCGTAACCGATAATCCATGCGAGGTGTGCCTTTACGCCGGTTTTAAAATATTCGGCTGTGCCGGTTTTGGCCATGTAGGGAAGGCCAGGAATTTTCACGCTCTTGGCGGTGCCTTCTTCGACGCAGCGATACATGCCAGAACGAATGGCTTCGAGTTGTTGACGGTTGAGTCCGATGGGCTGGGTGCCTTCATGTACCACTTTCTCGCCCGTGTACGGGAAGAGGGTGGGAGTGGTCCGAGTTTCTCCGCGCGATAATGAAGCGGCAAAGCAGGCCATATGTAAGGGCGTGGTGAGGAGGAAGCCTTGACCGATTGACGTGTTGGCAGTGTCGCCCTGATTCCAAGCTCCGCCGCCGATGCGCGATTTATAATCGGGGTCAGGAACCACCATCCGTGTCGCAGGATAAGGAATTTCAGTGGTGAATGGACGGTTGGTGGTAAAGTTCAGGTTTTTCAGTAGAGGACGATCTAAGCCAAAGCGGCGGGCCTCGAGTGCAAGCAACTCAGGTCCAACTGAAAGTCCGACGCGGTAGTTCCAGACATTGCATGAGATGGCTAACATTTTTTCGACATCCACCGGACCAAAGCCAACTGGCTCGTGTTCGGGGAAGTTACGATTTCCGACTCTATAAAACGGGCCACAATCGAGTACGTCATCCCAGTCCACTTTGTGATTACGCATTCCGGCAATCGCGGTGATAACTTTAAAAGTGGATCCAGGGGCATACAGGCCTTGGGTGGCACGATTGAGCCAGCCGCCATTCGCGTCGACTTCATCGTAATATTTATTGGTTACCCGATCCGCGAGGCGGTTGGGATTAAAGCTTGGCTGGCTGGCCATGGCCAAGATTTCACCTGTGTTAACGTTCATCATGACCGCTGCTCCCGGTAGCGGACGACCAACAGAGTCGCGAATATTACTCAGGCTCTCTTCGGCGGCTTTTTGAATATTAATATCGAGGCTCAGGGTGACTGGGGTACCTTGTGCCGCTGGGCTGCTGCGAATTAATTCTTTGTTATAACCCGAAGAAGTTTTGTTCCATAACTCCCATCCGCTTCGGCCGCGAAGAACAGGGTCCATCGTCTCTTCGATGCCTGCCGCACCTTTTTTGCCTGTGTACTTGAGTCGCTGCAGTGAGGCTAAACTTAAATCGTCGGAACCCTCGGTATTCGGAGGTAGTTCATCGGTGTCACGCACATAACCTAAGATATGTGCAGCCAAGCTACCATTGGGGTAAGAGCGCACCATGTCGGATTCGAGTGTGATTGGTCCGCCAGAAGGGAATTGCTCGATGAAGCGCGCGATAGCCCGGTCGCCTTCTTCGGTTGTACGCGAGGCAGGTGAACCCGGAAAAGCTAAGTCGGAAATAAGAATAAATTTTAATGCCCGCGATTCCCGTAGGTGCTTACGCAGGCTATCCATATTGACCTGTCGCTCGGGGTTATCCCGCAGTGGATAAACTTTATTGGTGCGGGCTTTATTAGTCTGATAGTTGTCATCGACGACGAACCAGATTTTAGAAAGCCAACGATTCAACACGTTGACGCGGGCGTTCTCCTGGAGCTTATCGTAGTCGGGCTTGTCAAAATAACTCTCCTGTTTCGACTGAGAGAGTAGCTTGAGGTATTCTTTTCTGATCTCTGGCTGGAGTGCCATGAGGTCGGCTTTGACGCGCCAACGAACGCGATTCTCGACGAGTGGCTGTCCGTTGCGGTCATAAATAATACCTCGAGCGGGCGGGCGAATGACAACGCGCTGACTTTGATTTTCTGCGTCACGGACCAGGTCGCTCGATTGGAAAATCTGACGGTACATTAAGCCTAAAACTACATAAACGAAGCCGGTTAGGAATATGCCCGCTAAAACCAGAACACGCCACGAGTTGAGTGGTGCCGATGGCACTGACATGCTTTCCGATGGAGAATTTCTCATGCGGTAATATCAGCGACGGGTAAACCGATGGCATCCATGACCCAATTCTGGGCAGTCGAAATGGGGCTAATTAATAGAGCGGCGAGTATGGCCGAAAGCGATACTTGCAGAGTGGCAAGGTAGAGGAATGTAAAGGTGTCCACCGATGAAGCGGGTGCGCATTGCAGGTGAGCAATGGTAACCCAGGTGAGTGTCACGACTGCATTAATCGTGATGGCAGCATATAAGACATGTGATGCGCTTCGCACTAAGGAGCGGTAGCTATTTACGTAGATAGCGAGGAACACTAAAACCAATGCGACTGAACCGTCAGGTATCGGCCGCATGGCCTCATATAAGAAACCGATGGAGGCGGCGAAGAGTACGCATTGCCAACGCTTGAGCCGTCGACAAGGCGTCACGATCACCGCGCCAGATATAAAAAAACTTAAGCCCCATGTCGCCATCGAGCTGGAGAGCAAGTCAGCCCCGAGTAACCATGGATAGGTTGCTAGTAGTAATAAAAACCATGCCCCGCGATGGGTCATTTAAATTCCTCCAACTTAAGGAATTCGGTCGGCGACATTAAAATTTCGCCAGGCGTTGGGTATTTAGGAATCAGCACTGAAACCTCATCAATTCGATCAAGCACTTTTGATGGCACCATCGTTGCTTCCTTTAGTCGTGCTTCGGGTGTGGGTAAAACATCGCCTTCAATCGTGCCGATGATTAAGCCAGCGGGAAAGACGCCACCGAGTCCGGTAGTGACTACTTTGGTTACTTCGCCAGCGGGTGGAGAATAATCATTCGGGATGACGGTGATTTTGGCGCGTGGTGCGGAAAGGGAGTTTCCGGCCATGCCACCAACGTGCACAATGCGGGGCGGGACATCGCCATCGAGGAAGGCGGTGCAGCGAAAACTTGGGCTGGTGATTAAATCCACTTCACTGACATTTTGGTGCACAATGCTCACGCGACCAATGACGTGATTGCCGAAAACAACGGGAGCCCCAGGTCGAATGCCGTCATTGCGTCCCTTGCGAATTATGATGCGCTGCCACCACGATGAGGTGTCGCGCGAAATCACGCGCGCAACCACAGTCAGGTATTCAGAAGATGAAGGGTAGCGCAGCATCTCGCGCAGCCGTGCATTCTCACGTCGAATGTCGTCGGTACTTTGTAATTTAAGTTCGAGTGCCGCGTTGATGCGTGAGAGGTCGCGTGACGCCGAGATGAGTTCTTCGTCACTTCGGCTTCTCAGCTCCCAGTAACGCGCTAAGTCGCGACTTTTGCTGAGCAATTGTAAGGCCGGGGCTTGAAATTCGGCAAAGGCTTCTCGGTTAAAGCGTCGAAACGCCGAGGGCAACATGACCCAGGCCGCAATAAAAACAGCGAGGGCAACATACGAGGCCTTAGCTCCTTGACGATTTTTCTCCATGGCGGGTAGGCCCGCTTAGATTATTCGCGACCGCTCCAGCGGGAGGCGTTGGCCAGAATTTTTCCGGTACCATTAACAACGGCACAGAGAGGGTCTTCGGCAATAATCACTGGCAAGCCCGTTGCCTCGGAGATCGCACGATCGAGACGGCGAATCAGCGCACCACCACCGGCGATGACAATGCCGCGATCCACTAAGTCGGAAGAAAGTTCAGGAGGAATTTTTTCGAGCGAACCCTTAATCGCTTCAATGATTTGGTTGATGTTATCAGCCATGGCCTCACGGACTTCTTGGGAAGTGAGGTGGAGGGAGCGGGGCAGACCAGTGATGGTGTCTCGTCCGCGTACTTCGTAGGTCAATTCTTGTTCGAGCGCGTAGGCTGAACCGATTTTAATCTTAATTTCTTCAGCGGTACGTTCACCGATTTGGAGGCCGTACGACTGCTTGATGTAGCGAATGATGGAGGCGTCGAATTCATCGCCGCCGACTCGAATCGAGCGAGCGTGGACGATGCCACCAAGGGAGATTACGGCGACTTCGGTCGTACCACCACCGATATCGACAATCATCGATGCGTTAGGTTCTTCAACCGGAAGGCCTACGCCGATAGCGGAAGCCACAGGCTCAGGAATGGTGATCACGTCATCGGCGCCAGCGCGGTAGGCGGAGTCCATAACGGCGCGACGTTCAACGGCGGTGATGCCGTAAGGAACGGCGACTACGACGGTGAGGTTACTAAAAATAGATTTACGTGCGACCTTACCGATAAAGTAGCGGAGCATGTGCTCGCTGATCTCGAAGTCGGCAATCACACCGTCTTTCATTGGACGCAACGCTTGGATGTCTCCAGGCGTACGACCTAACATCATTTTAGCTTCGTTACCGACGGCAATTGGTTTGCGAGTGCTGGTGCGAATCGCGACCACGCTAGGCTCGCGTAAGACAACGCCATGATCTTTTAAAAAGACCAGCGTGTTGGCGGTGCCAAGGTCGATGCCGATTGCTTGGGTAAATAGCCCTGGAAAGCGCTTAAACATCATACGTAGTGGTTTCCGTGATAAATAACTTATGAACAGTTTAGTCAAACCCCTTTTAGCCAAAGGCTTAAGTCGGCTGACGGTGAGTTACCCTAGTTTTATTGGGTATAATGATGATTGTTTACCGACTGACCTTAGAGTGCGCCAAGTGCCTTCGCCGCTAAAATTGCCGAGCCGAGGGCAATGCGGTACCAGGCGAACGGACCCATGCCGCGTCGCAGAATAAAACCGACCAACCATTTCACGGAAATGAAAGCTGTCACAGCGGCGATGAGGAGTCCGATGGATGCATTACCGATCGGGTAAATTTGTGTGAGCGCTGAACCGAGTGATACCATTTTATAAACGGAGGCAGCGGTTAAAATCGCAAAGCCCACGAAGAAGGAAAACTCGGTCGCAGCGGCGGTGGATAAGCCGACCCAGCGTCCGCCAAGAATGGTGACGAGGGAGCGACTCGTACCGGGAATAAGCGCTACACACTGACATAAGCCTACGCCGATGGCTTGGCTGGGGCGCATATCTTCGAGTTCATCTCCTTTGGCGTTGAGCGCAGGCAGTAATTTCTCGGCGATAAAAATCAGGATGCCGCCGAGAATAAGGGCGATGGCAACACTGGTAACGTTAAACGGAATCCAATCTTTAATCAGAAGCCCTAAAAACGCAGCGGGGATGAATGCGAGAACGATGGCGCCAATCATTTTAAATGCCTGTGGTTCGCTATTAATCGCGCCCACTAATAGTTTTTTGAAACGAGCGGCAAAGGCGACGACGACCGCCAAGATGGCACCGAGTTGAATGATCACGATGTAATCATCGGCGACACGTTCGAGGCTGATACGGCGGCCTTTTCTATCCAGAACTCCCTCCACAAAAACTTCACTATTTTTCGGTACATGGAGTAACTCATCGCTGATAATCATGTGACCAGTGGATGAGACGGGAAGGTACTCGGTGGTTCCCTCCACGATTCCCGTAATGATGGCACGTTCGGTCGTGAAATAGCCTCGAACCTCAGCGGGGGAGGGGTCTGCTGCTTTTGTCAGCTGCGGGTGTAATCCGGTCCAACATAGGAGCAACAGGAGGCAATGGCGCATGCGCCGAATGAATACTGTCTCGCGATAGTGGCAAGCCTGCCGATTTGCCCTTGTCGCTTGCACTTGTGAAAACCATTAACTCTATAGCGTCTATTCCTATGTCGGCTTCCAGTCTCATTCCTACTCGCGAACCAAGGTTTCAGGTGCCTGATGCCCGGGGGCGTTTTGGTCAATTCGGTGGAATGTATGTTCCAGAAACATTGATGACCCCATTGCAGGAGTTATCTGCCGCTTACGACGTCGCTCGTCGTGATCCCGTCTTTCAGGCGGACTTCACAAAAATGCTCAACGAGTTCGCGGGTCGACCCACAGGGTTATATTTCGCCGAAGCGCTGACTAAGCACTGCGGTGGTTCCAAAATTTACCTTAAGCGTGAGGACATGTTGCACACCGGTGCACATAAAATTAATAACGCGATTGGTCAGGCCTTGCTCGCCGTGCGCATGGGCAAGAAGCGTATCATTGCCGAGACGGGTGCCGGACAACACGGTACCGCCACCGCTGCAGTCTGTGCCAAGTTCGGTTTGCAATGTGTTATTTACATGGGTGCAGCCGATATGGAACGTCAGGCCCTTAACGTCTATCGCATGCGATTAATGGGTGCGGAAGTTCGCGGTGTTGAAGCGGGTCAGCGGACCTTAAAAGAGGCGGTCAACGAAGCCATGCGCGACTGGGTTACCAATGTACGCGACACGCATTATATTTTAGGCACAGCGTACGGCGCTCACCCGTATCCAATGATGGTACGTGATTTTCACCGCATTATCTCGATGGAATCGAAGCAACAAATGTTGCGGGCGGAGAACCGTTTCCCCGATCACGTGGTTGCCTGCGTGGGCGGCGGATCGAATGCGATTGGCGCGTTCTTTGAATACTTAGACGAACCCAGTGTGCAACTGACCGGCGTCGAAGCGGGCGGACGTGCCATTAAGCGTGGCGAACATGCAGCACGCTTTGCGGGCGGACGTCTCGGCGTTCTCCAAGGATGCCTCACCCATATTTTACAGGACAGCGAAGGTCAGATTGAAGGTACGCATTCCGTTTCGGCTGGTCTGGATTACGCTGCAGTTGGACCCGAACACGCTTACTATTCGGAGAAGGGTCGCATCGAATATGCACACGCGACCGACCAAGAATGCCTGGACGCCTTCCAATTATTGTCCCGCATCGAAGGAATTATTCCTGCACTCGAATCGAGTCACGCCATCGCCCACGGTTGCAAGGTTGCGGCTGATGGTCCGCGCACGAATGTGGTGATGATTAATTTATCGGGTCGCGGGGATAAAGATGTTTGGAGCGCGGCGCGCGCCATGGGCGTGGAAATTAAATTATAAAATGAGTCTGCAATCCATGACCGGTTTCGGTCGAACGGAATTCCAACTGTTTGACAAAAATTTCGTCATCGAGATGGCCTCGGTGAACCAGAAAAGTTTACAAGTTTCAGTTTACGGACCCGATGAGTGGCCCACGCTCGAGTCGATGTTTACGAATTGGATTAAACCCAGCATCCATAGGGGCAAAATCACGGTTCGGCTGACGGGTTATGAGGCCGATAGCCGGTCGAATGCCCCTTGGAATGAAGCGAAAATTCAATCGGCCCTGGATGAACTTAAACACATGGCCGCGAAACTGCATGTGCGCTTTGAGCCCGATGCACGCTTGCTTCTGAGTTTGGCTGAGTTGCGACACGCGGATCGACCCAAGCTGCCACACATTGACAGTTGCGAGGATGTTTTACATCGGGCGTTTCACACGGCACTGCATCAGCTCATTAAGGTAAGGCAGACCGAAGGACGTGCCTTGGTGCTCGATTTACAGCAACGCCTCTCGCGATTAGCGGAGTTGGTCGTAGCGATGGAGGCCAGCGAGAAGGGTGCGCCTGCTCGCCACCGCCAGCTCCTACAAAAGCGCCTAAATGATTCGGGTATTAATTTGGACTTTAACGACGAACGTATCTTGCGAGAGCTCGCATTGTTTGCCGATCGTTGCGACATCACCGAGGAGACCGTCCGACTGAAGAGTCACTTGGCGCAATTTTCCGATGACCTGACGAGTGATAAAGTAGGGCGAAAATTAGACTTTCTGGTTCAGGAACTTCTTCGCGAAGTGAATACCGTGGGCAGTAAAGCCTCAGAAATCGCCACAACTAAGGCCGTTTTAGAAGCTAAGACCGAAATTGAGCGAATCCGGGAACAGGTACAAAATCTAGAGTAAGTTTTTTGGGTGTGGTATTGCCTTCGCAGGTTTCCCATGCCTTTGTCTATCAACACTTACGCATCTGTCATGTCCGACAATCTTACCAAACGAGAAATCGTCCTAAAAATTTTTACCGATAAGGGTTACCCGCAGAAACATATCCGCGACAGCGTGCAACTCACGCTTGATGCGATTTGCGAGGCCTTGCTTTCAGGTCGTGATGTCGAGTTGCGTAACTTTGGCGTTTTCCAAGTTCAAGTGCGTAAGCAGCGCGTGGGACGTAATCCTAATCGCCCTGAGACCGATGTCGTTATTCCTCGTCGTGCCGTCATTAAATTTAAAGCCGGTAAAGAGCTGAAAGCGAAATTGAAGACGATCGACCTCAATAAGCCTTCGAGCGATTCTAAATCGAAGGCTGAATAATTGGCGCGCTTTCGCCATGGCTGACATTCAATCACTTCCGGGCTTTCGGGAATTTTACCCCGAAGAACGTGCCGTCCTCGGTCATGTGTTTGAGGTCTGGCGCCGCACTTGTCGTCGCTATGGCTTCCGCGAGTGGGAATCTCCAGTGCTTGAGCCCTTGGAGCTTTTTACCGAGAAATCAGGCGAGGAAATCGTAAGACAGTTATTTAATTTTGAAGATAAGGGTGGCCGACAGGTCAGCCTCCGTCCGGAGATGACACCATCGCTCGCCCGTATGGTCGGTGCCAAAGCGAATGGTATGGCGAAACCGATTCGCTGGTTTGCGATTGGTGAAAACTATCGCTACGAAAAACCACAGAAGGGTCGGCTCCGTGCCTTCTATCAACTCAATGCCGATTTGTTAGGTGAAGCCGGTCCAGCGGCGGATGCTGAACTGATTGCACTCTGTGCTGACTGTTTAATTGGTTTTGGTTTAGTCGCGGCTGATTTTAAAATCCGTATTTCTGATCGCACGCTCTGGTTTAAGTACCTCGAAAGCAAAGGTGTGCCTGAGGCCAGTGCCACTGCGGTTTTAGGAGTGGTTGATAAATTAGAGCGCGGTTCACCCGCTGATTTACTTCAGGCCATGTCGAAGGCACTGGCTGATATTAAGGTTGATGCCGAAAAATTATTAGCAGACGTCCGCCAATTTGCCGCCATTCGTTCGTTGCCCGATTTAGAAAAAATCGCGGGCGCCGATGTTGCCATGCAGGCGCGTTTAGCAGAATGGCAGCAGTTGCTTTCAACCATTGCCTCGTTGGGCTTTGCGGAGTGTGTGACCATCGACCTCACCATTGTCCGTGGCTTAGCCTATTATACGGGTTTTGTCTTTGAAGCGTTTGAAACTGGCGGAGATGCCCGTGCCTTGGCGGGCGGCGGACGCTATGATACTTTGGTGAAGAAACTCGGTGGACCCGAATTGCCAGCCGTTGGTTTCGGCATGGGCGACGTCACACTGCGTGACTTGTTGGCTGCTAAGAAACTGATTCCTGCCTATGCTGATGGACCTGACTTTTATGTGATGGTTTTAGGTAATGATGTGCGACCCACTGCGCTCGAGGATGTGGCGAAACTCCGACAAGCGGGTTTCCGTGTGGAATATAATTTGCGCGACGGCAAGTTCCCTAAGCTCATACAAAGTGCGGAAACTGCTGGTGCGAAATATGCTTTAGTCTATGGCGGTGAAGAAGTCGCCAAGGGTGTGACCAAGGTGCGCAGTCTAATGGACCGCAAGGAAGCCGAAGTACCGCGTGCGGATATCATTCCGGCTCTACGTGCCGTGTTAGAAGAAGGCATGGACGCCATTATGCCTTGAGCGGAATGCGGGAACAGAACCGTCAGTACCACAATATGGCCAAGACTGCTTCTTGGACCATGGTTTCTCGCGTGTTGGGTTTAGTTCGCGATCAAGTCACCACCGCTTTCTTCGGCGCCAGTGCGGTAGGTGCAGCTTTCCTTTTTGCCTTTCAGATTCCGAATTTGTTTCGCCGTCTCTTAGGTGAAGGAGCCTTAACTGCGGCAGCCGTTCCAGTCTTGGCGGCCAAGACTCATGAAGGGGGAAGTCAGGAGGCATTTGGATTTCTTAATTACGTAATCAAACGCGTGCTGCCTTGGATGTTGGCGATCACCTTGCTCGGCGTTGGGTTGGCTTTACTGGGAATGTTTTTCCTGCGTGACCCCAAGCAACAGTACGCGGCCGAGCTCACCATTTGGTGTATGCCTTATATGCCGCTCATTTGTGTCGCGGCACTTTTTACTTCGGCCGTTAACCTCAGCGGTCGATTTGGTTTAGCGGAAATCGCGTCGTCGGCGCTTAACCT
>CAIVVQ010000093.1 GCA_903909465.1 uncultured Opitutia bacterium | reverse complement strand
GATCTCGGACTTCGCAATACCTTGAATCACTAATTCACTCACGGGGAAAAGCTCAGGGTAGTTTTGATTCTCAGCCTTCAGGAAAATTTTGGAACCTTGTTTGATGAGACGCTTCAGGGTGGTCTCGCCGTCGATGAGGGCGGCGACGATGTCGCCATGCTTGGCGACGCCTGGTTCGATGATAACGGTGTCACCATCGTTGATATTGGCATCGATCATGGAGTCGCCACGAACGCGCAGTGCGAAGGATTGTGGGGCGCGACGACGGGAGCCTTCGGAGATAGGTGCCTGCATGGTCGCGAGGACTCCGGATGATTCAGTGTAGTCGGGCAAACCAGCGGCGATGGAGCCGGCGAAGGGGATAGAGCGAAGCTCGATGGCGCTGTCGTCTGGGCCTTCGTAGCGGATGATGGTCTCGGAGAGGTCTGCCACTGCTTCAGGGACGATTTTGTAGGCACGAGCCGCTCCTGGGATGCGTTGCAGCACGCCCTTACGCTCAAGGGCTTGGAGGTGGCCGAAAACGGCATTGGTGCTCGCGAAGCGGAACTTTGCTTGGATGTCGCGGATGCTCGGCCAGTAGGAATGCTCGGAAACATGGGCTTTCATGTAATCCAGGATGGCCTTCTGCTTTTTAGTCATTTGTTCCATAGTGAACGGATGTTCGATGAAACTTTGTTCACTGTCAAGTCGGTTTGCCCTACCGGTAGGGGTGGGGGCTTACCCCTCAATCAATGTGGCCAGATCTTGAGGTTTTTCGAGGTGAACGGCGTGTCCCGCGTCTTCGATGATACTGAGGCGGCTCTTCGGCATCCGTTCGGCCATGGCGTGGGCGATTTCGATAAATTTCTCGTCGTGCTCGCCGACCACGAGGTCGGTCCGACATTTGAGTTCGAGGAGTCGATCCCAGAGCGAGGGGAGAATGCCGGTACCCACATTCTCGAGGCTGAGTGCGAGCGCTTCGGGATTATTTTTTTGGCGGCGAATCAGGATGGGGTCGAGTCGATCAGGCGGCAGCGCCAGCAGGGGTTTGAAAAAAGTTTTAGTGTTCCAGTATTTTAAAAACTTATCCAACCCGGCGCTGCGAATGAATTGAGCCAGGGCTTGATCGCTGCGAATACGTTCCGCTTGTTCGTTGGCGGTGAGTAATCCGGGGCTAGCGCCAACGAGTATTAAACGGCGCACGCGTTCGGGGTGGGCGAGTGCCCAGTGCAAGGCGAGCCGTCCGCCCATGGAATAACCCACGAGGGTGATGGCTTCGCTGTCGGTGCCTGCGGCGGCGGAAATGGATTTAAGGTGTTCCGCCAAGGAATACGCCGAAGCTTTTTCTTGGCTGGAGAAGTTGCCGTGCCCTGGGAAGTCGGGCGCCACGATTTCGAAGCGTGGGTCGAGGCATTCCTTCAGCGGGTCAAAATCTTTGCCGCTGCCGGTAAAGCCATGTAATGCAACGACCTTGGGCATGGCTTATTTCGTTACCGTGCTTGGGTTAATTTACCACCGATTAATCAAATATTATGGTTTTTCGATGGAACCATGGGCAATGGACGGTGTAAGATGGGTATGCCAGGAATCAGAATCAAGCCATGGAATCGGGTCGACGGGCCGGTCTATAGTTTGTCGACCACTCACGCAGGGCGTGGAAATTTGAATATCTGTAGCTATGTCACACCGATCTCCATGAAGCCTAAGCGGTTCATTATTGGAGTGTATAAGGACACGAAGACTTTGGAAAATTTAGAGGCTAATCCCATCGGGCTGCTTAACTATTTATCAGACAAGGATGCCAAGCTCGTCAACTTGCTCGGGAAAAAGACAGGGAATAAAGTTGATAAGGTTAAAGCGTTGGGCGATCGCATTGAACATGCGGGCGACGGACTTTTTAAAGTCGTCGGTTCGCTCGCCATTTTACGTCTCAATTTCATGGAACGAATGGATTGCGGGGACCACTGGGCGTGGCTGGCTGAGGTCGATAAATACGAGAACCTCGCCAACGGAAAGTTTCTAACGTTAGAGGAACTCAAACGTCAGAAACTCATTCTCGCGTAAGTTATTTAACCTTCGGACGGCTCTTACGCAGACTCGATTTTTCCTCGCGATGAGGAATGAGGTACGTGCGGCCACGCATGAGGCGTTCGTAGAGGTCGACCATCGCCACCCCTTCGCGCGGGCGAACGGAATCGGCTTTAGTGGCGCGATCGACTTGACGTTTAAGCATGCGGCAAAGGTCTTCGGAGTTGTACTGAATCATATCGAGAATGCGGTCCACGGAGTAACCGGGAATACTTTCTTCGATATAAAATCCGTCTTCTTCATCGTCCTCGAGGAAGACGTGGGCTTCGTTCACACGGCCGAAGAGGTTATGCAAGTCGCCCATGATGTCTTGATAGGCGCCAACCATGAAGGCACCGATGTAGTAGGGCTGACCGGATTTAAGTGGGTGTAAGGAGAGCGTGCGGCGGACGTCTTCGAGGTCGATAAACTCGTCCACCTTGCCATCGGAATCGCAGGTGATGTCGACCAACGTCGCTTGCACCGATGGGCGTTCGTTGAGGCGGTGGATCGGCGCAATCGGGAAAAGTTGGTCGAGGGCCCAGTGATCGAGGAGTGATTGGAAGACGGAGAAATTGCAGACGTACTGCTCGGCCAGCATCGAATCGAGGCGGGCTAACTCATCGGGCACATCGGCAGTGTTGGAGAGGTCGCGGCGAATCTGTCGGCAGATGTCCCAGAAAATCCGGTCAGCCATGGCGCGGTCTTCGAGGCGAAGGTTGCCGAGGTTAAAGCGGGCGTGGGCTTCTTCGCGCTTTTGTTTGGCGTCATGGTAACGCTCCAGCGGATCAAATTTGCGTTTATTTTTTCGAATCGCTTCGAGCTCACGAATGATTTGGTGCGTCTTGCCCTTGGGCTTTTCGGAAATTGATTCATCGCGGGTGATGCGATCAACGGCTTCGAAAATTAGAATGGAGTGAGGGGCGACGAGGGCGCGGCCGGATTCGGAAACGATGTCGGGTACTTCAACCTTACTTTCGTCGCAGATTTGTTTAACGTTCGCGACGACGTCGCGGGCGTAGACTTCCATGCTGTAGTTCATGGAAGATTCAAACGCGGAGCGGCTGCCGTCGTAATCGATACCGAGTCCGCCACCGACATCGAGCAGTCCCATTGGGAAGCCCATGCGCTTAAGTTCGCAGTAAAAACGGGTGGCTTCGATGACGGCTTTTTTAATGGTCCCGATGTTGGGTACTTGAGAGCCAATGTGGAAGTGTACCAACTTAAGGGCGTCCTTCATGCGAGCCTTCGCAAGTTTGTCGGCCGCGATCATGATTTCCGAGGCAGTGAGGCCAAACTTGGCATTTTCGCCTGTGCTATCAGCCCATTTACCTTCGCCAGCGGTGGTGAGTTTAACGCGAATACCGATGTGCGGAGTGACACCCATCCGACGAGCGATGCGAATGATCGAGTCTACTTCTGAAAGTTGTTCGACGACGATGATTGTCTGTTTGCCTAGGCGACGGCCCATGAGCGCGAGCTCAATATACTCTTCATCTTTATAGCCGTTGCAGATTAAAAGGGCCTTACGATTTTCCAGCAGCGCCAGGGCGATAATGAGTTCGGGTTTGGAACCTGCCTCGAGTCCGAAATCGTATTCTTCGCCGGCGTCTAAAATTTCTTCAACGACTTCGCGTAATTGGTTAACCTTGATTGGAAAGACGCCGCGGTAGCGGGAAGGGTAGTCTTCTTCTTCGATGGCTTTGCGGAAAGCCTCATTGATTTGGGTTACGCGGTGGCGCAGTAAATCTTGGACGCGGATGGTGAGGGGCGGCTTGAGCCCGGAAGCTTCGGCTTCCCTGACGATATCGGTGATGCGGATTTTCCGGTGATCACCCTTGGGGTGAACGCAGAGGTTCCCTTGCGTATCGACTGAAAAATTATTACCACCCCAGCGTTTAAAGCCGTAGTAATCTTCAGCGTGTTTGATGGTCCAAGGCGTTGATTTGCTCACGATAGTAGGCGACAACTTTTTAGTCTATAAGCCAGAGCGCAAGGTGAAATCGTTGCCAATCTCTGCCTTCCGACTCGACCCATCGCGTGGTTGGGTTACTGCTTTGTCATGGCAGTCCACCGTCTCATTCGTGCTACCGTTTCGTTACGTGACGAGCTCCGTGGGATGACTTTTCCGAGTCCGGCCGACTATGTTTACTCGCCACTCGACTATGCTTGGGCTTCGCACGAGGCCTACCTTCAACGTTTTGCGAGTTCGGGTGCGAAACAGGTATTATTTTTGGGTATGAATCCAGGTCCATTTGGTATGGCCCAGACCGGCATCCCGTTTGGCGAGGTGGCAGCGGTGCGGGATTGGATGGGTTTGGAACATCCGGTGTCTGAGCCTAATCGACAGCACCCCGCAAAAAGAGTCACGGGCTTTGCTTGCACACGATCGGAAGTAAGTGGACGGAGGTTGTGGGGACTGTTTCAGCAACGCTTCGGCGCTCCGGAGAATTTTTTCAAAGATCACTGGGTGCATAATTATAATCCGCTTCTTTTTTTAGAAAACACGAAGATTGGTCGTAATGTGGTACCCGAAGAATTGCCGGCGGAGGCAATCGCGCCCGTCAATGCGGCGTGTGATCGTTTTTTACGCGAATTGGTGAGCGCGCTGGAAATTAAAACGGTGGTTGGAGTGGGTGGGTATGCGGAAACGCGGGCACGCGAAGCGTTGGAAGGGTTGCCCGTTCAATTCGCTAAAGTGCTGCACCCGAGTCCTGCCAGTCCGGTAGCCAATCGTGGTTGGGCGGAGGCGGCGACGAAAGAGTTGATCGCTCAGGGTGTTTGGAAATAACTTTATGGGACTCATCGAAAATATTTTGGCCCGTCCCAGTTGGCGGCAAAAACTCTGGCAGTGGTGGTATCCCTATTTCACGCGGAAGGTGCGGAGTCAGGGCATTGATTTCTTAAATTACGCTTTTGAGTCCAATCCGCCGATGGCGATCCGCCTAAGCTCGGCCGATGAGCCGAACCGCGGAAACATTCAGCTTTATCACCACGTCGCCTCCGCAGTTAAGCTCGATGGCCTTAAAGTTTTAGAAGTGAGTTGCGGACACGGAGGCGGCGCCTCGTACCTTGTACGAACTTTCAAGCCGGCTCAGTATGTGGCGCTGGATTTAAATCCACGCGGCATT
>CAIVVQ010000092.1 GCA_903909465.1 uncultured Opitutia bacterium | reverse complement strand
TGGATCGACGTCTGTTCGAGACGCGTCAGGTGGTCGTTTTGGGCGTTACGTGACATGTGAATTAAGATTTTTTATTGGGAGTATGAATGCCGCACTCGCGTTTTTCGAAACCCGGCCAGCGGCCACCGCGTTCGTCGTTGCCACTGGAGGGTTGCGTGCAGGGCCAGCAACCGATGGAGCGATAACCGCGATCGTGCAGGACGTTGTGAGGGAGTTTATGTTCCTTGAGGTAGGCCCAGACTTGGTCGCGACTCCAATCCACGAGTGGATTGAGTTTCCAGACGTCAGAATTATCGGGTCGAGCGGCGAGGCTGAGTAAAGGTGTGGCGGAGCGCTCCGTGCTTTGGTCGCGGCGCATGCCCGTAATCCAGAGATCCATCTCAAACAATTTTTTTCCGAGTGAATCAACTTTACGGAGTTCGCAGCATTTTTCCGGATTACGTTTCCAGAGTTCAGCACCGTGAGTGGCCGCTTGTTCTGCGACGGTTTGGGCGGGGTGAACTTCTTCGATTGAAATCTGCAGGGCTTCTTCGAGTTGCGTCTTAAGGGCTAATGTTTCGGGGAAGAGTAAGCCCGTATTAAGTGTGAAGGCTTTAAGTGGCAGCCCAGCGGACTTCGCCAGGTGCATAATCACAATACCAGCGGGTTGAAAGCTGGTACCGATGGCGGCACGTGAGCCGAAGGTTTCCGAAGCCCAGCGCAGACGATCGACCGGCGCGTAAGCACTGAGCTTAACGTCGAGCGATGTAATCTGACTGGAGTCGTGTTCGGCCACTTAAATTCTTAACCTTGAGCGGTAGGTGCGGTCCAGATGTTCGCTTCGTTGGCCCAATCACCAAACGCTTGGCCCGCTTTGCGTTCCTTGGCGTACTGTTTGAAAAGTTCGGCGATGCCAGCAGTGATGTCGTCGGCGAGAACCGCTTCCTTCCAAGTACGTGCGAGGCGAGTGCCTTCGCGGTTACCACCGAGCATAACGTTGTATTTGCCAGGTGCTTTACCCACTAGGCCGATTTCAGCATTGTAGGGGCGGGCGCAACCGTTGGGGCAACCGGTCATACGTACGACAAGTTCTTCGTTGGCGATACCGGCGGCCGCTTGACCGGCTTCAAGCTTCGCGAGGAAGGCAGGGAAAATGCGTTCAGATTCGGCGAGGGCGAGTCCGCAAGTAGGTAGAGCGGGGCAGGCCATGCCGCGACCCTTGATTAATCCAGGGTTGAAGACGATGGATGCGCCATGGCTGTGTAGTTCTTTTTCAATGGCGGCTTTGTCTGCCTCTTTGATGTCGGACAGAATTAAATTCTGCGTCGCGGTGAGACGGAAGGTGGGGCCAAATTTTTCCGCAATGGTGCGCAGTGCGGTTTTTAGTTTGTAATCGCCCAAGTCTTTAACGCGGCCGGTTTCAACAAAGAGTCCGAGGAACCAAAGTCCATCGGCTTGTTTGAACCAACCAAACGCATCACCTTGTCCTTTAAAGAGGAAAGGCTTAGCGGCAGGAAGTGGGGCACCGAGGCGTTGGGCTAATTCTTGGCGGAACCATTCGACACCTTTTTCTTGGAGCACGTATTTAATGCGAGCGTGTTTACGATCGGTGCGATCGCCCCAATCGCGGTGGATGGCGATGACGGCTGAGCCGACGGTCACGACTTGTTCGCGGGTGATGAAGCCGATGACATCGGCGAGGCGAGGGTAAGTGAGTTTATTACCGTGCGAGGTACCTAGGCCGCCACCAACGAGTAAGTTGTAACCGATGAGTTTACCATTTTCGATGATGGCAACGTAGCCCATGTCATTAGTGAAAATATCGGTGTCGTTATTGGGCGGAATCGCGAATCCGGTTTTGAATTTGCGGGGCAAGTAGGTCTTCCCGTAGAGGGGGTCGACAGGCGCGCCTGATTCATCGGAATCGGCGGGAGGCGGCATGTAGGGATTGGCTTGATCAACCGA
>CAIVVQ010000091.1 GCA_903909465.1 uncultured Opitutia bacterium | reverse complement strand
GGTTTTAAATTTACGGGGCAGGTAGGTCTTGCCGTAGAGTAGGTCGACGGGTGCGCCTGATACATCGGAATCGGCGGGAGGCGGCATGTAGGGATTGGCTTGATCAACCGAGGCACGTGCTTTGGCGATTTTCTCGCCGAGGCCGAGGTCCACTTGCACACCATCGACCCAAATGGAGTGATAAGCGGTCGTGCGAGGGAGTAGGGCACGAGTGATAGCAAAAGCATCTTCGTCAACGGCAATGCTGATGTCGTCGACTGGTGGATTGGACGGAGCAGTGACGTTACGATTCACATCGCCACAAGTTGCGAGGGTTGAGCTCAGCGCTTCGTTGATGGATTTAATAAGAGGGCCAATGCCTTTTTGGAGGACGCCGTGGAATTGAAAAGTTTGGCGTGAAGTGATGCGCAGCGTGCCATTGGCGAACTGACTCGAGAGGTGATCGTAGACGAGGTACTGGGAGGCGGGGACGATGCCGCCGGTTTGGCGCGTGCGCACCATGACCGAGTATTCTTTTCCTGTCTTACGTTTGTCACGGTCGTCTTGTTGATAGATGCCGTGGAATTTAATAAACTGCTCATCGTCGCCGCTAAAGCGGTCGAGGGTGGGGTCGGCGAGAGTGGCGCGAATATTGCCCGAAAGGTCAGGCTTTTCGGCTTTCATGAACTCGTTCTTGGTGAGTGGTTTTTCCATAAATTTAATACTTGATAAGATTACCTAAGATTACATATATAGGGTCAAGTTAAAAAATGGTAAACATCTCCAGTGGCCGAGTGGCTTTTGTGGGGGCTGGCCCAGGGGCGCCAGACCTGATCACTGTGCGTGGGTTGCGCTTATTGCAGGCGGCCGACGTGGTGATTCATGACAGCTTACCAGGCGATGCACTTTTAGCCGAGTGTTCGGCGACGGCGCGTGTCATAGCGGTTGGTAAGCGCTGTGGTTTGCATTCAGCGACGCAGGAAGAAATAAATACCATTTTAGCATTTGAAGCCCGTCGCTCCACCTTGGTGGTGCGATTGAAGGGTGGAGACCCTGGTGTCTTTGGTCGTCTGGGTGAAGAGATTGATCACTTGGCTGCGGAATGTATTCCATTTGAAATTGTTCCGGGTGTTACGGCTGCAACTGCAGCGGGTGCGGAATCAGGTTTCCCGCTGACACATCGCGGTAAGGCAGCGTCGGTAACATTTTTAACCGGACACTGTGCCGATGGTACCGATCAGAATTGGTCGGCCCACGTGCAAACGGGTGCGACGCTGTGTTTGTACATGGGTGCGAAGTCGTTGCCTAGTGTGGCGCAGAAACTAATCAAAGCGGGTGCGAAGCGCGATCTACCCATTCGGTTACTCTCTAAAATTTCTCAAGCTGGTTCGTCGGACGTCTTAACGACACTGCAAGCGCTGGCGAAGGGTGAGGTCGATGTGGCATCATTACCAACGCCGTTAATCGCGGTCGTGGGGGCGGTGGTCGAATCACCACGTACCAGCGGTTTGATTGGGCGAATCGCCGCTTTTGCTTAAAACTAAAGTCCGACTTGGCCGTAACGTTTTGCCAACAGGTTAGGCAGCTGCGGGTTGGTCCCGATTAAATCAGAGCGCCGCCATTTCAGTCCGGCTGGTGCATGCTTGGTGCAAATTTCTTCCACGTCTCCGCCCGCTCCGGCGTGTCGACCAGGTAAGATGAATTGCATGAGGACAATACAATCGCCGCTAGACTTTTGTAGGGCGGTTTCGAGTAATGGTTCGTTAAAGGCGTATTCATCGCCTGGTCGACGTTCCATGGAACAGGCAATGAGTTCGTTGGATGCGAGTTGAAGTTGCGTATGAATTTCTTCGGCGAGGGCGTTACGAACGTGAGTGACCTCAATGGCGGGTGAACCGTGATCGCACAGCAGAATGGTTCCTGAATTCTTTTTCCAACCCGTGGCTTTCAGTTGTTCGATGAGTATTTCTCTTAGAAGTCCATCGTCACCGTAGAGCGTCGGTGCGATATGCATTTTAAGGTTAGGTCCGGCGTGTAATTTAAATTGTTCGGGCAGAAATTCGGTGATGGCCCGACTCGGTCCCATGAAGAGTGGCAGGACAATGAGATCGGTTATGCCATCGTGATTGGCAGCCACTACGGCGTCGGCAAAAATTTGGGCAGGTTTATTTTCGAGCAAACTTGCATCGACTTTGTGCGAGTGAAGCACGGAGACCGCATGTACCGTTTGACCGATAAGCCTGGAGACTGCATGGGACAGTCGACGCAGTGAGAGGGTCGTCTCGGGCTCAAAAGATCCGTTATCGACCAGGATGACGCGGGTGGAGCCCATTAGGGGATAAAGGGTAATAATTTGAATTTAGCAATGCAGGGTTGAATACAATTCGGTTGTCCGACTGGGCTGCCTGTATTTTAATTAAGCCATGAAACAACTCTGGGCAGGCATCGTAGCAGTGGGTTTAACCATGGGTGTGCTATCGGCGGCAGAAAAAGAAGTGCCCTGGTTCACTAACTTAGCAGAGGCTCAAAAAATCGCCGTGGCTGAGAAGAAGGACCTCTTGGTTGACTTCACGGGAAGCGATTGGTGCGTCTGGTGTATCCGTTTGAAGAAGGAGGTTTTCAATCAGACGGCCTTCGCCGCTGCATCGAAAGATTTTGTCTTAGTTGAACTCGATTTTCCTCAGAATAAACCGCAATCCGAAGAAGAGAAAAAACTTAACCGGGCATTGGCTGCACAGTATGGTATCGAGGGTTACCCAACCGTTTTACTAATGAACGCTAATGGTGAGGTTTACGCTAAGACTGGCTATAAGCCTGGTGGTGCGGCGAAATACGTTAAGCAATTATTAGAGCTGAAGAAGGGCAAAACAGAGGCGACAAAGTAATTTATTTCCCGATGAGTGAGACGACGGGGGCGGTCAAAACTTCTGCAGGAGTTAGACCCTTATTTCTTAGTTCCTGAATGGACAATCCGGCGGCACGCTTGGAAAGGCGTTGCCCGTTGGCATCATTGATCAAGGGCACATGCGACCATTGCGGGATTGTCCAGTTTAAGGCGCGGTACAGTAGGATCTGACGGGCGGTGGATTTTAAGAGGTCGGCACCACGCACCACGTGAGTGATGTCCATGGCGTGGTCATCAGCTACAACGGCCATCTCGTACGATGGCATACCATCTTTACGCCAGATTAGGAAATCTCCAAAATCTTTTCCAGCGGTGAATGATTGTGGGCCCTGTATAGAATCGTCGAAATAAATGTTTTCGCTGTCAGGAACGCGGAAGCGCCAGTTTGAATTACCAGGTGAGGTGGCCTCTTTCCCGGCATGATTATCGGGTCGAAGTGTGGTAGGGAAAATCGGTTCGGCGTCATCCTCGGCGTGCGGGGCGACGAGCGCGCGTTCGACATCTTGGCGCGATTTATCGCAAGGGTAGATGGTGCCACTTGCCTGTAGCATTTTCCAAACCTCATTAAACCATGTTACTCGTTGTGATTGAATGTAGGGTGCGTGCGGTCCACCGCAGCCAGGTCCTTCCTGCCAATGGATTCCGAGCCATATTAAATCTTCGATGGCACTCGTTGTGAAGTGCGGCTTACAGCGTGCCGCATCGAGGTCCTCGATGCGAAGCACGAGCTTTCCATTGGCGGCTCGAGCAAATGCTGCGGCCTGTGCGAATGTACGCGCGTGGCCGAGGTGAAGCAGGCCAGTCGGGGTGGGGGCGATGCGTCCGCGATACATGGAATATCCGCAAACTTGCGGCTTAGAGTGGGTTATCGGTACCAACGAATTCCCAAGGAATACCGAATTCGGCGGCGATGGCTGCGGCCCGAGCTTTCACGCCCCAGGTTTCGGTGGCGTAGTGTCCGCAGGGATATAAATTCCAGCCTTGTTCTTGGGCTTCGTTGAAATGTTCTTCGCGCAGTTCGCCGGTGATTAAGGTGTCGCAACCTTTGGCTTTTAAATGTGGGAGGGCGCTGCGTCCGCTGCCGCTGAGAATGGCGATGCGTTTAGGCTTCGCCGAACCAAACTCGATGGCCTTAAATGTTTGGGGGTATGCTTTCTTTAATCGACGAGCCAGGGTCGCACGTGGAATGCCTTGGCAGATGCAGGCAATCGGTAGGCCTTCATAATCCACGAACCAATCCACGACCCGTAGGCCGAGGTCTTGAGCGATGAGTGCGTTGTTACCGATGATAGGATGGGCGTCGAGTGGCAGGTGACTCGAGTAAACCGAGAGCTGATGTTTCCGTAGGGTGGTAAGGCGATTTTTCAGACTTGGCTTAGAAGGTGTAACAGTGCCCCAGTGCATACCGTGGTGCACGATGAGAAAATCGATACCTCGGGCGGCGGCTTGGGCGAAGACTTTGGCGCCGGCGTCGACGGCAGCGCCAACTTTTCGCACCTGTTTACGGCCCATGAATTGCAAGCCATTCTTGGCGCCAGGGAAATCCTTAATCGCTTTTCGATTGGTTAGTCGATCGCAGTAGGTGGAGACTTTAGAGACGGGGGCGGACATTTTAGAGCGGTTTGAATTGTTCCGCACTGAGCGGCGCGGCGGGTGTGCCGAGTGATTCGGGTTCAAAAATTTCGTTAGGGAGTTTGAGTCGTACGGCGGCTTCAGTAATTTTAAGGGTGTCCACATCACGCGTCGATTCATCGCGTACGCTGCAGGTACTGATCATCCATTGTTCGTCGACCTTCGCAAAGTCTTCAATTTGCATGAGTCGAATTACACGGTCAGTACTATCGTAATATGTGGCCTCGGTGAGGGCACGGTAGGAGCGATCGATACCGAATTTCACTTTGGCGGGCGAGGCCGTTGGTATGTTGGTAGCGGAATAGAAATGCACGGGTCGACCGCGGGACCTTTCAGTCGAAACATAATGCGTATTGTCCCAGTGCGTGAAGGGCATTTGGAGATCGAAGGCAGTCAGCAGTAGTCCTGGGGCAAGAATGCCGGATTGGTTTCCGTCGGTGGCGACCTGGGCGGATTGATTTTTAGCCGCGAACCAAACTTGGGTCTGCTGTGGATTTTTAATTGCTAAGAAATGAGTCGGGGTGGTGTTGTCCGAGCCAATCACTTCGATGCGCAGTCGGGGTCCGCCATTGGCCCAGCTGGCCCACAGGGTTCCCGTTATGGGTGCGGCTGATTCACCGCGACGGGGTTTGTGAATAATATTAAACTTAAGACAAAAATCACCTGGCACCCGTGATGAACGGAATTCATTAAGCACCACGGTGCCATCAATCGGAGAAAGTTGTGCATAGCCATCGTTGTCCATTACGCCCTGTGCCAATAAGCACGACGCATGCGTAATTACCCAGCAAGCCATCAGGCTGAGTAAGTTCCGACGAACCATGATTTATTTGGCCGCAGCAGGTGCGACGGGCGCTGCAGGTGCGGTAACAGGTGTGGGTGTTTCCGACTTAGCCGCTTCGGTTGCAACTGGGGTGGCAACTTTAGGCTCTTCAGCTTTAACAGGGGCAACTACGGCGGTGGTTACCAACGCTTTGGGTGCGACTTTTTCTTTGGCAACGAAGCCCAAATAGAGGACGAAGCTCAGGATAAAGAGAATAACCGTAAGGGTAGAAGTGAGTTTAGAAAGGACGTTGGCCGATTCACCGCCAAAAACGCTTTCCGCGGCACCACCGCCGAGGGCGGAGCCCATGCCAGCGTTGGCGCTGGGGCGTTGCATCAGGATGACTAGAACGACGAGTAGGCAGACCAGGAAGAGGATGACTACTGAAGCATACAGAAGGAAGTCGGACATGGCTCCATCCAAGGGTTCTGGAATTGATAAAACAACGCCAAAATTATTGGCGATGGTAAGACCCATCCGAGACGCGATAAGTGAGCCATTTACCGGTGGGGGGAGGGGTTGTTCCGGTGGCAATTACCTGGTAGGAATCGCCCACTTCCTGCCAAAAGGCCTTGCGGCGGGTATCATCTAATTCCCCTAGGACATCATCAGCTAGGATGACCGGAAGGGTTGGGCTGCGGGTGGCATCTCGGCTCAGGCGGCCGAGGCACAGGGCGAGCGCCAGAAGGCGTTGCTGTCCCTCCGACGCGTAGTCGGCGGAGTTCTGTCCACCGAACAAGGTATCGAAATCGTCCTTATGTGGTCCGCGTTGGGTGGTGCCAGAGGCGATGTCCAGCCCGCGATTTTTTTGCCAAGCATCGGCTAATCGATCGCTGGAGGTGTCGGGCTTATAAATCAGGTCCGCGCCTTTATTAGGGAAGCCGGCTTTATCGCAGGTCATGCGAAGCGTTTCGGCGATTTCAGGTAAGGCACGAGTGCGCAGTTGGGTGATGATGAGTGCGGCGGGTAACATCACCTTTTCAAAAGCCATAATCGACTCTTCAGTGACTGGTTCAGTTTTAAGAAGTGCATTGCGACCTTCGAGGGCGCGTTGGTAATCGCGCACAGCGGTAAGGTAGGTTGCATCGGTGCTGCCGATGGCCGCGTCGAGCCAACGACGGCGATTAGCGGGGGAGCCACGGATTAAGCGTAGGTCGTCGGAACAAAAGACGACGGTCGGAAATTTCCCAAGGTGATCCGCAACTGACGTGACGGCGGTTTGATTGACGTGTGCCTTGCGCGAGCCCTTGGCGAGGCGGATTTCGACGGCGAATTTCTCACCCTCATTTTCGGTGTCGATACGGATGCGTGCTTCGGTGCAGCCTTCACGAATCAGTGGAGAGATTTCGTTCGTACGGAATGAGCGAAAAGTGGAAAGCAGTCCTGCCGCTTCGAGCAAATTGGTTTTACCATGTCCATTATCGCCTAGCAAAAATACCCGATTCGCGTCCGTTTCAACGTCGGCGAAGGTGAGGTTGCGGAAGTCAGCCGCGCGGATGCGGGCGACGCGCATGGGTTACTGGGGGATGATAAGAACCATGCCAGGCTTGAGGCCGGCAGGGCTTTTGAGCTTATCGCTATTGGCTTTCAGGATGTCGTTTGAGCGTTTATCCGAACCAAAAAATTTACGGGAGATAGATGATAAAGTATCTTTTTGTTGAACGGTGTAAGTTGTGCCTGTGGCGGTTCGTGTGACCGCGGTTGCATTCTTGCCGGGCATCGGTGCCACGGGCGATGTGATTTCAGTTTTATTGGTACGACTTAATTCGGAGACCTCGCGCTTGAGGCGATCGTTCTCCAATTGCAATTTACGTACTCGGTCGGATTGATCGGCCGCGCCAATTTCATCGGGCTCGAGGGGTCGACCGGGTAGCTGTTGAACGTAAAGCTTTTCGGCGGTCTTAATCATTTGTTTCACGATTAAGCTTTGTTCCGAATTCGGTTTCAGTCGGATGTACTGGTTAAAGTGATAAATCGCAGGCAGTGGATCTTTCAGGTCGAGCCACATGCGACCGGCTTCGAGGTGGGATTCGGCAGAACCTTTACGTGAGTCGATGACCTTTAGAAAGCATTCGAGTGCGCGACGAGGTTCATTTTGTTTTTCAAACAGAAGGCCTTGACGGAATTCAGGATCTTCTAATTCAAAAGTACGATTGCCACTGGCAGAATTATCGTCGCAACCCACCAAGCCCATGAAGGCAATCCCTAGGAGGGAACCAAAAACATACTGAGGCAATCGACCCATGCTTCCACAATCCAAATTCAAATGCTGTCCATCAATCTCAAATCACTCACGAAGTGCGATTAAAAGTGCGGAGGCTAAGTCGGGTGTGCTGAATTTGTAGCCGCTCGCGAGGGCCACTTGGGGGTAGACGCGTAGGTCGGATAGAATGGTTTCGCGGCCCATTTGACCGAATAAAACCGAGATAACCCATCCTGGCATGGGTGCAAAGCTTGGGCGGCCTAGAACATGTCCTAGGCTTTGAGCAAAGACCTTCTGGCTAACGGTTTCCGGTGCCACGGCATTGATGGGCCCATGGCAGTCGGGGTGGGTGATAATCCAGGCAATGAGCGCGGTGAGATCCCCTAGTCGAATCCAGCTCATTTGTTGGGTGCCGCCACCGATGGGTCCGCCCAGCCCTAACTTGAAGGCGGGTAGCATGCTTTTGAGGGCGCCACCCGAAGCGGCAAGTACAACGCCTGTGCGTAATTGTACGGTACGAATCTTAGCGGCAGCTGGCTGACTCGCCTGTTCCCAGGCAGCAGAGACCTCGCTGAGGAAACCTTGATTGGAGGTCAGCGAGCGTTCGGTCAGAATTTCATTCGGTCGGTGGGTGCCGTAACGATTGATACCCGACATTGAAATAAAAACTTGAGGAGGGTTTTTTAATTCGGCCAAGGAGCGGGCCAGTAGGGCCGTGCCCTCAGTGCGACTTTGAAAGATTTTATTTTTCGTCGAAGCGGTCCACCGTTGGGCGATCGGTTCGCCCGCCAAGTGAATAACCGCGAGCGAGTTTTCTAAACATTTTTTATCAATCCATCCCGTGGTTGCATTCATTCCATTGGATGCATTGGTTCGACTGCTAAAGGGTACGACGGTGTAGCCTTGATTTTGCAATAGGGCAGTCAGCGCACGACCGACCATGCCGTTTGCACCGGTGATTATAATCCGACCGCTCATGCGAGAAGCATGGCGACCGACATGAGTACCATGACTAAGTCTTCTACTAAGGTTACGGTAGACATCGGGAGGTTGAGCGAGGTCCCGAGACAGGCGCAGCGAATGGCCTGTTTATTGCGAAGGGCTTGCAGTACGCCTAGGCTACCCACTGTCATAACGGCGATGGTGGCGTAGAGTGTGAAGGTGATTTGGTAGCGGAATAAGAAGGCGAATCCGAGTGCCAGTTCGATGAACGGGTAGACGAGGCCGTAGGTCGGGTATTGCTTCGCGAGTAAATCGTACGAGGCGTACGCATTCTGGAAGCCACGCAAGTCGAAGAGCTTAAACGTCCCAAAGACGATGAAGAAACCTGCCATAAAATTCAGCATCCAATCGGATGAGTTATGGATGGAGTAAAAGGAAACGAGGCTGAGGATGCCGACGATGAGTAGTAGTGGCAGGTAGGTTTGGAACCACGATTTATCTGTAACCGTAGTTGAATGATCCGCCAATTCCGAAAGTCGGTAATAGCCAGCAGACTTGAGTGCTTGATTGAGTTGACCGAGTTCAGGGATGGAGTCGCCTGACAAAGTCGCACGTGGTGGGTTAAGAGACACTTCAGCACTGGCAAACGGTTGAAGTGCTTTTTGAATTTTATCTACACAGGCCCCGCAATGCATGCCATGGACTTCGTAGATGGTTTTCATGTTCGGGTGACGACGAGAATCCAGGGTTTGGCTGAGTCGGTGAAGTAACCAACTTTACTAATAGTATAACCTGCTTTTTCGGAAGCCACGGCAAATTGTAGAACGATGTTGGATTCATCGGTGCCTCCCGGGTGGCCGGTGTAAGTAACGCAAATGATACGTCCTCCTGGGCGGATTTGGTCCCGTGCAGCCTGTAGCGCATGTAAAGTGCTGGCGGGTTGCGTCACAATTTTCTGATCACTGCCGGGAAGGTAGCCCAAATTAAAAAGCACCGCACCGACTTGGTGTTGGTGATTAGCGGGAAGTGCTTCGGAGATTTCCACATGTGAGCGGTGGTGTAGGGTGACCAGCGAATTTAAGCCGGCTGCATCGATGAGGTTTTGGGTCGCGGTGATGGCTTCAGCTTGCACATCGAATGTGTGAACGTGTCCCTTAGGGCCGACGGCCATGGCTAGAAATGCAGTATCACGTCCTTTGCCTGCGGTGGCATCGATGGCGATGTCACCGGGCTTCAAGACTTCACCCGCCAGTGCCTGTGCGCGTTCGGTGACGCGAATGGGGTTTACGGGAGCCAAGGGAATTTCCCAAAGTTTGGCGGACGTTTTTCATTCCAAGCCTTACGGCCTTCGTCACCTTCTTCGCTAAGGTAATAGAGTAGGGTGGCGTTCCCGGAAAGTTCTTGAATGCCGGCTTGGCCATCGAGTTCGGCGTTGAAGGCCGATTTAAGGCAGCGAATCGCCAATGGACTTTTTGTCATGATTTCGAGGGCCCACTTTTCACCTTCTTGATTCAGTTGTGCGTAGGGAACGACGGTATTGATTAAACCCATATCCAAGGCCTCTTGCGCATTGTACTGTCGGCAGAGGTACCAAATTTCACGGGCTTTTTTCTGACCCACGATGCGGGCTAGGTAGGATGCACCAAAGCCACCGTCAAAACTTCCGACCGTCGGGCCGGTCTGACCGAAGATAGCGTTGTCGGCCGCGATGGTTAAATCACAAATCACCTGCAGGACGTGTCCACCACCGATGGCGTAGCCTGCCACCAGAGCGATGACGACTTTAGGCATGGAGCGGATGAGTTTTTGTAAATCGAGAACGTTGAGACGGGGCACGCCATCTTTGCCGACATAGCCACCTTTTTGATCACCACGAATTTTTTGATCACCGCCCGCACAGAAGGCAAATTTACCATCGGTTTGTGGATTAGCGCCTCGGAGTAAAACGACGCCAATCGTGTGGTCGTCGCGCGCATCGTTGAAGGCTTTAATCATTTCCGCGACCGTATCGGGCGTGAATGCGTTGCGTCGATCGGTGCGATTGATGGTGACGCGAGCAACCCCTTGGGCCTTTTCGTAAACGATATCGGTGAAGTCACCTTGCTTTTCCCAAGTTAGCGGTGGTTGCATGGCCCTAATTTGCAGGTGTTAGGTATAAAATCCAACGAATAAGCGACGACACGCTTGAAAAAGAAGCGGGGGTCACCCAGTTTGGGGTATGGCTAAATTGACTCCGGCACAAATTTCAACGGTCGCACAGTGGGTGAGTGAAGGGGCGTCCCTTTCCAGCGTACAAACCCGTCTCTCGTCTGAGCTCGGAATCGCCATGACATTTCTTGATGTGAGATTTTTGGTCGATGACTTAAACCTGACGCTGCAAGAAAAAGAAGAACCTAAAAAGCCAGAGGCCGATAAGGTTGAAGATGTGGTGGCCGAGCCAGCTGCGGCGCCAGTCGGTGGTGTTCGCGTTGAAGTTGATGCGATTACCCGTCCAGGTGCGATGGTCAGCGGTAACGTTACCTTCTCCGATGCGCAGGTGGCGGATTGGTACCTCGATATGGAAGGTCGTCCGGGTATGGTGCCGCGCACCCCTGGGTATCGACCCTCACAGACGGATATTGTCGATTTCCAAACTAAGCTAGACGCGTCGTTGCGTCAGGCCGGTTACTAATCTCAGCGCGTTTTAAGAATCGCTTCGGCCAAGAGAAAATCGCTGGGACGAGTGAGTTTAAGGTTAACGCTCGGATTTTCGACCAACGAGATTTCTTGTCCGATAGTTTCGGCAGCAGAACTATCGTCCGTCACTTTTCGTCCGAGCTCTGCGACTTTACGGTAGGCCTTAATAATGCTTTGGGTGCGGAAAACTTGTGGTGTTTCGGCGGTCCAGACCAAGGCGCGATCGGGCGAGCTCTCGACCGATGCATTGCCCTGATGCGAAATTTTTACGGTGTCGGAGGAGCGACCGGCTAAAATGGCGCCTCCCGTTTCAAGGGCCTTGGCGCGTACCAGTTGAATGGCAGCGGCAGTCACCAATGGCCGAGCAGCATCATGAATATGCACAATCCCCGAGTGGTCGGTGCAGGTTTCGAGGGCGGCACGCACGGAATCTTGTCGGGTCTCGCCGCCTTGAACGAACTGTATTTCTACGTCTAATTTATTTGATAAACGTTCGACGGATTTTCTGAATCGTTCTAACTGTGGTGCGTCGCGGTAGGTGATGATAACAGTGCCAATTAATCCCGTAGCTATAAAAGATTCTAAGGAGTGAAGAAAGACGGGTTTGCCTGCGAGGTTGGCGAGCGTCTTATCGTCGACGGCGGACTGCATGCGACGGGCAGAGCCGGCAGCGAGTAAGATTAAAATGTCTTTCTTTGACTTCACCTTACTTCGCCGATTTCGCGACGAATTTTGAGGGTCTGGGCCGATGGGTCTTCGGCTTTAAGAATCGGACGACCCACAACAATGAAACTGGCGCCACTGGTGGCAGCTTGGGCGGGTGTCATGACTCGATTTTGGTCATCACCCTTAGCATCTGGGTAACGAATGCCTGGGGTCACGAGGACGGGTTGGGTGCCGAGTTCTTGGCGCAGTATCGGGAGCTCGAGTGGCGAGCAGACTAGACCGTGAACGCCGGATTGAATGGCAAGACGACCAAGGACGCGGACTTGTTCCTCGGGTGTGCGTGTGATGCCGACGGCATTGAGTTGGGCCTGGTCCATCGAGGTAAGCACGGTCACGGCGAGCAACTGACAGTCGGGAATGGATTCACGGGCGGCTTCGATGGCGCGACTAAGCATCTCGGGTCCACCACAGGCGTGTAGGGTGAGGAGGGAGCAGGGGCGACCCTTCAAGCTCTTGATAGCCGAAGCGACGGTGTTGGGAATGTCGTGTAGTTTAAGATCCAGAAAAACCTTGAAGCCGAGGGCGTGAAATTCATCGACGATGGATGGCCCGTGGCGGGTGAAAAGTTGGAGGCCGAGTTTGACCCAAACCAAGTTGCCCGCGAGTGGGCGGGCCAGTGCCAGTGCTTCCTCTTTGGTTTCAACATCGAGAGCGAGGATGAGTCGGCAAGCTTCAGGCATGCTTATGGGCTTAAGGTGTCTCCTGCCTTTTCGCCAGAATTAATTAGAGCTTAAATTTAATAACCACCTTAAGGACTTCGGTCGACTGGTCGCGGGTGACGCCCGGTTGGTGGGCGTCTTGAGGATAGAAAACCGTGAAATAACCGCTACGCAAGTGAAGTTGTGTGGTGGGAAAAGTGGGTGTCACGAATTTTTCAACGTCTTTGCTGGCGGAGTAGGCTTCGGAACTCTTGAGGTGAGTCACGTCGGTGTGGCCACACGTCTCATCACCAAAATACACCACTTGAATGTCACCAAAGATTTGGTGGGCTTCCCATTTCTTTTCGGCACTCGGTTTAGTGGTGTAACGTTGGACGCCGGCCACGCAGTCGGGTCCAGTGATTTCGTATTTACCATCGGGCGTTGAAGGGTCGAAATTTTTAAGCCAAGCAAACGCAGCAGGGAAGCTGGGGTGAAGGTTTTCGTAACGAGACGATTGGGATAGTAAGTCGTGAATCATCTCAGTCCTCGGATTGAATTTCTTGAATATCATCCACGGCCAGATCAACGGATTGTTCGGCGCCAAGCAGCGACATTAAGATGGCGATACGCTTTTGCGGGGTGGCGAGTTTAATGACTTCGCCTTCGCTGCCCGAGAAGATGCCGCGAATGATGCGAACTTTTGTGCCTACTTTTAGTTCGGCATCGAGCATGGAAAGAATGCCTTCAGATCCCAGGGCAGCCAGTTCGTCGATTACCTTAATGGGTACATCCACTGCTTGTCCGCCTTGGCTGACGAGGTGAAGAACACCGCGGGTGCTTCGAACGGAGCCGTGGTATTCTTCCGGATTAAATTTTACAAAAAGGTAACCCGGGAAAAGCGGTTCGATCACTTCGCGATTCTTTTCATGTCCACGACGGGTACGACGGACGCGTGGAAACAAAATTTCAATTTCACCGATGGCTCGAAGGTTGCGAACGGCCACTGCCTCTTGGCGAGGTTTGGCTTTGATGCAGAACCATTGAGACGATACGGTCATTTCAATACGTCCTTGGTGTGATTGCGGGCGGGGAGCCAACCGAGGGCGATGAGGGCGACTTGTGAGAGTGCGAAAATGCTCAGCCACTGGAAACCGGATTCAGTGAATCCGTAGCTATGCAATCCGACGCCGAGAAGGTTGGTGCCGAACCACGACCAACTGGTAACAATATTTCCAAAGACCAACATTTGCATGAGGCCTTCGCGTTTAACCAGTCCGCCCCAGCGAGCGTGTAAGCAGATCGCACACCACAGCACAATTAATACAGCGCCATTTTCTTTTGGATCCCAACCCCAGAATCGTCCCCAGCTTTGATCCGCCCAGATGCCGCCTAGCATTGTGCCGATGAAACTTGCGAGCGTGGCGAACGCGAGGATGCCGTAGGCGGCGCGAGCGACGGCATCGCCTTCATGGTAGTCGGCCTTAAAGGCTCGCAGCCATAGGTGCAGGGCACCGATTAGGCCTGCGACGAAGGTGGCGGAGTAGCCGAGGGTGACGGTGGTGACGTGTGTTGAGAGCCAGAAGTTAGAATCGAGTACCGCACGAACACTTTCGAGGTTATCTTCGCCTGAAAGTCCGAGGTTGTGGGCCACGATGAGTGACATGAATCCACTGATACCCGCGGCGGCGGCACCGATACCGTTTTTCCAAATCCGTTCGAGAATGACACCGAGTAGAACGGCTGCCCAGGCGATGAAAATTCCGGATGAGTATAAATTAGTTACCGGTGGACGCTCGTGTAACCACATGCGCATGCCGAGGGCGATGGTGTGCAGGATAAATATACTAACCAATAACGCATAGGCCCAAGAGAGGAGGTGATTTTTTCCCGTCACCCAGCATCCCATCACGATTAAGACTACCACAACATAGGCGATCAGAAGCCAGTAGAAGGGTTGCAGTCGACTGAAGGTGGTCTCGGCATCGGTGCGCTTGGTCCACGGTCCGACGTGTGCAGCGTATAATGCACGCACTTGGTTGGCACATTCATCATCATTGCCCTCGCGCCAAGCACTTGCGAATTGGGCGTAACGCGTGAGGGTGCCATCGGTGGCTAGGGCAGCACGGTGTGCCGCACGTTCCGTGATAACGGAGAGCAGGGCGGTACCTAAGTTATCCCAACTTGCATCGGATGGATTTTTAGGTGGAACGACACGTATGGCACCATCGCGGGCAAAGTCTTGGTAGCGTTGCACCAGAATTTTCAGATTCTCCTGGAGGTCTTTATCAAACGCGGGTGCATTGCTACCCGTGTTGCCACTCTTCTGCATTTGAATGGCGGCGGCATTGAGTGAGCCGAGCCAGGCTTCGTATTCGCGCTGTGGAGGAATCTCGGCGGGAAGGTCGCCAGGAATAAATGTCATCGTCAGCAGCGCGTACTGTTTCGCAGCGCTCTCTAATTGAATCAATGCTCGATCCTCAGATTCTCGTTCGGCCTGTGGAAGGTTGCGGGATTTTTCCGCAGCGCGTGTGATGGCTTCGCTATTTTTAATAATGTCGTCCCAAGTAGCGAATTTAGTTTTTTCTGGATCACGTCCGACCATTTTAAGGACGACTGGGTGATCGATGCGGAAGGCGGGTAAGAAGCGGGCAACGTGGGTGCGGAAGCAGACTTCGATGAGCCAGTCGGTCGCGTTGAGGTTGCGACCGTGTAATCTGACCGGACGTAATTCCAGGGCGGCCTGAATACTTTCATTAATCTCTGGTAATTCTCGGGTGATGGTCGCGCGTTGTTCGGCGCTCCAAGTTGAAGGCTTTTGTCCGAAGGCAACGGCTTCGATTTCGGTGAGGGCTATTTCGCGGCGGGCACGCATTTGCAGGAGCGAACCACTGGCGAGGGTTTCAATGGGGATGATCCTGCCGCCACTTTGCACGGGGAGGTTGCCGAGTTCACGTGAATCCCACTCAGTTGCAGCCTGACCGATGGTTGGAAGTGAGAATAATAGTAAAATTACTGCGACTGACTGACTGGAACGTCGGGTGAGGAATTTAAATAGTGAAGCGCCGAAGTGCCAGAGTAGGCCGAGTGACATGAGGCTCACGGCAACATAGGGAAGGAGCCAGCCAGGGTTGCGCACGACTTGCAGCACGCTGAGGTTTTTGCCATCGGCTGTGTTACCAAAACTCGACTGATAAAAAGTCATCCCACCATGACGCATGGGTTGATTCATCGAAATATTGAAAGGGAATTTTCCTGTTTCGCTACTCACTTCCACGTCACTGGCGAAGCGCTTGGGAATTTCGGTTCCGGGATATTTGTCGTGGGTGAAACGATTGAGCTTAACGCTAAAGGGTAGGTAAGTGCGTTGGCGGCGCAGGTTGATTTCAAAGTTTTGATTCTGATAGCTGAATGTTTGCGCTGGGAAGGACTCGGTGAGTTGACTGTTAAGTAGCCAGGTGCCGAGGGACTGTCCATTCGCTGAAAGCTCAACGACGGCACTCGGGGTATTGCCGATTGTGTCGCTATAACTCTCGGGGGCGGATCGCAGGGCCATGGCGGTGTTAGCTGCAATACCTTTGGTCGCTGCAACTGCAGGTGCGTCGGGCATTTGCGATTGGGCCCGTAAAATTGAATTGGGCAGGTACTGAGTAACCTTGAGTTCGAATGGTGTGTTGTTGAGTGTGACAGACTCAGAGCCCTTGATGTTGCGCAGTAACGCATCGGGTATGACGGTCATGCGGTCGGTGGAACCGTGTTGAATGACGGCGAGTTCGAAGTCGCGAAACGCTTCGGTATAATTCCGTGAATCGTTTTCAGGAATCACCATGGCCGACTCTTCTTGATAAGCGGCGGTGACGAAGCCGCCGACGAGTAAGAGGATGAGTCCACTATGGATGAGGGTGATGCCGATGTGCTTGACGCCTTTTTTGAAATGT
>CAIVVQ010000090.1 GCA_903909465.1 uncultured Opitutia bacterium | reverse complement strand
TGATTATGCCCGGCTACACGCACTTGCAACGGGCGCAGCCGGTTTCGGCAGCGCATCACTTGTTGGCTTACGTCGAAATGTTTGCACGGGATCGGGCGCGGTTTCACGCGGTTACGGATGCCGCTAATTGGTGTCCGCTCGGTTCGGGCGCAATCGCGGGAACGACTTTGCCAATTCACCGGAATGTAACCGCAAAACTTTTAGGCTTTGTGGATGCGAAAGGTAAGCCGCGGGTGACGACTAATTCGATGGATGCGGTGGCGGACCGGGATCCGGCGACTACTTTTGCTTTCGCAGCGGCGCTTTGCGGCGTGCACCTTTCGCGGCTGGCGGAAGACATGATTTTATGGTCATCGGCTGAATTTGGTTTTGCACGGATGCCTGATGAATTTTCCACGGGCTCATCGTTGATGCCGCAGAAACGGAATCCTGATTCGATGGAATTACTTCGGGGTAAGGCCGCACGGTTCCAAGCATCGCTGAATCATTTGCTCACGCTGACGAAGGGGCTGCCGCTCACGTATAATCGGGACCTGCAGGACGATAAGCCGCCGCTCTTCGACGCAGCGGATCAATTGCAACTCGCATTGGCAGTGGCGTCGTCGACCTTGGCGGGAACGAAATTTAATAAAGCGAAATGCTTGGCCGCAGCGTCCGACCCCGCCTTGCTTGCGACAGATTTGGCTGATTGGCTCGTGAAAAAGGGTATGCCCTTTAGGCACGCACACCATGCCGTCGGTCGGTTGGTCGCAGTCGCCGAGAAATCGGGAGTACCGCTCGATAAACTCTCAGATGTCGCTGCGCAGTCGGCCGACAAAGCTTTCACGAAGGGCTGGCGGGAAGTCTTTAATTTGAAGCGGGCTTTTGCCGCGCGGGAAAATATCGGCATGCCAGGACCTAAGACCGTCGCCAAGGAAATCGCTCGGTGGAAGAAGTCGCTGCGTTAAGGCGCGAGCTGTGGCGGATTAGCAGAATCATCGATTAAGTTTTGCGATGGATCGAACTCCAGGTTGGGGTCGTTGGCGTTGGGATTAAAATAATGTGTGAACGCGACGGTACCTCGACGATTGATGAGCACTGGCCCTTGAATTTTCCCATAATGGGCGGAAATAATTTTACCTTTGGCGTCGGTCTCAACCCGTGAGCGAATAAATAACGCAGTGTCCATCGGGTCTTCGCCCGTTGTGAGCGTGAGTGTTTTTTGATAACCATTTGCGGGTGCGTTGTGCGGCATCTTGAGTTCGGAGTATTTGAGCAGTCGAGCGGGCGCGACGAAGCCGCCGTTGGTATCGACTGCTGAGAGTTCGAGTTGCATTTCGTTAGGGTCTTTCGGAAAGGATATTCTCATACGAAGGTCCGCCTCGGTGCCCTTGCCGTGGGGTGTGAGCCAGTCGCCTGCTTTCAAGTCGTACTTGTACCACTCATCGATTTTCGGAATTTGCAGGCCGCGGTCGGGATTGGCGTTGTAAAATTTTACGTCGAGTGGACGCGGATTGATGCGACGGGGTAAAATAATTTCTTGGGTGAGGTCGGTCTCGTCCGGCTGATCGTAGAGTCGTGCCGTATAATAACCTTCTTTTTTCGCTTCGAGGTAGAGGCCGCTCCAGGATTCTACTTTCTTGCAAAACTTTCCGTCGTGATTGGTTTCCCCGGTAAATTCGTTTGGCTCCTCGGAGTTAATGGCACGGCATTGGATGGTGGTGAGGGCAGTGGGTAGTGGTAGTCCGTTTTCATCGACTACCTTAAGGTCCACCTGAATATTGCTGGCGTGAGCAGCAATGGTGATCAGGAGCCAGGGGAAGATGGATTTCATTTGAGACCCCCTACGTTGATCATCGAAGTATAGGTCCGAGAGATGACGGGTAG
>CAIVVQ010000089.1 GCA_903909465.1 uncultured Opitutia bacterium | reverse complement strand
TTCGGGCACCCAGTTGGTCAAGGCATGGAGGCCGACATCGTACTTCCGAGCGCCTCGTGCGTAGAAAGAATTAAGTCCGCCCGCCGCATTATGACGTTCCAAAAGTAAGACCTTCTGTCCGTACATGCTTAAGCGCACCGCCGCGGCTAAGCCGGACATGCCAGCGCCAATAATTACGGCGTCATAATGCAAAGGTGTAGACATGTGACGGTGTAAATTTATCCAGCAATGCGCAGCACTTCTTCAGTGGCACGAACAATTTGTCCGGGCGTGATACGGCTCAAGGCTCGATCCATCCGCGCCCGATAGTCCGTCGTGTCTTCGCCTTCGAAAATTGTCGTATCGATTCTCACCGTGCGACTGAGCGTACCCCACGGACGGGCGCGACCGTAATCCGACGGGCCAAAGACCGCCACAACGGGCACTTTCACGGCCGCTGCTAATTGCAACACCGCTGAATCTGCACCCAAGAAAACTCGCGCATCTTGTAAGAGTTTAGCCAACTGTGAAAAAGTGAGTTGCCCGCGCGTCGATTGCGCCACTGGGCCAATTAAGCCACACAAGGCTTCAGCCATGATTTTCTCTGAACCTGATGGACCCGCAGAAACCACCACTCGTTCCACCACGCCCACAGCAATCAGCTCTCGTGCCACCGCCGCCCATTTATCGATTTCCAAAACCTGCTCAGGGTGCGAAGCACCAGGGTGAATGACTAAATACTTCTTGGGATCGACCAGTAAGCCGTGCTCATCCATGCGCGACGGCGCAAACCACATCGTGGGAACTTCCGTCGGTAAATTGAAAACCTCGCTCAGCACCGCATAGTCGCGTGCCGCTTCATGCGGATCGACCCAAAGGCCCATCACTTGCTGATGAAAGAAAGGTGCCAAATAAAATGGAGCCCGACCCATGCATACGCGTCGACGTGCCCCACTCCAGGCTACCATTTGACGGGCCAGGTGATGCGGGGAAAGCGCAATGGCGACATCAAAGCGCTGACGGCGCACGTGCCCCAAAAAAGCCAAGACGGCACCCATGCCCGAATTTAGATCATACCCGATGGTTTCGGAAATCATCGGACAACCCCGAGCCGCTGGCTCAGAGCCCGGTAAAGTTACAAACGTAACCACCGCACTCGGGTGTAATTCCTTGATGGCGCGAAAACTAGCCGAAGCCGCTAGACTCCCACGTAATCCACAAAATTTAATTACCAGAATCCGCATCACGCCACTCCTTGCGACTGATTATCCCAGAGGCGACGGAAGAGCTCGTTGGTGCGATAAACTTCTTCGCGCGGCCCATCGGCAACAATAAGGCCATTATCAAAGACCAACACGCGATCCACGTCGCGAATGGTACTGAAACGGTGCGCCACAATCAGCGTGGTCCGCCCCTGCATCAGTTGGGCCAATGAATGTTGAATGCTTCGCTCCGTGTCCGTGTCCAATGCCGAAGTCGCTTCATCTAAAATTAAAATCGGTGCATTCTTCAAAAAGGCGCGGGCAATAGATACACGCTGACGTTGTCCGCCCGATAAACGCGACCCGCGCTCACCCACCAAAGTTTGGAAGCCTTGCGGCTGCGCTTCGATAAACTCCAAAGCACCCGCCAAGCGAGCCGCCTGACGCACTTCCTCGCTCGTCGCACCCGACCGACCGAGACGAATATTTTCTTCAATGCTCTCGTTAAATAAAACAGGCTCTTGCGAAACGAGCGCAATGTTCGCTCGTAAGTCCGCCTGCTTTACTGAACGCAAATCATGCCCGTCCACCTTAATCACCCCTTCTTGAGGGTCGAAGAATCGTGGCACCAAATTCACGAAGGTGCTTTTACCCGCACCACTGGGGCCCACCAAGGCGACCGATTGCCCAGCCGGTATTTTAAGTGAAATATTATTTAAAACTTTTTCGGCTCCGTAAGAGAACGACATCGCCTCTAGGCTGACGTCGCCACGGACGCGACCGAGCGACTTCGCATTCGGCAAGTCGGCCACTTCAATCGGCGCTTTAATAATTTCCTCCAATCGCACCAAACCTGGTTCAGCCATATGCAGGCGATTACTTACAAAGCCAAGGCGCTTGATCGGACCATAGGCGATGTAGAAGGCCGTAATCAGCGAGAGGAGCTCTTCAAATTTAAAACCTACTTTTGCCCCAACGCCGATAGCCACGGCAATGCCGGCTGCGGCTGAAATTTCTAGCGCTGGCGATAATACCTTTTCGTAACGCACTAATTTAGCCTGAATACGTAAGCCCTCGTGACTCGCTAAATCAAAGCGTGCCACTTCACGCCCCTGCAAGCCATAGGCACGCACATCGCGCGCCGACTGCAAGTTTTCCACCGTAATACTATTGAGATCAGAAGCTGAAACCAGACCCGAAGTCGCTCGCTTCTGAATCGCCGTGCCGATCCAGCGGACCACAAAGACGGCAAGTGGAACGACCAATAAACAAAACAGGAACCAAGCCCCCTGTGGCTTCGAAAGGCAGAGCCAAATCACGTAGCCTACCGAAAACAACATCGTCAACGGCTGCACCAAAATATCATTCGAGATGTCGACCAAAACGAGTCGCACCGAGTTGGCATCATTGATCACCCGGGCGAGTAAATCGCCCACGGACATCCGACCGAAAAAACCCAGGTGCATTTGCTGTAACTTCGCAAACACGGTGCGACGGACCGATTCCACCACTCGCAGCCCAGCTAGATTTAATAAGTAACCCGAAAAAAATTCGGAAACTCCCCGAACCAGGAATACCAACGGCAGGAATGCGACCGCAAAGGTGACTTCATAACCCTTGGGCAGAAATACCGGCGACCACCCCATCCAATGCGGATAAGTGATGAGCGGACTCGCCCGTTGAACCTCGTCGCCAAAAACCGTGGGTAAAACTTTCCCAATTAAAAAAGGCAAACCAAGGGAACTGCTCGCCGCGTAAAGGATACCGAAAATAAAAGCCGACACCAACAAGGTACGACTCCCCTTCAGGTGGGGTCGGTAAAATTGATAGCGTCCACGAAACACGCTTTTAGCGTGGCGAAGATAAGTCCCAGTGGAAACACCAAAACTGGCTTATTTCTTCTTGGGCATGGCCACCGAAAAGCCGATGCCGAGAATCAAGGCCACCCCTATCACCGAAAGCGAAAACTGCGTAGGAATATGAACCGCGCCGTCTTGGTAAAATGCGGTCGGTAGCCACGCGTGGACCAAGCCTTCGGTGGTTCTGACCGATGCCGCCCAAGTCAGGCTCATCTTCAGGCCGATAAAGACCAACATACACGCCAACGCCAACTTAAGAAAACGGAAGTAATGCATGAAGCCCGCAATCGCGAAATACATCGAACGCAGACCCATGATGGCAAAAATATTGGAGGTGAAGGCGATGAAGCGACGTTCCTCCAGTGACATGCCGGTTGGCAGGATACCTAAAACAGCGGGGATCGAGTCGATCGCAAAAACGAGGTCCGTACACTCGATGATAACTAAAACTAAAAAGAGCGGCGTAAAAATTCGGCGTCCGTTCTCTTTAATCCAGAAGGACTTGCCGTGTAATTCTGAAGTCGTCGGGAAAAGCTTGCGAACCGTGCGCACCATAAACCCCTCGGTGACGCCCTTGCCCTCATCTGCATCGTGTGTGAAAGCCATTTTACTCCCCGTGAAGATTAGGATTAATCCAAAAATCGGTAACAAGAAAACAAAGCGATCCACCGCCGCCACGCCGAGAATGATAAATAATGCTCGCATCGTCACCGCACCAAATATTCCCCAAAATAAAACTCGGTGCTGTAAGTGCTGCGGGATGCGGAAATGCGCGAAGACTAAAATGAAAATAAATAAATTATCCACCGAGAGTGCCAACTCCAATAAGTAGCCAGCCGCAAAAAGTTCAGCGGTCTCGGGTCCGTGCCAGAGGGATAAAAGAAAGCCGAAGACAACCGCCAAGGAGCCCCAAACCATACACCAAACCAAAGCCTCTTTAAAACTAGGGGCCTCTTCCGAGTTTCGCTTAAAGACCCCTAAATCGAGAGCCAACATTCCCGTCACAAAAAGCAGGAACAAAACCCAAGCCCAAGCCGGCACCACTAGGGGCGTATTGGCTAAGAGAAAGAATGCGCTCACAGCGTTCAATTTAGCCACATTCCACAGATGTCAAGAAAGGTGCCTGCAGGCTTGCCCCTTGGCTAAAAAAATAACACGGTGGCAACAAGCGTTCCCGTAGTTCAACGGATAGAACATTGGTTTCCTAAACCGAGGTTACAGGGTCGATTCCTGTCGGGGACAGCTTAATTAAGATGCCTTCTTTAAACGATACCCTTGAATCTGGGTCGTCGGTGTTCGTTTATAAATTTTCGAAACATCGCTGATATACAGCAACACCCACGGGGACAAAATGTTTTCGCCATTCTTTGTTAATACAATGTCGTCGGCAACATAGACGCAGGTGTGCAATCCGTTGCCATTATCAATGAAACATAAAACGTCGCCGAAACTGTATGGCGCACTCACCGCATCGTAAGATTCAGTCAATTGAAGTGCAGCAAGTTTGGTGTTACGATAATAGTCCCGCGGCGCAAGGTTGAAAAAGTTAAGCGAAGTCCAATGACAATCAGGCATCCGGCCCTTCGTGGCATCGCGAATGCTGGGAAAAGTGTATGTGCGCTCGCGCATGAGCACGGGAAAGAAATGCATAATATCTACCGTGTCGTCGATGGAGGTTTCGTTGGCTATGGCTTTAATGAAAGTCATCCGCGGAGACTCAGGCTGGCCTGCGAACCAATACCTAATAAATTCCTCATTCGTCTGATTCTTTAGCGGGAAATGCTCACTCACTAAAAGGGTGCGATTCCGCGTCACAGCACGAATCGTATTATCGATCTCTTCTTTCGATTCGGCCTGACCGAGCAACGCTTCAATATCACTGAAAACTAAGGCATTGGCCCGATGCCACACCAGCCGACGGAACGTCTCTTTCTGTGCCTTACTTAAATTAGATTTCTCAAGCCACTCTTCCGCATCATCACTGAGAATATAAACGGGTTCGAAGTAATGCTCGTTCTGCTCGGACTTAGCGATTTCAGCATAAAGTGTATCCCTGGTGGCAGTGCTCAACTGCAAGAGGTCATCCAAGCCTGGGTAAAGCAAAACATCACTTCCGCTTATAACTAACTTCGGCGTAGTGGTTAACGCCTCAACCAGGGCGCCCTGAACCCCAGCCTTAATCAGAATTGATTTCACACCTGATGGCGTGGTTCCCGGAAAAGACCACCGGGTCACCGAGTTAGGCTTAGCGATGACATCAATGACCGAATTGGGTGCCTCCAAGTACATGCTGGAGATGGTTAATTCACCCCATGGTCCCGAATGCCCTTGCCAGGTTTTAGCCTGAGCCGAGCTAACGCTAAAAAGGAAGAGGATTACGCTTAAAAAATTACGCATATCTACAGAAGCAAACACCGAGCATTTCGGTTTGTTGCAAAGATGTAAATAGCGTTATCGCCTACAATTTTACCTACCGATGGTACGCTTCAAAAAATCAGCCGTTGCCGACTCAATGTCAGGCGAGCCACTCGAGTCTTCCTTCGTAACGCCCTTATAAGACGACGTTCGAACCCATCCCGCGCCCGCCGGGTGAAGGTCGAAGGAGTGGGCGGCGTCCTTAATCACAATAAACTCATAATCCGCCTTCACCGCCGCCAGGGCCTTAACTAAATCTTCCGACTCCTTTAAGGGCACAGTGGGATCAGCCGAACCATGTAATATGAGGACGGGCGGACAATCCGCCCGCACATGTGTGATCGGACTAAATAATTTAATAACGTCGGGGCCCGCACTTATAAGGGTATCCTGACCGTGCTGAGTAGAGTCAGTCACCCCGTACATATTAATCACCGCCGAAACCTTAGCGGAAACCTTAGCCGATGGGTCGCCGCCCAACTCTACCTTGTCCTCCGAAAATCCGACCATCAAAGCTAAATACCCTCCTGCTGATCCACCTGCCACCGCAATGCGCGAAGGGTCCACGCCTAAGGCTTCAGCGTTCTGCCTCAACCAGCGCACCGCATTACGACAGTCGCTCACATTCTGTGGCCAGACGCCCGGGTTTTTCTTAGAAAATAAAACGTAGTTACAACTCGCCACCACATACCCTTCACGAGCGAGGTCGGCACTCACACTGGCCGAACGGAATTCAGCTTTATCGCCGATTTTAAATCCGCCGCCATGAATAAATAAAACCGCAGGCCGATTTTTCTTAAATTCCCCCGGCGGCAAATAGATGTCTAACTTTTCTTTTCGACCTTCGGGTAAAAAACTGAGGTTGCTTAAGCGACGCACAGCGACCCTGCCGCTATTAGCGACGACCCCTTTAGCGTCGTCCGACTTAAGTGCAGCCAGTTCAGAAACGGCTTTAACCGCTTCTAAATCATTAATGCCGACACGCTCTTCGACACTGAGCTTCGGAGCGACGGGCTCAGCCGCTTGCACGCCAAGCACAAAGCACAATAAGAGGGCGAGAAATTGCGTACGCATAAACTTAAGGAATCGATAAGCAGGATATATAACCCTTCAAACCAATAAATGTTCACAGCAAAGCGTGCGCATATCCATCCACGATCGCCCGTAAAGAGGCCTCTACCAAGTTGGCGCTCACCCCCACCGTGCCCCAAGAACGCTTACCATCGCTGGAGCGCACGACCACGCGCGTCTTAGCCGAAGTGCCGTCCTGCCCCGCCAACACACGTACTTTATAATCGGCCAAGTGAACTTTTTTAAGTTTAGGGAAGGCCTTCAACAAGGCCTTTCGCAAAGCCTGATCGAGGGCATGCACGGGGCCTTCGCCTTCAGCGACGGTGACAAACTCTTGCTTCCCGATGCGCACGCGTACGGTCGATTCACACGAGGCGTCTTTGGACCCGCCTTGGACCGACACCGTATAATTCACCACGTCGAAGGGCGCCGCTGCAGCTTTGCCGAGATGACGACGCAACAACAAGGCCAGCGAGGCGTCGGCGTCCTCAAAGCTCCAACCTTGGTGCTCAAGTTTTTTGACTTCATCTAAAGCCGCACGCGTCGAGGGCGCGTCTTTGTCTAACTCGATACCCAACTCACTTGCCTTCAATAAAAGGTTACTCCTCCCAGATTGATCACTCACCAAAACATCGCGGGCATTTCCCACCGCGGCTGGGTCGACATGTTCGTACGCCGAAGAAAATTTTCGCACCGCATCCACGTGCGTCCCACCTTTGTGTGCAAACGCAGCTGCACCGACCCACGGACGGCGAGGATCTGGGGCTTGATTCGTCACCCCATCGATAAAGCGCGAGAGCGCAGTCAAGCGACGCAACGAAGCCGCAGGCACGCAACTCCAGCCACACTTGATTTGGGCAACCGGTATAACCGCGGTTAAATCACAATTACCCGTGCGTTCGCCGATGCCATTCATCGTGCCCTGCACCTGCACCGCACCCGCTTCGAGCGATGCTAAGGCATTTGCCAAGGCGAGACCCGAGTCGTCGTGCGTGTGTATGCCGATGGATGCTTTAACAGAGGCTATCGCAGCCAAAGTCGCAGCCTTCACCTCATGGGGTAAAGAGCCACCATTAGTGTCGCATAAAACAATGCGTGAGGCACCGGCTTCGGCCGCCGCGCGATAACACGCCATAGCATAAGCAGGATCTTCCTTCCAGCCGTCGATGGCGTGCTCACAATCATAGATCACTTCCCGACCGTGAGATTTTAAAAATGCTACGGTGTCGGCGATCATCGCCAAATTTTCTTCGGGCGTGCAGCGCAAAACTTCGCGCACATGCAGTGCCGAGGTTTTACCATAGATAGTTACGACCGGAGTATGCGCATCGAGCAAGCCACGCACCTGCGCATCTTCACTCGCACGTACGCCCTTCTTACGCGTCGAACCAAACGCCGCGAGCTTCGCATGCTTAAACTTTAGCTTTCGCGCTTCGGCAAAAAACTCGATGTCGCGCGGACTTGAACCCGGCCAGCCACCTTCGATGTAGGCCACGCCAAAGCGATCCAGCTCCTGGGCGACCCGCAATTTGTCAGCGACCGAAAAATGTATCC
>CAIVVQ010000088.1 GCA_903909465.1 uncultured Opitutia bacterium | reverse complement strand
ATCGGCGTACTCGCGGGTGTTGTTCCCTTCCTCGCTGTGGTTTACCTCAAGTCGAAGCTCGGTTATGACGACGCACTCGACACCTTCGGCGTTCACGCTGTCGGTGGCACCTTGGGCGCTATCGTCACCGGCGTCTTGGCCACGGTTGATGCAAATGCGAATCTTGCAACAAACCTTAAGGACATCGTCGGTAAGACCTTGGTTAACGAACAGCTCAAAGCTGTCGGCGTAACCCTGGTGCTCTCGATTGTCGCGACCGTCATCATCGCCTACGTGATCAAGTTCTCGATCGGCCTCCGTCCAACCGAAGAAGAAGAAGCACGCGGCCTGGATATCACCGACCACGGCGAAGAAGGTTACAGCCACAACTCCTAATCGGTTCTCAGGAGTTCGGCTCGCACAGGCCGCCCAGAAACGGGCGGCCTGTTTCTTTTATACCCCACTCCCCTGCCGCACCACCCCCAGGGAAAATCCCGGAATTACCGCAAATACATAAAGATATTGCTATATTTCAAATGCTGACAGTAGAGTGTCTTCAATTATCCGAACGATGCTAAAGCCATCCGCACAACTTAGGGACACGGACTTCATGGGTTCAGCTGAAGAACTGGCCCAGTTCGTTACCGATAAATTACGTACCCTCGGCTTCGGCCCCCAGCACCAGTCGACTGAGCGCTTGGTACGCTTCTACGCCTACCAAGGCCTCTTGAGCAAAGCCGACCGCGCCGTCGACGATCGTCGCAAAGCGAACTTCGGTCCCATACAGGTCCGCCAACTCCTGCTCGCCCGCCTCCTCTCCGAGCGCGGCTGGGACCTCGACCGCATTAAAAGTCTTTTTAACGAAAATAATTCCTTAGAAAAGCTCGGTGACCTAATCGATAGTTTAGCCATGCCCACTGAGGCGGAACGCTTGCTCTTCAAAACGCGCGTCCAAATGGTGGACCACGAAAAGCGGGTGGTTTTTGATTCCCGACGCGATTTGGTAGCGGAGTCGAATTCGTTCCGGAGTAAGCCATCCATGAGGGCCGGATCAGATGCCAGCTTCGGCGCCTCGCCAAGGCAGTCGTCTTCCCGCGCCGCACAAAAAATGCGGGAGATCTCCGAGTCCGAAAGCCCAGCAATGGCTTTGAAGATATTTATTAAAAAGGAGTTGATGCGCGACGATTTGAGCGACGACGCCAAAGTGCTTTTCCAGCAGCTCCTGGCCTTCAATCCGACCAGTGCAGGCGACGAACCTAAGCGTGAACGGTGGAGCCGACTGCGCCTTAACCACTGGTGCGAAGTACACCTCCACACCGACGGAAAGCCGCCACTTTCAAATGCAGAAATAAATTCACTAGTTGAGCAGTTTCGTAAATCATTGAGCTAAATAGGATTACAAAGTATTGACAGTTGCAAATTAGTGTCAGTTTAATAAAAGTTTCTTTGTGACTGTTGACAGTTAGTGGTTGGCATGTTATGTTTGGGGTCCTCCCTCAAACTCCATGTCACAACCTACCATCGAAATCCTGCCCCTTAAAAAGGGCTTCCTCCGTTCCGCCGCCGATGCCACCCATGCCCTGGTTCGCATCATTGCTCCTGAAAAACCCGCCGACCTCCAAGCGACCCCCCGCAGCCCACTCGATATCGCCCTCGTTATCGATCGCTCCGGCTCCATGGAAGGTAAACCACTCGAGACCGCCAAAGAGTGCGCGATACGCATCGTCAGCGGACTCCGTCCCGAAGACCGCATCGCCATCGTGTCCTTTGATAGTCAGGTCACCGTCGTACAAGCGCTGACGTCTGCCATCGAGACCCAAAATATTATTAAAGAGATCAAAGGGATTTCTTCTGGCGGGTCGACGGACTTGTTCGCGGGCTGGGAAGAAGGCGCCAAACAACTGGCACCATTCATGAAGAAGGATCGTATCGCACGCGTCATCCTACTCAGCGACGGACAGGCCAACCATGGTGTGATTGATGAGAAAGAAATCTTCGAACGCGTCACCAAAATTGCCGGCGCAGGCATCACCACCTCAACCATCGGACTGGGCCACGGCTTTAATGAATCCCTACTTTCCGGCATGGCCAAATGTGGTGAAGGGGTTGCCAATTTCGGACAAGAGGCCGACGACTTAGATGAGGCGTTTGAACAGCAATTCGCCATTCTCTCCAATAGTTACCTACGTCAGGTCGAAATTAAAATCCAAGGCGGAAGCGACGTAAAAGCCCGCCTAGTGGGCGAAATATTAGAGTACGGAGCAAGCCGCGCACGCAAACTCGGCACCCTGCCCTGGGGCGCTTCGCTCGTTGCAGTTGTTGAAATGCAAATCGGTCAAAACGCTAAGGGCAATGAGTTGCTCGCGGTGAACTTCCGCGCACACACCAAGGACGGTGAGGTCGTAAAGTACGGCCCGCAAATCTTAAGCTTACCCGAAGTGGACCTCGCTGCTTATGCGTCTCTCGCACCTGACACCGCGGTTGCATCCGCTATCAGCGAAGCCGTTATCTCGGAAAAGCTCGAACAAGTCGAAGAATTGCTGCGTCGTCGCAAACACAAGGAGGCCAAAGCATTATTCGCCGAAATCGAAAACCGCAGCGATCTCACCGACTGGGCTAAACAAAAAATCGCCTACCTTAAAAACCTACTGGATGACGACATGGTGATGGCGATGAAAGAAATGCGCTACAGTCGCAGCGACATGGTGCGCGGAGCCAAAGCCCGTGAGATGGCCGCATTCGAACAAGTGGTTAACAGGTGCGTTATGGCAGACGAAGACGCCGTGATTCGTCGTAAAATCGCCTCGGGTCGCAGCGTGAAACGCCAAACGCCCACTCCGCCTACTGCCACACCCGACCCAACCAACGGCCAAGCCTAAGTCGACCGACATCAGCCAATGAAACCAGCCCGGCGGAAGTAATTCCGTCGGGCTTTTTGTTGCCCAGCAGGGTACGCCTCTCATCCTCACGGGGTCTCCCATGTCACGTGTCCTGCGCATCGCCCTTTGGATTACCGGAAGCTTAGTCCTCCTCACTGGCCTGGGCATTTTCTGGATTAATTCCGAACTCAAACCCGAGCCATTAGGTAGGCGCGTTGCGAGCTTGCTACACGACGCACAAATCAAAGGCGGCATCCAAAAAGTCGAGTTATCGCTCGACGGAAATTTTAATGCCGAAGGAATCGACCTCACCCTCGAAGACGGCACCGCTATCAAAGCGACATCTATCAACGGTCAGGCCGACTTCATCGCGTCGGCTCTCGGTACTCCAACGCTGAATCGTTTATCGATCAAAGGTCTCAGTCTCGACCTTTCCAAAACAAGAGTATCAGAACCAACCGCGCAGAAAAACACTTCCGCCAGCAAGTCAACGATACCAACTTTTCACCTTGGTCCATTTAGCATCGCCGGAGATATTACACTCGAAGAGGGAAAATTAATTAGCTTTAACGCCGAAGGCGCAAATATTGATTCCGCCGGACGAGTGGATCTACGCGGCACGATTAGCTGGACCGATGCAAAGCCTGGGGCGAAAGAAACTAAGCCGACTGCGAACATTTTACTGCAAGGGGAATTCCAGCGTCCACTCGGGCAACATGGTTTGAGTCTAACGGAATTGATTCGCGACATTAAGGCCCTAAACATTGATTGTAGCACGAAGGGCGAAACGTCATCGGCGGCTGGAGGCATGAGCCTATCTTGCCAAGGCTCGCGCAATGCCTCGGGCCACCTGATTTTAAATGGTAAACTAAACGACGCCACCAACCAAGCAGCGGTGAATTTCTCTCTGGCCGAAAAAGATGCTGAATTAAATGGCGAAATCGTGCTCGCACTCGACCCGACTAAATTTGGCGTGCTCAAAGGTGTACTGCCTAAGTGCAACACCACGGGGAAAGTAACCGTCACTGCCAACATATCCGATCCGCAGAACTGGCAATCGGAAGCAGACCTTAAAATTAAATGGAGCGACCTCGGCGCTTATTCTAAAAATATTCGCCCGGGATTAGACTCCGCTTGGCGTATTCAATCTTCAGTTAAAAGTTCAAGTCGTGGACTCACCGTCGAAAAACTCTCTGTCGACGGCAACGGGGTCGCCTTGAAGTTAAATAAGCCGTTGAACTGGAAATCGGGAACAGAAATCGAAACGCTCTCTGCAACCGTGAGCGCCAGTGATGCCGAACTCGCCACCTTTGCCCCGCTGCTCTCGTCGACTAACATTATCCCGACGCAAGGACATTGGACAGGCGAGGCCGAGCTCACCTTTGAGAAGGGTGATCTAAAGATTACAACCCTGCGTACGCATAGTATTGTCGGACTGACGTTAGAACGTGACGGCAAGGTCATTGCTGAAAACTTAAACGGGGAAATCCCGCTGCGCACTGACGGCGGCACGCTAATTGTATCGCCCTTTAAAGTCTACTCATCGACCGGTGAACTCATCCGAGGGGAT
>CAIVVQ010000087.1 GCA_903909465.1 uncultured Opitutia bacterium | reverse complement strand
GACAGTATTTTATTTGTGCCACCCATTGCGATTAAGTCGGACGAAATTCGACACCTCGTTAAAGCCGTGCGATTGGCGGTGGACGAAATTTTACCCACGCTCGAAGCACACACTATTTCCTAAATTCCAATAACCATGCCTAACCTAACTGATGCCCGCGCCCTGTATGATTTGCCGCTGAACACCTTGATTTTCAAGGCCCAGCAGGCCCACCAAGCCCACCAAGATCCGGCGGGCGTGCAACTATGTACCTTGAAGTCGATCAAGACTGGCGCCTGTCCTGAGGATTGCGCGTACTGTCCTCAATCGGTGCACCACAACACTTTCGTTGAGACCGAAGCATTGATGGAAACGGATACTATTTTGCAAGATGCGCAGCGTGCGAAGTTGGGTGGTGCGACGCGTTTTTGTATGGGTGCGGCTTGGCGTCGCGTGGCGGACGGCAAGCAATTCGACAGCGTATTGAAAACCGTTTCGGGTGTGAAAGGTCTCGGGCTCGAAGTCTGTTGTACGCTGGGGATGGTGACTGAAGCGCAGGCCTCGCGTTTAAAGTCGGCCGGTTGCGATGTATACAATCACAACCTTGATACCTCTCGTGAACATTACTCAAAAATCATTACGACGCGTACCTACGATGACCGTTTGCAGACACTTTCGAATGTGCGCAAGGCGGGCCTCGAAGTTTGTTCGGGCGGAATCATTGGCATGGGCGAGACCGTGGATGATCGACTCAAGATGTTGGTTGAGTTGGCGAGTTTAGATCCGCAGCCAGACTCGGTGCCGATCAATGCTCTGGTTGCGGTTGAAGGAACGCCTTTAGCCGGTCGCAAATTTGTCGATTCAATTGAGTTTGTGCGTACGGTAGCAATTGCGCGTATTCTGATGCCGAAGGCCATGGTACGTCTATCGGCTGGTCGCGCGAATATGTCGGACGAAACACAGGCGCTTTGTTACTTGGCGGGTGCGAACTCGATTTTCTTAGGTGAGAAACTTTTAACCACGGGAAATCCGGACATCGAAGAGGACATGAATTTAATGAAGCGTCTCGGATTGCACCCGTTGCACCCTGATGAGGCCCGTCGCGTGCACCGCGGTGAAATCGCTCCATCGTCGGCCAAGGCGGCCGCGTGGCCCAACCCCGCTGAACTCGTCGCCGCACCAGGCGCGGAGGATTCTTGTGAGGATGGTGGATGCGGTTGTTCGGCTAAATAATTTATGGCTGTCATCTTCGTCACTGGGAGCGACACCGCCGTGGGTAAGACTCACGTCGCGGGTCTGTTGGCGCGTCGCTTGGCGAAGTCGGGTCGCGTTCAGGTGATTAAGCCAGTGGAGTCGGGTGCGGGAGTGGGCCGTCCCGCAGACGCACCGCGCGCAGCTGGAAGTTGGGCAGAGCCGCACACGCTGATTTCTTTTCCGGAGCCATTGGCGCCATTGGCGGCGGCGGAGCGAGCAGGTAAGAAACTTACACTGCCTCGCTTATTGGATGCTTATCGCAAGTTGCCTGCATCCGTGCACCGAGTGATTGAAGGTGCGGGTGGCGTGGCCGTGCCGCTTGATCCCTCGGGTTTGGATTGGGCTGATTTTATTAAGGCGATTAAGCCCAGCTTGGTCGTCGTGGTAGTCGAAGACCGTCTCGGTGCCATCAATCAGGCCCGATTAGCGGTGGCTTACTTAAAATCGAAGAAAATTAAAACCTCGGTAGCCGTATGGCTCAATGCGGCACACTCGCGTGCTGCACGTGAAGTATTAGCGACGAACCGCGATGGCTTATTGCGTTCCAAGATTAAGCTCGCGGGTGAGTCGGGCTATAAAAAGCAGAAGGCGATTTTCGCTTCGGATTTATATTTATTGCAGTGAGTGCAGCTTGGCTCAGTCGTTTGAAGCAGTCTCTCGTTGCGCGTGAGGCTCAGGGATTATTGCGTCGATTGCACGCACGCGGCAGTCGCGAGACCGAACTTAATTTAGCGGATAACGATTACTTAGCTTTATCCAAAGACCCGAGTGTCGTTGCGGCTGCCGCGGCGGCGTTAAAAGAATGGGGTGCTTCATCGTCGGCATCACCGCTCGTTAGCGGCTACACCGCTTTACATGCGGCGCTGGAGAAGAAGTTGGCCGCATGGCATGGCTATGCGCATGGAATTATTTTAAATACCGGTTATGCCGCCAATGCGGCGGTCTTGGGCGGATTACCTCGCGAGGGAGATTTAGTTTTAGCGGATCGATTGGTGCATGCGAGCATGCTCTCGGGAATTGAATCTTCTGGGGCGAAGCTGGTTCGCTTTCCGCATAATGACCTGGACACTTTGGAAATAAAATTAATAAAAGCCGCTAATTATGCGGGTGCGGTTTTTGTGGTCACCGAAAGCGTTTACTCAATGGACGGCGATAGCCCCGATTTAAAACGCTTGTCGGAATTGCGCGACCGTTTCGGTTTTTGTTGGGTGTTGGACGAGGCCCACGCAACGGGTTGGCATGGTGCGACGGGTTCGGGTTTACAAGAAGAGCAGGGCGTACGCGGGGCTGCCGACATTGTGGTTGGCACTTTGGGTAAGGCTTTAGGTTCGCAGGGTGCGTATGTGTTGAGTCGCGAGTCTGCGGTGCGCGAAGCCCTGATTAATTTTTCGGGCGAATTTATTTATTCTACTTACCTCGCCCCCTCGTCGGCAGCTGCCGGATTGGCGGCGATTCAACGCGTTGAGGAAATTGGCAGCGAACGCTCGGCATTGCATGCGCTCTCTCACGAGTGGCGAGCGGCGCTGGGCGAGGCAGGCTTTGCCGTGCCCGCTGGGCACTCGCCCATCATTCCGGTTATACTGGGTGACGCGGTGCGCACGGTGCACTTTGCGCAAAAACTAAAAGAGGCCGGCATTCGGGTTTCAGCGATTCGTCCACCAACGGTGCCCACCGGGACGGGACGATTGCGCATTTCACTGCGACGTGGCTTAACGGCTGCGGATTTAAAAAAGTTTATTAAAGCCATGCAGGAGGCAGCACTGTGAAGATAGGGTGGATAGGTGGTTGGGGTATTGCGTTGGACGAGATTCGTCCGCTCGCGGTGGCGCATGCGCCTGATGCCGAACACTTGATTTTTCCGCCGGTGATGGGCGCGGCGGAGCATCTTACGAATTGTGATCGCGTGATTGGTTGGTCACTCGGTGCCCACTTATTGCTCGAGGCTGCCGCGCGCGGGGTGCAATTGCCTAAGCAAGTTTTATTAATTGCACCGTTTACTTCATTTTGCTCGGAGCACGGAAAGTGCGGAAAGGTTTCGGAGACGCAGGTGCATTGGTTGAAGCGCTGGGTTGAGAAGGAGCCGTTGGCCGCACTGGCGGATTTTCGTCAACGCGCGGGATTGCATCCGACGATGAATAAGGAATTGCCGTACGAAAAAGAATACCTGTTGGCGGGTTTAGGTATTTTAACCGAACCTGCCGGAATTGCTTTGGTTTCGTTTGCCCGCCAGGGTTTGCCTGCAGGGTGGGAAGCTTATGTTGGCGCCAATGATAATTTATTAAATCCAGAGGGGGTTTGCCAAGCGGTTGTCGGCTGTCAGATAATCGAAGGCGTCGGACACGACCTCGCCGACTTTTTAAATACTCCATCATCGCCATGAGATTTAACGAATGCGCCCGCAGTTATGATGAGCATGCCGCTCCACAGCGACGATTCGCGGAAGCGCTTGCGGCCTTTGCGCCGTTTCATCGTGGGGCAAAGGTGACAGAGTTAGGTGCGGGTACGGGTTTTTTAACCGCCGCACTATTAGCGCAAGGCGTGAGGGTAGAGGCCACGGATGGTTCGGCCGAAATGGTCGCGGTCGGAAAAGATAATGTACCCCTTGCCGAATGGAAGGTGCGTGATGCGTTCACCGAGATTCCCGCCACAGCGGCAATAGCGTCCTCGGGTTTGTTGCATTGGGCGGCAGACCCTGGCGTCGTCTTGAGTCATTGGCATCATGCATTACCTAAGGGTGGACGTTTACTCTTAGGCGTTCCTTGTGATCCCTGTCTTTTTGAATTGCGCGACTTGATGGGCGAGGGCCCGCTGCGTTGGCGCGATGAAGCGCAATGGTTGAAATTATTGAGTCACGCGAAATTTGATGTGAAAGCGCACGGCGTTTTAGAGCTCGAAGAAACTTACCCGTCGTCGCTGGATTTATTTCGGTCATTGCATGGCAGTGGCGTAACGGGTGCGCCGCGGATGAGTTCGGGCACCTTGCGTGCGCTCATTCGCGATTACGATCGACTGCATGCCAAGGGCGACGGAGTGGTCGCGACTTGGGCGTGGCTACTGATCGACGCCGTTGCCCTTTAATTAAAATCGAATTCGGGGTGCGATTCGGGTGGCGGCTCTTCGCCAGCTAAAATACCGCGCACGAATAATTCTCGGTGTTCGGCGCAAGGGCCCAGCCGCCGAAGGACTTCGACGTGATCTGGCGTGCCGTAACCTTTGTGGGTGCCAAAGCCGTACTCCGGATATTTGGCTTCCATCGCTAATAAGAGTTTATCGCGTTCAACTTTGGCGATGATGGAGGCGAGGGCGATGGCGAGGCTTTTGCCATCACCTTTTTTCACAGCCTCATGTGTCCAGGCGAACGGGCGCAAGGGCAGTCCGTCAACGAGCACCAAGAAATTCTTTTCATCACTGCGTCCGAATAATTCGCCCTCGGTGCCCGCGGCGGGAAAGAGTGGGGCGAGGGGGCCTTGGGCTAATTGCATAACGCAGCGCCCCATGGCTAATCGTGTAGCGCCTAGAATATTATGTGCTGAAATTTCGAGGACCGAAGACTGCGCCCAGACCGCACGCAATTTTCCTTCGCCGTGCATCTGCATAATTTTTTCGTGAAACTCGGCGCGTTTTGCCGGCGAAAGCTTTTTGGAATCATTTGCGCCCGAAAGTTTTCGCACCCAGCCTGCTTCGCCGTAAAAGCCGGCATCAAGCAGGACGGCGGCGGCGACGACGGGTCCGCAGAGTGAGCCGCGCCCAGCCTCATCGATACCCGCAATCCCTGGGCGTCCATGGCCCCTTTTGCGATCAAAGGAGACGAGTGACGCCATCCCTTATTCCGCTTTCTTGCGGCCCTTAAATGGTTTCGGTGCGGGTGGTTCAAGTCCGCGCGCTTCATAGGCGGTCTTGAAATGTAACTTCGCAAAGTTGACTAAGATCGCGGGGCCCAGTCGGCCGACTAATTCGGTCGCGGCCGTTTTTGCTTCGGCGCCAGAGCCTTTGGGAAGATTAACGCCTCCATCGGCAGAAAGCCTTTCGAGTTCGCGGACGAACGTGGCGCGAGCAACGATTGAAGCCGCAGCGACCACGGGATCCGATTCAGCTTTCGTACGCATACGCAGGTCGAACGTCACGCCTTTGCGGGCGAGTTCTTTTTGCACGAGGGGTTCTTCGGAGAATTGATCAAGCAGTCCCCAAACAGGTTTCCGACCATGGGCCAATTCGTAGCCCTTGAGTGCTTCTTCGCAGGATGTGGCGTGCATCCAGCCGAGGAGGCGATTCAGATTCTTTCCGAAACGCGAGTGCAACTCGTTATACTTGGCCATACGCGCAAAAGTGGTGCGCACGGAGACGCCAGGCGTTTCGCGGATGACGCGATCCAGTTCAGCGATTTTCGTATCGGTTAATTTTTTGGAATCCTTGATACCGAGTTCGATCCACTCACGGACCATGTCGCCCGTGGCGATGACGCAGGCGGAAACCACGGGTCCGAAGAGGTCGCCCTTGCCAGATTCATCGAGGCCGGCGTGCTCTTCAAACCATTCGGGATTTAATTCGGCTTCGTAGCCCAGTAGGGCCTGGCCGGTGACATCGGGCTCGAGGGTGAATTTTACAAACTCTTCGGTGCCTTTGCCGGAGATGACGCATTTGCCGGACTGATAATGCACGAGGTTAACGCTCGGGCCCTTGTAGGCGAAGGCGGCGTGGTCGACCACGGCGGAGACCCAGCCTTTTTCTATAAGAATCTTTTGAAGGGTGGCGGCTTGTTTGGCGTCCAACTTAACGGTGTGCATGGAAACCTTTTTAGGGGCTTCATCAGAATCCGGTTTTGCCTTACGCTTCATTGCTGACAAGGTCTACTCGTCCCCGAATTTAAATCCAGCCCCATCCCATGAAACCTAACGACCAAAAGCTGATTTCTGCGGCTCCGGCCGTGCGTAAGGCCTTGTTGGGGTGGTTTATAAAGCACCAGCGTCCGATGCCTTGGCGGCAGAAAATTTCGGCCTATCGCACGGTGGTTTCGGAGCTGATGTGTCAGCAGACCCAGATTGCCACGGCGACCCCTTATTTTGAGCGGTGGGTGGCCCGTTGGCCTGATTTTAAGTCGCTCGCTACGGCCACCGAAGCGGATGTGATGAAACTCTGGGCGGGTTTGGGATATTACAGTCGGGCACGTAATTTACATCGGCTGGCAAAAGAGGTCGCGAGTCTCCAGGAAATTCCACGCACCGCGGAAGCTTGGCAAAATTTTCCAGGAGTCGGACCCTACACGGCTGCGGCGATTGCGAGTATTGCATTTAATCAGCCCGTTGCAGTCGTAGATGGAAATGTGATTCGTGTCTTGTCGCGTTTGACTGGTCATCGCGGGCTGTTGAAGAACGGAGTAAGTGGTGCACGTTTTTTTACGCCGCTGGCCAATCGGTTAATCGCCGGGCAATCCCCAGGAAATTTCAATCAAGCCATGATGGAGTTGGGGGCGACAGTCTGTCGTAAGGCGGCGCCTGATTGTGTGAAGTGTCCGTTGTCCAAGTGGTGTGTCGCCAAGGCTCAAAGGACTACGAGACAGATTCCGAAGTTTGAAATGAAGAAGCGAACGACGCAACAAGTGCAGCGTGCGCTCATTATGAACGGCGGAAAAATTTTACTACACCGTCAGGATGCGAAGGCCCGTCGATTGGCGGGCGTAGCCGAGATCCCGGACTTGTTGCATTTAAATATAAAAACTAAGGCCGCTCCGGTGCTGGTACGCCGGCGCACGATTGGCCAGGTGACCTACGAGGAGAATTTATTTTCTATCAACTTAAGTAAGACGACGCAGAAATTCCTTCTTCGATCCGCGCAATGGGAGTGGGTGGCCGTCGATCAGCTCGATGAAGCCGCCTTGAGCGGTCCGCATCGCAGGTGGCTGGCGGAGTGGCTTAGTCTAAGCGATCGGCCAAAGCGCGGCAGACGGACTTAAGGACGGCGACGCGCGCGAAGCGCTTGTCATTGCCCGGCACCACAATCCATGGAGCATGCGGGGTGTCGGTGCGCACAATCATGTCTTCCGCCGCTTTTTGATTATCGTCCCACTTCTTGCGGTTGCGGTAATCCTCCTTGGTCATCTTGTGGCGCTTGTGTGGAGATTTTTCGCGGTCTTGGAAGCGACGCAGCTGTTCGTCTTTCGAAATATGCACCCAGAATTTTAAGACGATGGTACCGGACTCCGCTAAGCAGGATTCGAAATCATTAATCTCACTGTAGGCACGGGCCCATTCATCGGTGCGGGCAAAACCTTCCACGCGTTCGACAACTACACGTCCGTACCACGACCGATCAAAGATGGCGACGTGGCCCGCGTGCGGAACCTTGGTCCAGAAGCGCCAGAGGTAGTGACGGGCTTTTTCTTCGGCGGTGGGCGCGGGGGTGGGGTGGACTTGATAATGTGCCGCGTCGAGTTTGGCAGCGAGGCGACGAATCACTCCACCTTTGCCGGCCGCATCAACGCCTTCGAGCGCGATGACGGTGGCGAGCCCGCGTTTAGCGGCGATCCGGGTGAGTCGACCGAGGCGATTTTGCAGTTTCGAAATTTGTTGGCTGTAATCTTTTTTCTCTAAGACCGGTTGAGCGGTCGGGCTCTCGAGAAGACCGCGGGTGCGGTTGCTCGGTTTGCGAACTTTGGCAGGCTTGCGACGAAGGCCGATGGAGAGTTGTTGCAAGATGCTACGGCCGGCTAAGAGATCGCGGTGCTTACCGTCTGAGCCATTAATTATTTTCCAGCTCATGCCTTTGCCTGAGGCTTGAGGGCGAATGCTGCGGGCGATTTTATGTCCGTTGCCCTTGGTGAGGAGAAGGTCTTTGCTGGAGACGACCCAGCCTTCGGCATCGGAGTCCTCGGCGTTGCGCAGTCGTTTCCTTAAAGATTTCTCCGGAGTCTCGATCCAGATTTTGGCTAAGGTCGTTCCGTTGGCGGCTAAAGTTTCTTCGAGTGAGCGGAGGGCCTTGAGTCGTTGACGTAGGCTTTCGCCACTGAGCGTTTTACTCGTGGCTGCGAGGGCGGTGCGGGTGGTCCAGTCGCCCACAACAATCGTGAGGTGACCTTGGGCGGGTGCTTGTTGCCAGTATGGCCAGAGGAAGGGTTTTGTTTCGATTTCCGCAAGTGCGGTGTCGGGCGAGCAAATACGAACCGTGCGAGAGTCGAACCACTCCGTGAGTTGATTGGCTAATTCAGAACCACCGAGGCGATCATTGCCACCGATGACAATCATCGCGCCCGTGCGGCGTGCAACGATGCGACGTTGCAGGGCGAGCAGGCGAAGGTGAAGGGCCGACTGGGCTTTTTCGATGAGGGTGCGAGAGGGCATCGATGAGGGCTGACTATGTGTGCCCTTTTATCGAAAGGGAAGTTTGGACTCTGTTAAATCTGCGTGGCACCTATCGGTGCGCCTTACTCGTTGGGGTCGATGCGTGGCAGTTTGCCTTGTCTCAGCGACTCCAGGGTCGCCTTGAGTTCGTCCTTAAGGGTCAAGTAATCCGCCAGACCGACAGCCTTTTCTTGGAGCTCAATGGCTTCGGCGGTGCGTCCTTGCATGAAGCGCAGGCGAGCCAAGGTGTCTAATTTATCCGCGTGTTTGCTGTTGGTGAGCTGCACTGCGGCCACGGCGCATTTTTCCGCGAGTGCGAAATTAACTTTTCCTTCAAAGCGGGAATCGGTGAGCAGTTGCCACGCCACTTCATTTTGCACTTCTGGGTTGGTGCTTCCAATTAATACACGCTCTTCTAACATCGCATAAAATAAAGTGGGGTCGCCGCGTCCGAGGGCGATATTTGCTTCGGCACCTTTTTTGACACTTTCCCTATTTTCCGGATCCAACTTTTGCAGTACTTTCGGCAGGAGGGATTCAGCTTTATCCCAATCGCGATTATTCATTGCCGCTAGCCATTCGGTAACCGGTTTTTCAATATTAGCTTTCGGCTTGGGTAGTTTTGTTCCGGTGAGCAAATCGCCCAACAAGGTTTCGTCTAATTCTGCAGGGTGGCCGGTCCAGACTAGGATGCCGTTACCATTGATAACAAAAGCGACGGGGATGCTATCGATGTTCGCAGCATCGAGCCAGGCCTTGATGAATTCTTTGCCGCCGATGGCGACGGGATAGGACATTTTATTGCCCTGCTTTTTAACGAACTCGCGCACATTCTTTTCTGCCTCATCGCTTTTCTCGCCGTCCCAAACATTCACGCCGGTGATGACGATGCCCTTGGGTCGGAGTTTTTGGTGTAGAGCGTTGAGGTGTGGGATTGTCGCCACGCATGGCCCGCACCAAGTGGCCCAACATTCAAAGACGTAGAGTTTGCCTGCTTCAAATTTCTCAACGGCCTCGCCTTGAATTTGGATTTCGGGACGGGCTTCTGGGGCGAGTTTCCCGATGCTGAGCGTACTTGCTTGGCAACTAAGGGATAAAAAAATCCAAGCGATGAAACTACGTAACATATGTTTAAGCTGACGGGGTGGCGAATTTTTGACGAATCGCTTCGACCACGGCGGGATCCGCCAAGGTAGAAACATTGCCGAG
>CAIVVQ010000086.1 GCA_903909465.1 uncultured Opitutia bacterium | reverse complement strand
TGTCGGAAGGTCGGAGCAAACGGAGTGAGGGGTGGTTGGCAAGGGGAATTTATAATTAAGAGGGTAAGGGGTGTCGCGTAACGAGCAACGGGGAGGGGCGTTGGGGGATATAGGTAAAAATAGGCTATATAATAGGGGTATTTATGATTGGACTGAATTCGGGCTTCCCAGGGGGGCTGGGTGGGGCAAGTTTCAGACCGTGGCTTCCCCTGAAAATTCTAACGATGGCCTAAGCGCCGACGAAGCCCTGTCAAAGGAGCTCACCCGCAATTTGTCGTTGGGCCCTCGAGTGCATCACACGGCGTTCGTGCATGAGCGTGCGGTGGTGATTGGCAATGTAGAGGTCGGTCCGCGGGCGAGTGTTTGGCCCTGCGCGGTTTTGCGTGGCGACGTGGCGGCCATTTCAATTGGCGAAGGTTCGAATATTCAAGACGGCGCAGTGGTTCACGTGGCGGATCACTTGCCAGCAATCATCGGCGCGAAAGTGACCGTCGGTCACCTCGCGATGATTCACGCCTGTACCATCGGCGACGAATGTTTGATCGGGATGCATGCGACTATTTTGGACGGTGCGGTCATCGGCGCACGGAGTATTATTGGTGCAGGTGCGTTGGTGACTAAGGGTACCATTATTCCTCCGGGCTCAATGGTGTTAGGTTCGCCTGCGAAAATTATTCGTCCGCTAACGGCCGAAGAGCAGGCCTCGTTGCCTGGTTGGGCGGAGAAATACATTAAGGTGGCCGCGCATCACCGTCGCTTCGAGTGAGTGTTGAAACGTTCAACGGCAGTGAAGAGGTGCGTTCTGCCGAACAATGGAAGGCGGAGCGTGCAGCTCACGAAATGCGTGCGGATTTATTAGTGGAGGCCCGTCGGCGACGTGCGGCATGTGGCGAGCGCGATCCCGTTGAAGATTTTTTATACACTTATTATCCTTTTCGATTCAGCGCCTTACGTCGGTGGACGCCTGGGGCGCGGGTGGCCTTGCGCGACGCCGAAGAACTGCTGACTGATGCACGATTTTATCAAGGCGAGGATGGCTTGGTGCGCGTGGTCGTGCCCACGGAAGCGGAGTGCCGACGATTAAAGTTCACGCACGACCTATGTGTCGCCGTGTCGGGTCGGCCCGCGTTCTTAGGCTGCTTTGGTTTGCATGAGTGGGCGATGGTCTATCAAGAAGCGGATCAACGTCGACACGCTCAGTGGCCCTTGAGACTGGGAGCGGAGGGTACAGATGCAGTCGTACGTTCCATGCCGATACGTTGCACGCATTACGATGCCTTCCGATTTTTTACACCTGCGGCGAAGCCGTTGAATCGACAAGTTCCTGATTTAGCGGGACGCCTCGAGAATGAACAGCCGGGATGCATTCACGTCACGATGGATTTGTATAAGTGGACTATGAAATCGATGCCATGGGTGCCGTCGGATTTAGCGGCGGATGCTTTGGCGTTGGCGCATGATGCGCGGTCGGTGGACATGCGGGCGAGCCCTTACGATTTTTCCGCGGTGGGCTTGGTGCCTATCTGTATCGAAACGGTGGAAGGAAAGTCGCAGTACGAAGCGGAGCAACGCCGGCTCGCGAAGAAGGCCGAGCCAATCCGCGCGCGTCTGATTACGGCCCTCGAGCGAGCGCTTGAAATTACACGCTCTTAATTAGATTGATCAACGAAGGGACCTGACTCGTTCCATCCGATTTTAACTTTTGAAAGGTACCACGACTTTCCGCGGTCGTTATTACCCTGGAAAAAGAGGTAGGTTTTTCCATCGCTGTCGGGAAAAATTCCAGGGTGACCCGACTCACTTGAATTCCAACTGCCAGGTTTACCGCAAGCCAAGAGGGGCTCGGATGAAAGTCGTGTCCAAGTGATACCGTCATCGCTGCTGGCAACGCCGATTTGTTGAGGCCAATTATTATAAGCGCCGGCGTAGAACATAAAAAGTTTTTTGCCGCGCCGGATAACACTAGGGGCTTCGATACATTTACCTTCCCAGGGTAACTCAGGTTTTAAAATCGGTGCGTTAACCAACTGAGTCCATTGTTGGCGTGAGAAATTCGAGTCCAGTGGAGCGGAGGCGACACCGATGAGTTGGATTTTTTGGGCCGGGTCGCGACTGGCGAAGTAGAGGAAGAGTCGATCGCCATTAGGAATAATTTCGGCATCAATGGCGCGGCCACAGGTCCATTCGCCGTGCGGACGGAAGATGGGGTTGCTGGGTTCACGCTCAAAGTGAACGCCGTCCTTTGACCAAGCGTGGCAGATGGCATCTTGGGCGGCGAGCTCGCGCGACCAGGGGGCCTTCTCTTTGTTATTATAACTTTGATAAAACAAGTGCACGGTGTCGCCGAGCACCAGGGCCGCGGGTGCGCAGAATCCATTCACATCGGAAGGGTGTGCGGGCTCGAGGGTGGTGATGGTTTCCCAGCGAATGAGGTCGGCGCTCGTGGCAATGGCTACACGCCAGCCCTTGGATGAAGGCACCGAATAATACATCAGGTAGCGGCCTTGGAATTTTATTACCGATGGGTCTTTCGCCGCTGGTGATCCTTCGGCGGTGATGCCGCCAAACATCATGATGCCTCTGTCGTTGAACGACGGAACATTATCAGCCGCAAGTGGCTTGGTGTTTTGGCAACCCACGAGAGCGACGAATAATACGACCACTAAAACCCTCAGGCGGTCTACGCCAAAAAAAGAAGGGGCATTCATTGCCCCTTCTTTTATGCTAAACGATTTTATTGAAAAGGATTAAGTGAAGACGCGAATGCCTGCCTCACGCATTTCATTCAGGCGCTTTTTCAGGGTCGATCGATTAATGCCTAGAATCATAGCTGAACGTAATTGATTGCCGCGAGTTTCCTCCATGGCACGGCGGATTAATTCAGCTTCAATCGTTTGCAGGATATTTTTTCCGTCGGCTTGGCGATTGTGACGGTAGATGGCGTCGTAAGCGTTAGCCATTGAACTGGCCGCAGGTGCGGCGACTTCAATGGTTGGAGCAATCGCAGCAACGCGATTATTTTCAACTACCGGCACCGACGCAGTAGGTGCGCGGCGTGGGGCGAGAACTTCCTGTGGAAGGTCCTTGGCGAGGATCGTTTCACCTTTGGCTAAAACGTTGGCGCGTTGCACGACGTTCTCGAGCTCGCGAACGTTGCCTGGCCAATCGTGGGCCATGAGTGCTTCGAGTGCTTCATTCGAGAGGCGTTTAGGTTTCGTCTTACGTGCGGCCGCTTGGCGCTGCAGCATATAGTCGATCAGCATTGGGATGTCGTCCTTGCGATTACGCAGCGCAGGGAGGCGAATGCGGAAAACGTTGAGTCGATAGAATAAGTCTTCGCGGAATTGGCGGGCCGCGACCATCGCTTCGAGGTCTTTGTTGGTTGCCGCAACGAGGCGAACGCTAACTTTTAAAGTCGTCGTGCCGCCGACGCGTTGGATTTCGCCATCTTGAATCGCGCGGAGTACTTTGGTTTGTGTGGGCAGTGACATATCGCCGATTTCATCGAGGAAAATCGTACCACCATCGCAGAGTTCAAACTTGCCAGGCTTTTGATTAGCAGCACCGGTGAAGGCGCCTTTTTCGTGACCGAAGAGTTCGGACTCAATTAAGTTTTCGGGAATCGCGGCGCAGTTAACGGCGATGAATGGGCCTTTGGAGCGGAGTGAGTGTTGTGCGATACAACGTGCCACTAGCTCTTTACCGGTGCCACTTTCGCCGGTGATTAAAACCGTGGCGTCGCTCGCGGCGACTTGTCCAATGGACTTTAAAACCTCTTGCATTGGTTCGGAGCTGCCGACGATGCCTTCTTTATAGTCGGCTGGATTGACTAACGAACGACTCGATTTGCCGGCCGACGCGAGGTCGCGTCGAGCGCCGAGGGCACGATCAACCAGCGCGATGAGCTTCGCTTGATCGAATGGCTTCATCACATAATCGTACGCACCAAACTTCATCGCCTCGATGGCGGTTTGCGTGGTACCAAAAGCGGTCATCAAAATCACCATCGCTTGCGGTTGGGCACCACGGAGCATTTGCAAAGTTTCGATACCGGTCATGCCGCCCATGCGGTTGTCTAAAAGGATGACGTCTGGCTGTTCGCGCTTAGCGAGGGCAACCCCACTCTCTCCACTGTCGGCCTCGATGACGGTGTGGCCCTGACCCGAAAGGGCACGGCGGAGCGAGTAACGAAGGTCTTTGTCGTCATCGATAATTAACACTTTGGCGGACGTAGCGGTAGCACTCATGAGTAAAAGTAGGCAGTTATCGTGCCAGCCATAGATTCTGCATCTAACAAGGGGTTAATCAAACGAAGTTTGCTTATTTTTAGACAAAAAGGCTTAAATTAACGCATATTATCTTCGATTTACGCTTTTAGCCCCTTTCATGTCGGCCATCCGTTCGGCGGATTAGGCGGCCCTGAATTTCAAGAAGTGTGAGGGCGCTAGCGGCGTCGGCAAGGGGACTCAGGGCAACCTCGGCGAGCGATTCGGCATCGTGAATGGTGCCGCCCCTAAAATGGTAGAGCCACTTGGCTTCTTCGGGTGGAATTTGCTCGAGCGGAATGAGAAGCTGACCGCGCGCCTCGCCGAGTTCGGCGAGAATATCGTCCACCGATGTGACAAGGGTGGCGCCATCGCGAATGAGTGCATGGCATCCGCGACTGTGTGTGCTGTCGACGCGACCCGGTACGACGCAAAGGGTTTTTCCTAAATCAGAAGCGAAGCGCGCGGTGATCATACTGCCACCATCGTTATCGGTTTCGATGACGATGACCGCTTGGGCGAGTCCAGCGACAATGCGATTGCGCTGCGGGAAGGATTGTCGATCGGCGGAACGGCCCAAGGGGAACTCAGAAAGAATACTGCCGCGCTCCGTGATACGTCGCCTAAGTTTGATCGCTTCGGGTGGATAAGTTTGGTCGATGCCGTGTCCGAGTACCGCCACCGTGTGCCCATTGCTCGCCAGCGCACCTTCGTGCGCGGCGCAATCAATGCCGCGGGCAAGTCCGCTGATGATGCA
>CAIVVQ010000085.1 GCA_903909465.1 uncultured Opitutia bacterium | reverse complement strand
ATTTTGAACAACAGCAGCAGGCTGAATTGTTACGTAGAGCCGCTTAAGACACCGCTGCACCAGTGGTTGCGACCGCCGCCGTGGTTTCAGTGCACGAGGTTTTACCCACTCCGCCACCCGCTGCTTTACCGGGTTGGGAGGATGCTCAGTAGTATGGCACGTTCCTTCTCCAAGCCTAACCGGCTGCACGTGATGAATGAGTTGAACGTCACGCCGATGCTCGATTTGTGTTTTTGTTTGCTCATCATTTTCATGATAGCGACGCCCGTGTTGGAGCAGACGACCTCGGTTAATTTACCGAAGGCCGAAAAGGGTTCGGGTAAATCGCCCGACACTAAGCAGCAGTACCGCTATGTATCCATTGGCCGCGATGGTGTTTTCACCATTGGCAATCGCACTGTCACTAAGCCCCAACTGGAGGCAGAGTTTGCACAGATAGCGTCGATGGCGGAGCGCGATCAACCGGTGGTGCGCATTCGTGGCGATGCCACCTTACCTTACCAGAAAATCATCGACGTCATGTCGATTGCGAAGGCCAAAGGGCTAACAAAAGTCGGCCTCGATACTGAAATTCGTTAACGATGGCTGACGGAAATAAAGGCATTGTCGGATCAATTGCGGTTCACCTCGGTATTGTCGCGGTACTCGTCGGTGTATCGTGGTACGCCTCCCATTCCTCGGGTCAGGCAGTCGACCCGGTTGACCCTTTGTTGGTCGATTTAAATGGTATTCCTGGACGCCGTCCGGGCGAAGTCGGTAAGGCCGCTGGCGTCGCGCAAGGTGACCCGAGTGGCAGTAAGACTGGCATCGCCATTATTAAAATTAAGAAACTCGATCTGGAACAAATTAAAGCAGATGCACGTCGTGAGGCCGATGAAGCGGCTTCGGCATCGAACCCTTCTGGTAAATCATCGAGCAAAACGAGTAAGTCTAATTCCAGTTCCAGTAAAACTTCGCTGAGTGAGTTTAATAATTCACGCGGCAGTAAAAGTAACGGCAGCGGTAAAGTTGCTTCGATTGGTGGCGTTACGGTCAAGGCTGGTCGCAATTACGGTAAGGGTGAGAACGGCGGTGAGGGTGGCAGTGCGAGCGAACAACAAATTTATGCCGGCGAAGTGAAGGCTCGTTTACAATCCGCCTGGACTAGTCTCATCGCCACGGAGCCTTCGATCACCGCTGGAAGTTGCGGAGTGATTGTTAAAATCGATGCGGCCGGTAACGCGAGTTTCGGTGGCTGGATTAATAAGCCGAAGGACGCCTCGCTTGTTGAAATTGTTAAACGTGCGTGCTCCCAAATTGGGAATTGTGGTGCACCGCCGGGCCGGCGTGCGTTCACGATCGAATTCCCTAATGTCGGCGTGACGGAATAGGTCTAGCGTACTTCTAAAATAATCTGCACTTCGACGGACGCGCCCAGGGGAAGTCCGTTAACGGAGACCGCCGCACGGGCGTGTTTGCCGGCGTCACCAAACACTTGAAGGAGGAATTCTGAGGCACCGTTTAAAACTTTTGGGCTGTCAGAAAAGCCGTCGATGCCGTTGACGAAGCCATTCACCATGACGACGCGGACGACTTTATCGAGCGAACCCAGGGCGGCCTTAGCATTGGCTAATGCGTTGAGGGTGCAGAGTCGCGCTGCTTCCGCGGCTTGAGGTAGGTCGATTTCACGTCCGACTTTGCCGAGCGAAACCACTTTGCCGTCTTTCATGGGCAAGGTGCCTGCGAGGTAAAGTAGGTTACCTGATCGCACGGCAGGCACGTAGGCACCGGCGGCCGCGGGAGGCGTCGGTAAAGTTAATCCTAATTCTTGGAGGCGCGCTTCGGGAGTCATAAAATTACCAATATTTTGGCCAGGCTTCGGTGCGACGTAAATTATGCACAAACAGCGCAATCAGAATAATCGCACAGGCGCCCGTTAAAGTGGGAAAGAGGAGGAATGACCAGTGAGGCTTGATTAAGAAGACAACTAATGGGTTGGACGTCGCTGGTGGGTGGACGATGCGACACGTCTTCATGGCGACGATGGTGAGTGCAACAGCCAGGCCTGCGCTCCACCAGTCGGGTCCAAGCAGGGTTAGGCACGAGAGCCCGATGATGCTACCTACAAGGTGACCCAAAATGACATTACGAGGCTGCGCAAAGGGCGAATCAGGGTAGCTGAAAACGATGAGGCTGCTGGCGGCGAAGGTTCCCATTATCAGGATGGCACCGAGTTTTTCGGTGAGCAGGAAGAGTGATGAGATAACGATGCCAGCGATGATGGCGTTGCCTAAAATCGACACCAATGAAGAGCGCTCGGGCAGTGCACTATTTTGTCCGCGCCATTTTTTAAAGAATTTCATATTTAGTTTTGAGAGGGAATGAGCTGGACCCGATTGAGCGGATGCTGGTCGAGTAGGTTAGGATACCATCCCTGAACCTCAGGGCGAATGAGGAATTTATTTTTATTAAAGACGATTGGGATGATCGGCGCACCCATAATAAGCCTTTTTTCAGCCTTTTCGAAGAGTTGCAGTCGTTCGGATGGATTAATCTCGGCAGCGGCTGCAGCGATGAGGCGATCGAACTCCGAGTCACTCCAGTTGGTCTGGTTCAATTCATTTCCGGTAATAAACATTTCGAGGAAGGTATTGGGGTCGTTGTAATCGCCACTCCAGGCCGACCGGGCCAGTTGAAAATCCCCTTTATGTAGGGCGCTTAAATACACTTTCCAGTCGAGGCTACGGAGTTCGACTTCGATGCCGAGGGCTTGGCGCCACATTTCTTGATACGCTTGCGCAGCGAGTTGCGAACCTTCGGAGGCGTTGAGTAAGTATTCGATTTTCGGAAAACCTTTACCGCCCGGGTAGCCCGCTTCGGCCAAGAGTTTCTGGGCCACAGCGATGTCTTCACTCCATTTTGCTTGGGCGATAAATCCGCCTGTGCCTGGAGGAGTTAAGTGACGCGCGGGGGATTCGCCTGCACGTAAAACCCGCTCCGCAATTTTCTGACGATCAATCACCATGCCCAACGCTCGGCGCACTCGCTCGTCGGCCAAAGCGCGTTGCACTTCGGGATTATTTTTTACGTTCGTGTTGATACGTATAAAGGAGACGGAGAGGTAGGGATCAATGCGTAGGGCCGGACTCTTTTGGCTAAGAAGCTGAACCACTTTATAAGGCGGCACGCTGCCAGTGATATGTAATTCGCCGCCGCGGAAGGCGCGTTCTTCCGCAAAGAGGTCGGTGATGGCGTGAAACTCCACACCGTTGAGACTGACGTTAGCGGCGTCCCAATACCGTGGATTCTTTTTAACGACTATCTGGCGGGCCACATCCCATGTTTGCAGGGTGAAGGCGCCGTTACCAATCAGTGCCCCTGGACGCGTCCACGCCGTATGCATTTGGTCGATGGTGCCATACTTAAGAATCGTGGCGGGGTGAACGGGTAACCAACTGTGGTGACAAATGAGTTGAAGAAAGTAGGGGATGGGGTGATCGAGTTCGACAATCAAGGTGTGCGCATCGGGTGCTTTGAAGCCGACCTCCGAGAAATCTTTGAGCGTCCCAGTATTAAATGCTTTCGCACCGCGGACCCCGTGTAACATCGAGGCGTATTCGGCGCCAAAGTTAGGGGAGAGGATGCGCTTATAACTAAATATGAAATCGGATGCTTGTACGGGGTCGCCGTTAGACCAGCGGGCATTGGGCCGAAGCTTAAACGTCCAGACCCGTCCGTCGGCAGACGTGCTCCAACTTTCGGCCACACCCGGGATGGCGTGCAAGTCGACCGGGTCGTAGTTCACCAGCCCTTCGAATAGAGAGTAGGCGATGCGTGATTCAAGCAGGCCGGTGATTTCTTGAGGATCGAGGCTGGAGGGCTCGGCAGCATTGTTGATTACCAAAATCCCCGCCTTGGCTTGCCGCGTGGCTGTGTCTTCCTTGGGTCCGCATCCAGTGAGCCAAACCATTGCCCCGAGCAGGAGGAGCAGCGGTGGGTAGGGCTTCAGTGACATGACCCGATTTAGTTCGGGGAAGGTCGCGAGCGCAAGTAAAGCCGAGTGGCAGGGCCTGGGGTAACAAAAAGGGCGGCCTTTCGGCCGCCCGTTTGCGTTCAACTTAGACCGATTGGATTAGATCGCTGCTGCGCCGCGTTCGCCCGTACGGATACGGATGACGTCGGTGAGCGCAGTGACGAAGATCTTGCCGTCGCCAATCTTGCCGGTGTGAGCGGCCTTGGAAATGGTGGCGATAGCTTTTTCGACCTGCT
>CAIVVQ010000084.1 GCA_903909465.1 uncultured Opitutia bacterium | reverse complement strand
CAGCGAGCGGGGTCGGGTTGTCGATCCGTGCCGAAGAAGAGGCCGGTTTGGGCGATGGCTTCTTTGGTGTAATTTTTCTTTAGTAAACCGGGGATGAGTTTGGAGTCATCAACAGGTGCGAAGCCGATGCTAAAGTCGTCGGCCACCTTGGGGTCGAATTTTCGAACCTCAGTCCAATAGTTCTGAATCCACTTTCCATGTTCGGCGTCTTCGAGGAAGCAGCGGCGCCAGTAGTCGGCGACGAGCTCGTGAATTTCCAAAAGCTGACCACGCATGGAGCGCTCCGAACTCGTTTCGCCTCCGTTATCGTATTCGAGTTTGAAGCCGAAGCGTAGGGCGACGCGTTCGACCGCTTCGGGGAAGTCGAGTCCTTCGCGAGCAATCACGAGTTTGAAGGCGTCGCCGCCTTGTTGCGTACTGAAGCAGTACCAGAGTCCGGTTTCCGGGTTTACTTTGAAGGACGGACTTTTTTCAGACTTAAATGGACTGAGGCCCCACCAATCACGCCCACGTTGCTTCATTTGGGTGTAGTCACCCGCTAAAGCGACGATGTCCGCCCGCTGGCGAAGTTCATCGATGGATCTGCGAGAGATGAGGGCCACGGCTGTCAAGGGGTGTCTGTCAAGTGGGGCGGGGCAATCGAAAATAATTCCCAATTTGGGTTTAGGGGGCAAGTGGGCACGGTGACATGGGGGTAAGGGGAGGCATTGAGGGTTTACCGCTGAGCGGATTCGGTTTTAAGGTCTGGGCATGCGGCGCGTGCTCCCACCGATTTTAACGGCCTTGGCGGTGTTGGGCTTATGGCAGTGGTTACCGACCCTTTGGCATGTGCCTGAATACTTAGTTCCTACCCCAGGGGCAATTTATCAAGCGTTTATCCGGGAGAGTGGATTTCTGATTCCCGCGGCTGGTCGCACGGCGTTTGCGGCCACGGCAGGTTTATCAGCCGCGATTGTGGGTGGGGTCTTATTGGCGAGTGTGTTCACGCTTTCGTCGGTGATGCGTCGGAGTTTTTTACCGTGGGTATTAATTTTACAAATGACACCGGTGATTGTGGTGGTGCCACTCTTGGCTATTTGGCTTGGGGCGGGTTTAGGCAGTATTGTGGCAGTTACTTTTTTAATTTCATTTTTCCCCATTACGGCGGCAGCTTCGGCGGGAATGAATGCAGTTAATGCGCAGCAGTTGGAATTGTTTCAGGTGATGAAGGCGTCGACTTGGCAGGTTTTTTGGAAGCTGCGTGTACCAACGGCTTTACCGCAAATTGTGACGGGTGTTAAGATTGCGGCGACCTTGGCGACAGTGGGAGCCGTCAGTGGCGAATACATGGCGGGCACCAATCCAGCGCAGAGTGGATTGGGTTACCTGTTGGTGATTTACTGGAGTCGCACCGAAACCGCGGCCGTCTTTGCGGTCGCAGGTACGGCGTGCGTGGTCGGCTACGCTTTTGTGGCGACGGTGAATTACCTAGGCCGACGGGTTTTAGCCCGTAAATAGGCCTAATCGACGCACTCGGGCCACTGCAGTCGAAAGGCCAGTTGGGCATCGCGATCCGGTATTTCGGGTCGGGCGGGATCGTTCAAAAACTTAAGTGGAAAGGACGGTTTAAGGTGAAGGATGGTGATGAGTTTACCTTCGACCTTAAACACCGCATACCATGCACCGCAGCCGATGTCGAAGCGGTCACCGTGTCGGCTACGAATGCGGCGCGTGCGATGCGGCGTCGGATCGCGTGAAAGGATTTCAAGCATCCGATCTTTAAACTCAATTTGCCAATCGTTGAGCAACCATTGCATGTGTGCCTCAGCGAGTTTAGAAAAAGTTACTTGGAATGCCGGAGGGGCAGTGAGCGAAGCATCGACTTCATCAATCCAGCCCGCTTTGGAATCGGGGAACGAATCGTAGCTTGGAATATAGGGTTTGATATCGAAGACGGGCGTGCCTTCGACGAGGTCGCACGGTCCGAGAATTAATATATTTTTCTTAATACCGAGAAGTTGCACTGGCGTGATGCCGAGTGGGTTGGGTCGGTGAGGGGAACGTGTCGCGAAAAGGCCGCGACGTTGGGCGGGGCCACGTGGCGGGAGGACTTGTGGGCGCCAGTCTTTATTGCGGTGGAACCACCAGATCAGCCAAATGCGTTCAAAGCCTTCGAGGTCTTGGAGGGCCTTTTGATAAATATCACCTTCGTTGATTTCGAGCAGGTTGGTCTCCGCCTGTGATTCATCGGGCTGGTGGCGGGCATTAAATTTAAGTGCCTTACCGCTGCGGATGAAGCCGATGGGCTTAATGGTCAGTTCGTCGCTCAAAGTTTTGGTGGGTCGATACCAAGGGAAAGTCCGGTAAATGACAAGTGGCGTTCGCTGGTTGTCCTCGCCTTGCCATTGGGGGTTAGGCACTTTAACCAGAATACCGTGAGTTCGATTATCAATCTCTCCTGTTATAAATTTGCACCACTCGATGAACTCGAGTCGCGCAAGGTGGAGTTATTGGCGTTGTGCAAGGAGCACAGCGTTAAGGGGACGATTTTATTGGCTCCGGAAGGCATTAATTTTTTTATCGCCGGAACGCGCGAGCAGCTCGACGTCGTTGTCGGTGTGCTGCGCGGGATTCCTGGCTTGGCGGATATTAAGCCCAAGGAGAGTCCCAGTTCCAAACGGCCATTTAAACGGATGTTAGTGAAAGTGAAGAAGGAGATTATCGCTTTCGGTGTGGAGGGAGTGAACCCGGCTTTGAAGCCATCGCCTAAAATTTCAGCCCAACAATTGATGCAATGGCTAGATGAGGGACGTCCATTAACTTTGTTGGATACGCGTAATGAATATGAAGTACGAATGGGTACATTCACCGGCGCGGTGCCGATAGGCGTAATGAACTTCCGTGAGTTTCCAGCGGCGGTGCGTCAGCTGCCTGAACATTTAAAGTCACAGCCCGTTGTGATGTTTTGCACGGGTGGGATTCGCTGTGAGAAAGCCGGTCCCTTTATGGAGATGGAAGGCTTTACAAATATCCTGCAGTTGGACGGTGGCATCCTGAAATATTTCGAAGAAGTCGGCGGTAAACATTACGACGGGGAATGTTTCGTGTTTGATGAGCGCGTAGGGGTAGGGGCGGACCTCAAAGAAACCCCTTCGGTGCTTTGTTTTAATTGTCAAATGCCGCTATCACGGGCGGACCAAAGGCACTCCGCCTATGTGGTCGAAAAAACCTGTCCTTACTGTGTAAACGGTAAAACGAACGGCAAGGGTTCGGCCAAGCAAGCGGGCTGCGAGTGAAATAAAAAAGCCCTCGGAGTTTAACTCGCGAGGGCTTTTAATTTATATATTAAATATTATTTAACCTTAACAGCTTTGTCGGCCTTCTTGGCTTTCTTCGCTTCTTTGTCGCCGCCGCGTCCACTGCCATCGGCGGTGAAGCCAGCGGCAGGATTGAGGTCGGCTAAGATTTTAGAAAGGCGTTCACGGGCAGCGATGGCCGCAGCGTCTTTGCTGTCGGCTGGAATCAGGATTTCATTAAAGGGTGCTTCCTTCATGTCGAAGAGTTCGCCCTTCTCGTTGAGTTTCCAGCCGGCTTCGCGAACGTACCAGGAGCCACCGAGTTCGATGAAGCTCCAGGTGCGTTGAGGTTTGGTTTCACCTTTTAATTGAGGCAGCAGGCTCTTGCCGTCGATGATGCGATTTTCGGGTAGGGGGGCACCAGTGATTTCTGCGAAGGTTGGCAGAAGGTCGCTCGAATCTAGAATATTTTCATTAAGCTTATCGGCAGGAGTGACACCGGGCCAATTAGCGATGAAGGGTACGAGGGCGCCGCCTTCGAACATGGTGCCTTTGGAGCCGATGAGGCGTTTGCCGTTGATGGTGGCACGATCGGACTGTGCTTTGGCGGTACCGTTGTCGCCCATGAAGACGATGAGGGTGTTTTCGCGAAGCTTGAGGCGTTCGAGTTCGGCGACTAAGTTGCCCACGAGTTTATCCATGTACTGGATATTGTCGTTATAAGTAAGGGCCATGCGCTTGGCAGCATCCGCATCGTCTGGAAGCGGCTTGCTGTCAGGAGTGGGCAGGATTTGTGCATGCACGTGCGAGAGTGAGTAATAGAGGAAGAAAGGTTTGTCTTTGTTGGTATTGAGGAACTCGAAGGCATTCTTCTCCATCAGATCGGGCATGTATTCGTTATCGGCGAGCGTGAGATTCTTTTCATCGATATTGTAGGGGCCAGGTTTGGCACGGACGCCGCCTTCGGAGCCTTTTTCACCCTCAATCTTCGACGACTTGATGAGTTCAGCGCATTTATTAACGTTCCAATAAATGCCGCTGGCTTTAAAGCTGAGGACATGGTCAAAGCCCCACTGGGTGGCATCGCCACAAGGAAGAATTTGGCCCCACTTACCGATCATGGCGGTCTTATAGCCAACTTTTTTCAAAACGGTGGGAGTCATGACTTCGGCGTTCTGACCCTCGCGGATCATCATGCCGGAACCATCTTGGCTGATGGCGTGGGTGCGGAAACCGTAACGACCAGTGAGAATTAAAGCACGAGAAGGGCCGCAAAGGGGAATGGTATAGAAGTGGTTGAAACGGATGCCGCCTTTGGCGAGGGCGTCGATATTAGGAGTCTTGTAGGCTTCGCCACCATTGCAGCTCAGTTCGGCAAAACCGAGGTCATCAGCTAAGATGAAAACGATATTGGGCTTCTTTGCGGCCGCGGTGGCTTCAGCACCTTGGACAAAAGGAGCAACGAAGGAGAGGACGCTAAGGATTGAGAGGCTACGGAGGGTTTTCATATCAAATGATGTGTGTACTTATGTGGGTATAACCCATAAAAGTCTATTAAGTTCCGATAATATGTAACTAAAACAGGGCGCACTTGGGCAAGTTGGCAGGCGGGCAGGGGGACAAAGGGTAAACCTACTGCACATGGAAGGGTTAGGTTGAAACTTCCCACTGGGTGTGCTGTTAATGGACGTATAAAGATGAAGTCTTTTCGAATCACTGGGGCTGTTTTCGTATCCATGTTTTTTGCGATGATGGAAGCTGCTGAAGTTCCCTGTTCGCTGGTCGGCAATGGGCCCGAGCTGAAATATATTAAGACTGAACGGGGTGATCAAATCTGCGATTTTTCCTATGCGGGCTATGGTGGGGGAGGTGTTGCGTTTCCCACTTCGAATAATAAAAAGACTGTTGGAGTAAGCAATGGTGACGCATCAGATGCGATTCAGTCGGCCATCAATCAGGTCGCATCAATGCCGCTGGTTGAGGGGGTGCGTGGTGTAGTTGAGCTTTCGGCTGGAACCTATAATTGTTCCAAGACGATTGCGATTAAATCGAGTGGGATTATTTTACGAGGTGCCGGAATGGCGGCTGGTGGGACGGTGATTAAATTAACTGGCAAACCGCACATCGGAATCGAGCTCGCGCATGAGGTATCGACAGGTGACGGCAAGGAGTCGAAAAAGAAATCTAAAGCTGACGCGGCGAGCGAAGGTAAGGCCAAGTCGCAGGGTAAGCCGATTAAGATTGCGGATGATTATGTGCCATCGGGCACAAGGCTTTTAAACTTGGAGCAGGTAAATGGACTGAAGGTAGGCGACACTATTGAAATTTCACGTGATGCAACCAAGGCATGGATTCATTTTATGGAGATGGATACACTCATGGATGGTAATAAGTTGGAAACATGGATGAAGGAAGACCGGCCCATTTCACATCAACGGGTCATCAAGGCGATTAACGGGAAAGAGGTGACAGTAGATGTGCCGCTAACCGATTCGATTGATTCACGGTTTTTAACCAAATCATCTGCGACAGTTGCGAAAGTGGAGCCAGCGAAGCTCATCTCGAAATGTGGAATTGAAGGAATAAGGTTGGAGGCGCCTGCACCAGCAGGGGATTGGCGTGATCCTCAGTTCATCGGTATTATTATTAATAATTCAGAAGATATTTGGGTAAAGAACGTGGGCAGTAAAAACACTTTCCCTGATTTGCAGGTCAGCCAGGATTCTTCACGGGTGACAGTTGACTCGCTCAAAACGGAGCACCCAGGGGAAATTAAACAGAGTGATAAATCAAATGGCTACGCCTCGTATGTGCGTCTACTTGGATCTCAGGTGTTGATGAATCGCTGCTCGATGAGTGGAGACAATGCATTTTATATTTCAACGGCAGATACGTCATCGAACCTAAATGTCGTTTTGAATTCCACATTTCAAGGCGACGGCTCGATTCAGCCGCATATGACATGGTCGACGGGCTTGTTGCTCGATGGCTGTAAATTAAACCAGGGGGCGATTATTATTCGTAATCGCGGCAAGGCTGGCTCGGGTCATGGTTGGACTATGGGGTGGTCGGTTGTTTGGAATTGTTCGGCCAAATCCATTACCGTTGAGCAGCCGCCGGGTGCGACGAATTGGTGTATTGGTTCCAGTGGTAAATATGAAGTGGATGAAAAAGGTAAGAACACTTGGCTGTTCATGAAGGGCTCCACTGTTTCGCCTAGTAGCCTTTACCTTGCTCAATTACGAGCACGCCTCGGCGATACGGCGGTGAAGGTGGTAAATTAATTATAAGCTAGGTGAGTTCATCTTGCATTTAGCATTTTTTTAGCATTCGATAAATTTATGTTAAAGAAACCAAATGCACTGGCCATTCTAGCTTTAATTTCGAGTTCAGCGACCCTATGTGCTGTTGGTGAGCTAAATGTAACTTTCAGCGGAGCTCGGGTGTTAACATCTAGTGTAGCCGACACGATTGTTTTTACTTTCGATAATCAAAATCTACTCAGTTGGAGTACGTCAGAGCAGAATCGATGGCTTAATGAAACTGCCAACTCCACGGGCATTGGTACCTTTAGCAATGTAAGCTTTCACGGTGCTGATGTATATGGCGGAGCAGGTGGAACGGGGAATTACATCACCGAAGCAACTCTCACTTTAGATGCACCTGCAAGTTACTTCGGGTTATGGTGGTCGGCTGGCAATGGTGGAAACGTGCTTGATTTTTATCTCTCTGACACTCTGGTCGCATCGTTCACATCCAACATTCTAAATTCATTGGGCGCAGAGTATTATGGTAACCCAATCTTGGGTGAATTTTACCAACAAAACATGGCTGAACCATATGCCTTTATTAATTTCTACGGTGCTAATGGTTTTGCGTTCGATAAGATTGTTAGCAGTGGCGGCGGATTCGAAAACGATAATTGGACAATCAGAAACCCAGCCTACGGCTCAGCTTTGTACAGTAGTACAGAAAGCCCCACTATTTTACCTGGAACTTACGTAGCGTCACTGACTAGCGATCCTAACTCGACAACTGTAAACCCGAATATCATTTCCGCACCCCAACTTGCACAAGCACCGGATGTGCCAGAGGCATCTTCTATTTCTTATGCGATCATGGCTGGACTGGTCCTTGCTGGTGCGATGTACCGTCGCAGAAATTCAAAATTAGTTTAACTTAGGGGGTTGGGCGTCGACTGATTTAAGCCAGCCATCGAGTTTTGAGCGGAGGCGGTTTCTTGTTTCGTAATCGGTCACGGCAAGATCGTGTGCTTCGCTGGGGTCGGTTGCTAAATTGTAAAGTTCGTCACGGTTGTCTTCGTAGAAGTGTACGAGGCGATAATCGCCGCTACGTACGGCGCTATGTGGTGTGGCGCCGCCGCTTGAATGGTAATGTGGGTAGTGCCAGAAGAGATCGGTACGGGCGAGTGCAGTGTGAGACTTAAGCAGCGATGCTAAGCTCAGTCCGTCGACTACTGAGGGTAGGGAGTTGAGGCCCGACATTTCTAGTAAGGTTGGATAAATGTCGATGGTTTGAATAGGGGTCGCATCCGAGGAATTAGCCGTCGTATTATTTGGCCAATAAACAATGAAAGGCACACGAACCCCGCCTTCGTAGGCAGAACCTTTACCGGCACGAGCTGGGCTGTTATCGGTAACTTTAGTAAGCCCACCGTTGTCGCTGGTAAAGATGATGATGGTGTTATCGGAAAGTTTTAGTTTTTGTAATGTCTCTCGAATTCGTCCGAGCGAATCATCCACACTCGAGATTAAGGCAGCGTAGGTCGCATTATTATGTTTGAGTAGGTGAGTGTCTTTCTGTTCGAACTTCTTAATGACCTCAGGTTTGCCCGCGATGGGTTGGTGAACCGCGTAGTGCGGGAGGTAGAGGAAGAAAGGCTTGGATTGATTTTGCGTAATAAATTTTACGGCCTCGGCACTTTCGCGGTCGGTCAAGAATTCTCCGCTCGGCCCATCAGTCAGGGTTGGAATCTTATAAGGCGAAAAGAAACTACCAGGTTGACCGAGGTGGCAGCCGCCGATGTTGAGATCAAAGCCGTACTTTAGCGGACTGAATGCATCAGCCTCTTTCTCGCTGGGCGATAGGTGCCATTTGCCGATGAGCGCAGTGGTGTAGCCGGCGGATTTAAATTGTTGGGCTAGGGTGATTTCGTTGGGCGATAAAAACTTCTGCCAATCCGCGGATTTTAATTTATTTGCGGGAGACGGGTAGCCTGGGATCCAATCCGTGAGGTGAAGTCGGGCGGGGTATTTTCCAGTTAGCAATGCGGCACGAGTCGGAGAGCAAACGGTAGATGACGAATACGCTTGGGTGAACTTGACCCCATCTTTGGCTAGCTGATCGATATTTGGCGTTTCGTAGAATTGGCTGCCGTAGCAGGAAAGGTCGGTTAGGCCGAGGTCGTCGACCAAAACCACAATGACATTAGGTGGCCGGGTTGAGGCTCCGAAGCTAAGTGGCGCAAATGCGAGCAGGATAAGCCAAAAAAGGGGCATGGGCGGATTTAGGGGGCAAGTAGGGGCTTTGACAAGTGGGCAAGGTGAACAACGATTGGTGCTCGCACTGGGTCCGAAATCAGCGAAAATTCCTTTACTTTATGGAAACACCCCAATCGAAAGGTCCTAGTCCTGCTTCGGCATCCAATGATTCACGCAAGAATCATTTTAGGTTTCACCTTCCGCATGCCCATCTCTCCACTGTTTTTGGGGGCGATTGGTTTGCGTTGAAGGCGGAAGCATTCGCGCGCTTCTTTGGAACGCCGATATTCCTCATCGCGCAGACAGTTGTGGTCATATTCTGGATAAGCCTAAATGTTTTTGGTTATACGAAGTTCGATATCTACCCGTTCATTCTCCTGAACTTGGCATTCAGTCTTCAAGCCGCTTATGCGGCACCGCTCATCCTGCTCGCGCAAACCCGCCAAGCCGATCGTGATAAGGTACACGCCGAGGCGGACGCTCAGCACCGCGAAGATCTTGCTAAGGCCAGCGAAGAACGTCAGTTGCTTGCCGCAAAGGAAACTGCATTACTGGCTGAATTACTGAGGCAGAACACCCAACTCACTGAAGTCACCCGGAAGCTGACCGAGAGGATTGAGGTGCTCACGAAAGAGATGCACAACAAAGTGGTCTCGGGTGACAAGTAATTCAGTGGTGGGCCCATCCGGACTTGAACCGGAAACCAAAGAATTATGAGTTCTCTGCTCTAACCATTGAGCTATAGGCCCGTCACACTGTGGGTGTATTAATACGAAAATAGGTGGAGAGGGAAGGAGGAAAGAGTGTGGCGAGGGCGGTACAGGGGGGCGAGTGGGCACGTTGGCACGTGGGCAAGGGGATGTAACGGACGGCGGCGGAGCGCCGTCTCTATCCGTGGCATATACAGAAATAAAAAAGGACGGCGTTAAGCCGTCCTGACCAAAGATACAGCGGGCAGCTGAGTCAGCTGCGCCTACCTTATAGTTTAATTAGTCGCCTTTCTCGATTTCGAGAACTTTGGCGTCACCGGCGTCGATTGAAACTTCGCTCCACTCTTTGTTGGCAGAGATAATTTTGAACGAGTAGATGAGGTAGTGGTCTTCGGATTCTAATTTGCCTTTAACGATGGAGCCTGGCACGGAGGCTTCAGCGGCTTTAGCGGCATCGGCAAACGAGATTTTAGCAAGAGAGGCCAGCTCAGTGAGTCTGGTACCTTCTTTTTCAACTCGGATGGAGCCGACGATTTCTTTTTCGTTTTCAGATTTCTTAACAAAAGCTTTGTAGCCGAAGAATCCAATGGTGACTAAGGCAATAACAATCAGGGCAGGTTTGAGGTATTTCATGGCGTAGTAGGTTGTCAGGGTTAAAAACCAGAGGCGATGTATTGTTTCAGTGATAAGTGGAATAATAATAGATGTATTACTCGCCTCATGGGCATTCATGAGCAGTTTAAAGCTATGAGTAACCCCACTAGCAAGTTGGCTCAAGTCACAGCATGGTTCTGGATAATCAAGATTACAGCTACAACCCTTGGTGAAACCTTTAGCGATTACTTGGCGCACCCGGAGGGCTTAGCGTTAGGTTACGCGACGACCGCTTCGATTGTGATTGGGCTCTTTTTTGTCACCCTGTTTTTACAACTACGGGCGAATAAGCATAGTGCAGTTCTGTTTTGGTTGGTTATTCTTTCGACGAGTGTGGCCGGTACGTCGATATCTGACTTTCTTGATCGCACGCTTAAGATGGGTTACCCAGCTGGATCGGCGATGCTAGCGTCGATTCTGCTATTTATATTTTGGTTATGGAAACGCCAAGGGGGACAGCTTCACGTGGCATCAATCCAAACCCGTCGAGATGAGACATTCTATTGGGTTGCGATATTGATTTCCAATACGCTCGGTACGGCCTTGGGGGATTTCTTGGCGGATAGTTCGGGCCTGGGCTTTGCGGGTGGCGCAGGAGTGATTGGGGCTTTGTTAGTGGTGACACTATTACTGTATGTATTTACGCGCGTCTCTCGCGTTCTGTTGTTTTGGGTCGCCTTCATTCTGACGCGTCCGTTTGGGGCAACTCTGGGGGATACGCTGACTAAGCCGCTGAACGCAGGTGGGTTAGGCCTCGGGACGGCAGCTTCATCTATGGTTTTACTCGTCATCCTGGTGTTCTCGATTTTGGTCTCGAATCGTAAGCAAACTACAGAAACTTTCCCTGGCTAAGGGGGTTAAATTATTGAGAATAAACCCCATATGAAACCCCTATTTAGAAACCTTTTTCTGCTTCTAGCTGTATTGTCAGCTCCGATGGCTTGGGCTAAGAAGGCGACAAGCAAGACGGCTGCTAAGTCCACCGCTAGCGATACCTCTGCAAGTGGTAGTACCGCTACACCCGCGGCAAATGCAACAGCCTCGACGGACACGGTGAAGATTTACACAACGCAAGAAACTGCGCCACTGATTGCAGCAGCAAACGCGACCATACAGGCCGTGGCGGCAGCCAAGAAGGCAGATATTGATACTAAGATTACTGAATTAGAGTCGGCATGGGACGCACAGGAGAAAAACCTGAAACCACGCGATGAGGCACATTGGACGACGATTGATAAGACCTTGGATAAGGCTATCGCAGCGCTTCGCGGTAGTAAGTTTGACGAGAAGAAAGGTAAGTCGGCTTTGGATTCCCTGGTTAAGATGCTGACAGACGCGACTAAGTCCTAATCTATTTTTTTTCCGATGTTTAGCATTAAACGGCTTACTTTATTGGGAAGTATGGTCCTATTTGCTTCGGTCTGTCTGGCTCAGGCAAGTAAGGCGGGATCAGTTGATTCGATTAAGTCTGGTATAACTGTGAATACCACGCAACCAATTGCGGGGGCGGATAAAAAGATGGTGAAGATTTATAAGAAACAAGAAACCGTGCTATTCATCGCGACCGCAAAGGAGACTTTGGCGGCACTGTTGGCTAAGAATAAAGAGTTAATGATTATGAAGCTCACCGATTTAGAGTCGGCCTGGGATGATGCTGAAGATAAGTTACGTCCTCGAAACGATGAACAGTGGCATGTAATCGATAAAACTTTAGACCAAGGAATTAATTCATTACGCAGTACCCATTATGACGAAGTGAAGGGCAAGGAAGCGCTGGAGGCCTTGTTAAAAGCTTTAGCTGAGGCGACGGAGTAGGAAAAGTTTAGGGGGCAAGGTAGGGGCGCGACTGCGTCGTGCCCGTTATACCGATGCAGCGGACGCCGCGGAGCGACGCCCCTACCCTATGCCCCTATCGGTTACTTCTTGCGGGGGCCGGCGTTATTTTTTCCGCCGCCACCACCAGAACCATCACGACGATCGTAGGTTTCTGTGGTCGTACCTTCTTTGCCATTATTGAATTCGAATTTTGCGCTGGAAGTAGACAGAACATAGCTAACGCTACGTTTGTCGCCGTTGACGGTGTACGAGAGTTTATATTTACCTTCACCCTCGACAGCGAAGTCCGTAATCGCTGCGCCGCGCAGTGGGCTGGTGGCAGGGCGGAAAGAATTGGCACGTGGTTGTGGGTCGACCTGACCTTCGAGTTCCGTGACCTGTCCATGGAACCCAATAAAAGTGTACGGTGATTTGGAGAGTCCGTGGTAATGGTAACCAAACTTAGTATCCTCATGACCACCGCATTCATCGAGTTTACGCATAGCAGAACCATCGGGCTCGGTGGCGCCAAAGACGGGGTAACCATCGAGGGCGAAGGCGACCGGCAGGTTTTTGCCGACGGTGGACTGAAGGTGAAGCGGGATGATATGGTAGTGGTAATCGTCGGCACGTCCGCAGTGCCCGCCCCATTTGTCCAGTTCGCCAATGTCCTGTGAAACTTCACCGCGATTATTTTGCGGGTTAAAAATTGGAATGCCATTCGCTGCGACTGCTATGGCGCCACGGAGGAATCGTCCCTTGATGAATGCCGGTGACTTGGCGACGACTGGCTTTAAGGGAATCTTCCAGGAATTTGAGCCGGTGTAAGCTTGTGGGATGGGTACCTGTTGTTGCCAATTGGTGATGCCGATCATCATCGGGTGATCCGGCATGCCATCGGAGCTGACGAGAAAGTAGGTGTCGTCTGATGATGTCTTTACGCGCGGGAATTTCTTAAACACTTCGGTGAAAGTATCTTTATAGGACTGTGCGGTATTGACGGTCGCCAGTGGCATTGCGGCGACCCAGGTTAAGCGATAGTCAAAGCCCAGATTGACGCGGGCAATGGGTGGGAGGTTGTGAGCCCACGAAAACAAGGGTGTGAGAAGAAGTGCGCTAAAAAAGAGGCGTCGCATTAGGAAATTAACCCTGTGGTTAATCGGAAGTTTCGTATAAAGTATAAACGGTGCAAGCGATGAATGTGAGGTGGTTGCTTGCCAATTATCCTAAAGTCGTATCGGTTGGAGGGATGCCACAACCCTTACCGATTCTTTATGTTAAGCCTGGATGCCCGTGGTGTGTGCAGGCCTTGGAATTTTTTGCAGAGCAGGGTGTAAAACTGGATGTACGCGATGTTGTAGCCGATATGCATCAGATGCGTCAGCTGGTTGCACTCACGAGTCAATCCAAGTGCCCATCGTTTCGTTATGGCGATTTCATCGTCGCAGATTTTTCCGTCGAAGAATTCAAGAACAAGGCGCGGAAGTTTCCGGCAGTTTGCAAGGATCTTGGCCTGAAAATTTAAGCGTCAAAAATGATTCCCCAGAGTCGGGAAGTCATGACGGCGAAGCCCGCGACTGCGACGGCGTAACTTAAATAACGCCGAATATTGTAAGCCTTAAGTGGCGTACGTTGGAGGCTCGCTAAGAGAATTGCCGATAGGAGAATGACGACGACTTGGGCGAACTCGACACCGAGGTTGAAGCCAGCGAGGGCTGCGAGCGCTTTGATGCCGGTCCAGTTCTCGAGTTTGTTTTGCGCAGCGGCGGCAAAGCCGAGTCCGTGAAGGAGTCCAAACGCAGCGGCACCAATGAAGACGGTTTGATTGGAAGTCTTGCCCCTAGCGGCAAGGAGACCCGCAATGCCGATGGTAAGGGCGATAACAGGCTCAATCCAAGGCCCAGGCGTAGGTAAAAGGTGAAGCCAAACGGCAGCCAAAGTAAGACAGTGTCCAGCGGTGAAGGCCAGTGAGCGTGTGAGGGCGTTTGCGAGGGAAGTGGCACCGAGGAACATCGCGAGCATGAACAGTCCGTGATCCCAGCCGGCGGGAATCACGTGGTTAAAACCGTGTACGAGAAAGTTTTTAGCCGTGGTGAGGAGGCCAGTGTTTTCGGACGGGTTATTGCTGATGATGAATTCGCCTCTTTCATTGGGTGCGACTGCCATCACGACTTGATAGGTCATTTCTTTGCGAAGATTGGTGAAGACCAGTCCAAGTTCTGGCGGAAAAGCGATTTCTACTTTCTGTGTGCCAGCGGGAAGGTGCGTCTTAATCTTTACGGACATGATGACCGGGTAGCGATCTGCTTCACCTTGTTGCAATGATTGTGCCTTGATTGAATCAGCAGACGGAAATTTAACAATCGATGGGGTGAGTGAATTACCATCGGCCCAGATATGGATTTCCGAAAGGAATCTTTCACGTGCAGCTTCAGTTGTAGAAATTAAACGTGGTTTATCGTAAACAAGGTCATCGAGTTCACTAACCGATGCGTCTTTTGGTAGTTTTTGGATTAAATACGGCGGAACATCGAAACGTATGGTCAAATTAAAGTCATTATTCTCATCAATAATGCCAGTGCAGGAAGCCTCTTTCCATTCGGGGTGGGCGTGCGCGACGATACCGCAACACGTCATTAGAATTAAAAATAAATTCCGCATTTATTTTACGGACGTGGATGCTGGAGGCTTGCGGGAGCGGAGTTCGGCAGGACGGTAGAAAACTTTTTCCATGAACAGGCCTCGTGCGGGGGCGGTGGGGACTTCGGCGGTGATAGTTTTTTCTTCGCGGTAAGCGATGAGGCGTTCGGGGGTGATTTTTCCTTCACCGACTCGGAGGAGGCCGCCCACGAGTCGACGCACCATCTTATAAAGGTAGCCGTTGGCTTCGGTGGTCACGGTGATGTGGCGACCTTTCACTTTAAGGTCGAGTCGACGGAGATCCTTCACGGGATGTTCATTTTCCATCCCTTGTCCGTGGGTCGCACCAAACGCTCGGAAGTCGTGTTTGCCGACAAGCATTTTGGCGGCACGGCGCATCTCTTTAACATCGAGCGACTCCCAATCCCGACCGAGGCAGTAGCGCGCTTTCCAGGGTGGCGCGAAGCCCACATGGATTTCGTAGCGGTAGCGTTTGCCGATAGCTGAGTAACGGGCGTGGAATTTTGGATGCACACGACGGATTTGAGTGATGAGTAAACCCGCTTGTTCACCTGTGTTGAGGGCGTCCTGAAGCTTAGATGTCGAGTGAGGCCAAAAGGCGTCGAAGTGAAAACACTGTCCGACGCTGTGCACTCCGGCGTCGGTTCGCCCGCTCGACTGAACGATAATTTTATTTTTAAAGATGCGAGAGAGTCGCGCTTGGATTTCACCTTGGACGGTGCGGACATCGTTCTGAATCTGCCAGCCCATGTAATCGGTGCCATCGTAGGCGACGGTGATTAAAAACCTCTCTGGCGTGAGGTCGGTCGTGGTCTTCGACTTAGCCAGTAGGAGTTTTGTCCAATCCCACGGCTGTTAAAGAAATCCTGGAGTAGAACGGCAGCGGCACGCGAATCGCGTT
>CAIVVQ010000083.1 GCA_903909465.1 uncultured Opitutia bacterium | reverse complement strand
TTCCGCCAAGCTGGTGCCGAACCCGAAATTTTAGTCTTAAGAAATTTAGATGGCAGTGGTTTATCGGAATCCCTCCAAGCATTGGCTGATGCCATTAAGCGTTCGCAGATTCTGATGATTCCCGGAGGCTTCTCCGCGGGTGATGAACCAGACGGTTCAGGTAAATTTATCGCGGCGGTGTTTAAGTCGCCCATCGTACGCGATGCGACGATGGAGCTGCTGAAATCGCGCGATGGATTGGCCTTCGGCATCTGTAATGGATTCCAAGCGTTAATTAAGCTCGGTCTCGTTCCTTTTGGCGAAATTCGTGATGTCGATGCTCAGGCCCCCACACTTTTCCATAATCGCATTGCGCGACACATTTCACGTTACGCTCACACACGTGTGGCTTCAGTGAAGTCGCCATGGCTATCGCGTTTAGATGTGGGGCAACTTTATAATATTCCGCTTTCACATGGTGAAGGACGATTCACGGCCTCACCCGCGGTAATTGCCGAGCTCACGCGCAATGGACAGGTCGCCTTCCAGTATTGTGACACCACGGGCGTGCCTTCGAATGCCATTGAATTCAATCCCAATGGATCAGCGCAGGCCATTGAGGGTATTACGAGTCCCTGTGGACGAGTCTTGGGTAAGATGGGGCACAGCGAACGCCGCGGTGCAAATGTCGCTAAAAACATTCCTGGAAATAAATACCAGGAATTATTTGAAGGCGGCGTCGATTACTTCGCGTAATTTTTAAGCCTTCTTCACGAACTCCGCTTTGAGTCCGATGGGGGTGCCATCGATTTTGCAATCGATTTCATGGTCGCCGTCGACGAGACGAATATTTTTCGCCTTGGTGCCGCCTTTGATTACGCCAGAAGAGCCACGAAGTTTTAAATCCTTAATAAGTACAACGGTATCGCCGTCAGCGAGTACGGTGCCATTGGCGTCTTTGACGATGCGGGGTCCATCGTCCTTGACGGGGGCTTCAGGCTTGGCCCATTCATGTCCGCAGGTGGCACACTCCCAGAGTTTAGGGTGACTGATGATTTCGTTCATCGTGCATTCGGGGCAGGCACTCGGGGTCGGTTCGTCCATTATACTTAATCCTTAGTAATGTCCTGTAACCGACAAGGACATTACGGTCGGTTATTTCCCGCGTAGGTTTTTGAACGCGGCCAAGGCGCGGTCGCGTCCTTCGGTTAGGCCGATGGCAGGCTTCGGGTAGTTGACTCCAAGGGTCACGCCGGCGGCCTTTAAAACATCAGCAGGCGCCTCCCAGGGCTTGTGAATCCATTCGGCGGGCATCTTAGCCAACTCAGGCACATATTGCCTTACAAAGGCACCATCGGGGTCAAATTTCTCGCCTTGGAGGACCGGATTAAAGACACGGAAGTAGGGAGCCGCATCAGCACCGCAGCCGCCCGCCCATTGCCAGCCAAGCGTATTAGAGGCAAGGTCGGCATCGACAAGTGTATCCCAGAACCAAGCTGCGCCCGACTGCCAGGGTTGCAGTAAATGTTTCACGAGCACGGAAGCGGCGATCATTCGCACGCGATTGTGTTGCCAGCCGGTTTGCCAGAGTTGTCGCATGCCCGCATCAACGATTGGGAAACCCGTCTGACCCTTTTGCCAGGCTCGCACCAGTTTGGTATCAGGCGCCCAAGGGAAATTATCAAATTCAGAACGTAAGGCTTTTTCTGGCGTATGATTAAAGTGATGCAATAAGTGGTAGCCGAACTCACGCCAACCGATTTCGGCAATGTAGCGTTCGCCGCTTTTAGTTGCGGTGTGTGGCGAGGCTTTAGCGGCCGTATAAATTTCTAGTGGGGAAATTTGACCGAAGTGTAGGTAGGGCGAAAGCCGTGAGGTGCCGTCTAGGTCTGGGATGTCGCGTGCAGTGTTATAATCCTTAACCGGGGCCGCGATAAAATCCTTCAAGCGTTTCTCGGCACCTGCACGAGTCGGATTCCAAAAAGTGCGCATGGTGCTATCCCACTTAACCGTTGGTAGTAATTTGAGCGAATCAATCGAAGCACCTGGTAAGGTCTGCGTAGCCCCTCTTAATTTCTTCGGTGCTTTCGTGGGTTCGCCGAATTTTAAATTGGCCAAACAGTTTTTCCAGAACGGCGTAAAAACCTGAAAGGGATTGCCCGAAAGGTTTTTGATGCGATGCGGCTCATGCAAGAGTGAGCCATTGTATGATTCAACTTTGATGCCTGAGTTACGCAGGACGGTTTTAATTTCGGTGTCGCGCTTTACAATCAGTGGTTCGTAGCGACGATTCCAGACAACCTGAGTAGCGCCGGTTAATTCGATTACTTTTTGTATTTCGTCTAAACTATCGCCTTGGCGAATAATCAATGTCGCACCGGTTTTCGAAAATTGCTCGGCGAGATCGGTGAGGGCGTGGTGAAGCCACCAGCGGGTGGCACCGCCTGGGGCCCAATGGCCTTCGGATTTTACATCATGAATATAAAGTGGGATAACTTCGCCGCCCGCTTCGATTGCCGCTTGCAGTGCGGGGTTGTCGGCCAGACGGAGGTCTTGCCGAAACCAAACGATTGTGGGCGCAGGTGCCATGTGCCTACCCTTGGTAAGCCCGTGACCTCCTGCAAACCTGTAACGCAGTTATTCGTTACGACTTTTACCAAGCGTAACTTTGGTTCTTTTTAACCTGGGTCGCAAACTCAACCAACAGTTGGACGCATTGCTCGACCACCGCGAGGTCAACCACTTCACCCGGTGTGTGCATGTAACGAAGGGGAATGGATACCAGACCGCAGGCGACGCCGCCATTGGCCATTTGGATGGCGCGGGCATCAGTGCCCGTGGGGCGAGATTCGGCGGCGATTTGATAAGGGATGCCGATGGATTCGGCGGCTGCGACCATTTGGTCGAAGACAATGGGGCTTATGTTCGGTCCGCGGCTAATAATCGGTCCGCCGGATAAATTGAAGCGTCCGAATTTACGATTATCCGCATCGGGGTGATCAGTGGCGTGACCGACGTCGACGGTAATGGAGACTTGGGGGTTGATGCCTTGGGCGGCTACTTGGGCGCCGCGGGTGCCGATTTCTTCTTGGGTGGTGGCAACGGAAACCACACGGGCAACCAGATTGGTCTCCTTAGAAAGGCGACGGAAGGCTTCCATACAGACGTAGGCACCGGCTTTATCGTCGAACGCACGGGCCACGCCGATGGAGCCACGTAAAATTTCAGGGCCGTCGGCGTAGACGGCAGGGTCGCCGATACGGACGATGTTCAGGGCGTCGGTGCGGCTGGTGACGCCGATGTCGATCCACATATCATGACGTTCGGGAACGCGTTTGCGGTCTTCGGCTGAAAGTAGGTGAACCGCGCGTTTGCCGGTGACGCCGAGGACGGGACCATTACGGGTGAGAATATGAACGCGTCGGCCGGAGGGGATCACGTGATCGTGTCCGCCTAAAAATTCAAAATA
>CAIVVQ010000082.1 GCA_903909465.1 uncultured Opitutia bacterium | reverse complement strand
GTCTGCCAGCGTATTAATTTTTATAACAATCAATCGAGCGAGTTCCCGATTTTCATAGTGATTGATAACAGTCCTGGTGGATCAGTTTCATCGGGTTACCAAATTCAAAAAGCCATGTCGGCCTCGAAGGCCCCAGTCTATGTGGTTGTGAAAGGTTTCGCCGCTTCCATGTCGGCCGTCATCGCTACACTCGCTGAGCGTTCATTCTGTTATCCAAACACCATTATCTTACATCACCAAGTTTCCAATACGGTGCGTGGCAATATGACGGTGCTGAAGGAACAATTAGAATTCACGAACCTCTGGTTTGAGCGCATGGGTACGCCCGTGGCGAAAAAGATGGGCTTAACCTTGGCGGAGTTCGTGAAGCAAATGTATGCGAACGATTCCACCGGTGATTGGCAGGCTTTTGGTGAGAAGGCGAAAGAGTTGAAGTGGATTGATAATGTCGTGAGCCGCATCGAAGAGACTGCGGTGCTCGACATGATGTCACCCGTACCACCGATTGCGACCATGCCACCTAAGGCTTCGGCGCAGAACGAAATTTCAGGCATCACCTCGCGCGTGGATGCGCAAGGTAAGCTGATTATGGAGTTGCCCCCGCTCTCCAACCCCTTCGACGCTTGGTGGATCTACGATCCCCAAGGCCGCTACCGCGCTCGCTAAGGTTTAGCGATTGAGGGCAGCTTCGGTGGGGACGCTGGCTTGTGCTTCCGGTGCAACCGTGAGCAGCTTTGTCCAGTCGGCCGCAATGCGAACGGCTTCTTCTAATTGGATGTCGTAATCGGGCCAGTCTTCATCTTCGAGTGGATCGCGAATGCGGGAGAGGCGTTTAGATTTGGCGGCCCATGCGGCGCCTTCTTTCTTTTCCTCCTTAAGGGCAGCATCCAATTTCACGTCGGTGACTTTAGGGGCGCTGGTGGCGAAGCCCGTGAGCTCGCCGCGGACTTGTTCGCGGAAGACGAGGTCGTCGCTGCGTTCTTGGCGACGTTGTTCGAGGGAGAGTGAAACCTCTTTGCGGTCCTGGCGATTGCGTGTCCAGTCGATGGAATGACTTAAGGTGCGGAACTCAGGGAGGTCGGCTTGGCGTTTAGCGGAAGCATCCTTGAGCGTATTCACGAGGCTGTCGGACAATTTCGCTTTAAGCCAATCGCCTTGGTCAGGTTTGTCTTCGGGCTTAATAATTGCTGGCGGAATGGAATCCCAGGGCAGTGGACGGTCGAGGTCCGATTCAGCGACAGGTAAAACGGAGAACACGGACGGCACGACGATATCGGCGGGCACACCTTTGAGTTGAATGGAGGAGCCGCTCGGTGCGTACCATTTTTGGATGGTGACTTTAACCGCCGATTTGATGTCGCTGCCCTTGAAGATGCGGTCGAGTTCGATAATGTTTTGCACCGAGCCTTTGCCGTGCGTGGTGGTGTCGCCGACGACGAGGGCGCGGTGGTGGTCTTTGAGTGCGCCGCAGAAAATTTCGGAGGCCGACGCAGAAAGTTTAGAGGTCAGAATGATGAGTGGCCCATCCCAGGCGACTTCGGCATTTTGGTCGCGGTAGTCTTCAATGTGGCCCTCGCTGTCGCGCACTTGTAATACCGAGCCCGTTGGAATGAAGAGGCCGGAGAGGTCGACCGCTTCGGTGAGCAGGCCGCCACCATTTTTGCGGAGGTCCATGATGAGGGCTTTCATGCCCATGGATTTTAATTTGGTGATGAGTTCTTCGACGTCTTTAGTGGGGCTGGAGCCAGTGCCGTCTGGGTTTTTTCCGTAGAAGGCGGGTAGCTCGATGACGCCCAAGGTAATTTTTCCATTGCCGTTGGGGGCTTCGAAGCAGCGCGCGGAGGCCATTTGGCCGGTGAGCTTAATTTGATCGCGGGCGAGGTTAACGGTTTGGCGTGGCCCGCCGCTGGCGGGGTCGACGAGGAGGCGAACAATGGTGCCTTGTTTGCCACGGATGCGGAAGATCGCTTTGGTTAAGCGCAGGCCGACAATGTCATCCAGCTCGCCGTTTTCACCTTGGCCGACGGCGATGATGCGGTCGCCAGGTTTTACTTTGCCTGAAAGTTCGAGCGGGCCTCCGGGGAGAATTTCTTTAATGGTACAATAACCTTCTTCGTCGCTGAGCGTCGCGCCGATGCCGCAGAGGGAATTGCGCATCGCGATCTCAAATTCCTCGAGCGATTGCTGAGAGAAGAAGATGGAGTGAGGGTCGTATTGAGTGGAGTAGGAATTCAGGTAGAGCTCTTCAACTTCCTGTGGGTCATAGGTAACGTAGGTACGGACTTTTTCGTAGCGCTTTTTCAGTCGCACGATGGCCTCAGCAATTTTTTCAGGAGTGATGACCGGGGCGGTGGTTTCGTGGTTAGGTTTAGTTTTCGGCTCGTTGCGACTATTGGTGCGGTCTTCGCCGAGTAATTCGGAAAGAATGTCTAAGCGAATGCGGCGGGCCCAGAGGTCATCGGCTTCCGTTTTATCTTTAGGCCAATTGCCCTTACGGCGGTCGGTGGGGAAAGTGCCTGGCTGGTTGAGGTTGATTTTTTGATCAAGGGCAGCGACCGCGGTGGTCGTGCGTTCATTGACCCGGCTTTTATATAAACTATAAATCTCAAAGGCGGGCGTCAGGTTGCCGCGATTGAGGTACATGTCTAAACTCGGAGCGTAGCGGCTAATGAATCCGTCGACTTCGCCTTGAGTGAAATACATTTTTCCTGGGTCGAGGTTTTCGCAGTAAGTTTTTAGAACCTCTTTGGGGTCGATATCGGCGACCGCTTTTTTACTAATATGAAGTTTTTCAAGCAGAGCGACGGTGGCACTCGCTTCTTTTTGCATCATGAATGTCGTCGAGTAATTAACTGGAGCCTCGGTCTTTACTACGACGGCTTTAGACTCCACGACGACCTTAGGCTCCACGACGACCGCGGGCTGACTGTCTTGGCGAAAATAATTTAAACACAAGAGTGCGCCAAAAATAAATGCACCGGACAATAGGACTCCACCAACCAGAACCACCCAGAATTTTCGTGAAAATTTTAACATTTTAGAGTTAATTGCCAATCAGACGGGTGGAAGCCAGGTAGATTGGCGTGGGTGATTTGGTTTTCATAAAGGGTTTAGCGAAGTCGGGCACTCAGTTCTTCAAGTTTACTTTTCTCTTCAGGTGTGAGCGAGCCGAAACCCCCAGCTGAAATCTTATCAAGAAGACGGTCTAATTCGGCACGGGAGTGATCGGTGCTGGGCGACTGGGGGTGCGACTTGATAGGGTTAGGGGATGAAGGGCTTCTCTTATATAGAGCGAAGCCACTAAAGAAATCTATCTGGTTTAAATATCGCCAGATGATCCAGCCGGCGAGGAGTCCTCCGAGGTGGGCCGAGTGCCCGATGTGGTTGGAATTCCAAGCGGGGTGCCACTGCGCCCATTGGTGGCGGCCGGGCAATTCCGAGAAGAGCCAACCGCCGAGGGCGAAGAGTGTGAGTATCCACAGCAGCCAGCGTATGCGCAGTGTGACCGGGAGAATGAAGAAGAGTAGGATGGTGACTTGTTCGTCGAGTCGATCGAGGAGCGCGACGATGAGTAGAGCGTAGACGCCAGCGGAGATGCCGATGAGTGTACCGTCGAGGCGGGGTCCGCCGAGACCTGTGAGCCACCAAGTGAGTGCACCAATTAAAACACCGGCGCTGAGGGTTTTGAAATAGGTAGAGACGCCGTAATTTTCTTCGACGATTTTGCCAACCCACCAGAGGCCGAGTCCATTAAACAGGAGATGCCAGAAATCGAAATGTAATAAGCCGTGCGAGAGCCATTGCCAGAATCGCGGAGCGGTTTCGTGCAGTTCTGCCCAATCCAGAAAGTTTGTACCCGCTGATTCTTGGATGAGGTTCAGAACAAAGAAGCCAAAGAGAACAATGATTGTTCCCGCAGTCGTCGAAATTCCCCGATGAAAGGAAATCGTTTTCCGCATGTAGCCTCGATCTTCGATGCCCATGCGAAAAGGGGCTTAAAGCTTCTTCACAATCGCGTCGGCGAGGCCGTATTCAATGGCTTCTTCGGCGGTCATGTAGAAGTC
>CAIVVQ010000081.1 GCA_903909465.1 uncultured Opitutia bacterium | reverse complement strand
CATTCATTATGAATTTGGCCTGTTCCGTCAGACCTTTGATCATGGCCGTCAGGTAGAAGTCGCCGACAACTGGTTGGTGAACAATAATCCCTGGCTGATCCGCCGTCCGAACTTCCGAGTGCGTGTGCCATTGTATGGTCGCGTTGTGAACAGTATCGATGATCGCGGTAACCACATCGCGGAGTTGGTAGAGACTAAAGATTTACTCGGTGTGCCTTGGGATATCCCGACGGCTGGCTTTAACGGCAGCAGTGTGAACTTCCTCCGCTTGTGGGAATCGCGTGCGACGACCGAGTTCGACTTTAAGGCCTTTGACCGCGGTGGATATGTTGAGGCGGTGAAGGATCGCGATGCCAGCGAAACGATTTCCAAGGTACTGTACCCGAATGACAGTACGGAAAGCGGTAAGGAGCTGCGTTTAGTGCAGCAGATTTTCTTCGTCTCCTGTTCGCTACAGGATATTTTACGTCGTCACCTACGCTTAAATCCCGATTGGAGTAATTTAGCGGATAAAGTAGCGGTACAATTGAATGACACCCACCCGGCAATTTCCGTTGCGGAATTGATGCGACTCTTGATGGACGTCGAACGCTTGAAGTGGGATGAAGCGTGGTACCTATGCTCGCGTATTTTTAGTTACACCAATCACACGCTTCTGCCTGAGGCGTTGGAAACTTGGACTGTGCCGCTTTTCGAAAAAGTTTTACCCCGTCACCTTGAAATCATTTACGAAATCAACCGCCGTCACCTCGAAGAAGTGGACCGTCAATGGCCAGGGGACAATGCGAAGAAGAAGGAACTCTCGATTATTCAAGAAGGCCCCGTGAAGCGTGTACGCATGGCGCACTTGGCGGTAGTCGGCTCGCACCACGTCAATGGCGTGGCCGAATTGCATACACGTTTGGTGAAGTCCAATCTCTTCCCGGGTTTTGATGAGATGTGGCCTAATAAGTTTGTGAATGTCACGAATGGCGTGACCCCTCGTCGATGGATTCGCGGCTGTAATCCAGCGTTGGCTACTTTGTGCGATGATGCAGTCGGACTGAATTGGGAACTGGATCTCACTAAATTGCGCAAGTTGGACGTGTTAGCGGACAAACCTGATTTCCAGAAGCAATTTATGGCGATTAAACATGCCAATAAAGTGAAACTCGCTGCGAAGATTAAAGAACTCGTGGGCGTGGACGTTTCTCCGGATGCCTTGTTCGACGTTCAGATTAAGCGTTTGCATGAATACAAGCGCCAGCACCTCAACCTGCTGCACATTCTTTATCTCTACCGTAAGATTTTAAATAATCCACATGCCGTGATTCAGCCGCGTGTTTGCATCTTTGGTGCGAAAGCGGCCCCCGGTTATGCTTTGGCAAAACACATCATTCATGCGATTAACCGTGTGGGTATGGTCATTAATAATGACCCGCGTGTGCGTGGATTGCTGAAGGTGGTCTTCCTGCCGGATTACCGCGTTTCCCTGGCGGAACAAATTATTCCAGCGGCTGATTTATCGGAGCAAATTTCCACGGCAGGTAAGGAGGCTTCGGGTACGGGCAACATGAAGCTCGCACTCAACGGTGCCGTCACGATTGGAACGCTCGATGGTGCGAACGTTGAAATCAGCGAAGAAGTTGGCGATGAAAACATTTTCATCTTCGGACTCGAAGTGGAACAAGTTGAAGAAGTTTTTGCGCGCGGTTACTCGCCACATGATATTTTGAGTACGGATCCTGAATTAGCGGCAATTGTTGAGTGGCTGCGTTCGGACTACTTCACGCCTGAACAACCTGGTGCGCTCTCGCCGGTGGCGGATTCGCTGACCACGGGTGGCGATCCATACCTCGTCTTGGCCGACTTCCGTGGTTACATTGAAGCCCAGGCCCGTGTTGAAATTGCCTTCTCCGACCGTAAGCGTTGGGCGGCGATGGCGATTCGGAATGTGGCACGCTGTGCTAAATTCTCTTCGGACCGCTCGATCGGGGACTATGCAAAGACCATTTGGCGCACGAAATCCCACGCGATTCCTCGATAAGTCAGGGTTGAGATTTGTCCGCCGGGTGGTCAATCTGGCCGCGTTGCCCCGACTCACTTCCATCGCCTGCAGTACCGTTGCCTTTTGGGCAGCGGCAGCATGGTGTGCGCCAGTTTCGCCTGAGGGCCCGAAGCTGTCTGGCTATACTGCGAGCTCGTCGGGCGGGGTAGAAGGTACGCTGACCATTCAGTATGATGATAAAGGTCAAGTTATTGGCGGGAATGCGTTACCACCTCCCACCCAGGTTTACGCTCAACCATCAGCGGTGCCGTCGATGGCACCCAATGTAGGCAAAGTGAAGTCGATTGATAACCCGTCGGTGAACACCACTGCCGATGCGTCGAAGCCGGGGGTTAAGATGGTAGACCCCTCGGTAGATTTTAATTCGGCGCTCAAGAAAACTTCAAAGTCATCTAACTTGATGGAGCAGCGATTTGATACCAAGCAAGCGGAGTTGAACAAAGACACGCCGTACTCACGGGACAATGTGCTGACCTTTGATACGTGGCACGGTAAGTACGATACCTTTGGACGAAAGAAAGCGGAGGTAGAAGTTGAAGATAATTTTGATCGTAAAGAACCACGTGATAAAACGATGTTTGAGGTCAAAGCCATTGATCGAGCAGAAGTTTCATGGTCGGGTCAGCGCGCGGAAATAAATGGCCTCGATGAGCGACTCACGACGGAGAAGAATAGTCGCTATGATGTGACACCTCAACCCGCCTCGGAACGCCTCGCTCCGAAGTCCATCAACCAGCTCTCCATGCAGGATATTAATCGCTATCAATTTCGTCGGAACCGTTCAGACGAGCCAGGCCTTCCCTATGTTAAACCGGGCTCAGATGAGGTTAAAACGCAGGGTGGGGCGGGTCAGTAGGACTTTTGCCTCGCAGTCTAGGCGGTGACCTTTAAGAAAACTTTTACCTATTTTATGAGCGAAGCTCGCAATCCATCCAGCAACAATCCGAACACCGATTTAGAGGTGAAGGACGCCCAGATTATTTTCGAATCCATTTGGGCGAGTCTGGAGAGTGACATCGGTCGCTCTAAGCTTTCGTTCCCTCGTGAGATTTTCTGGCTCAACGGTGCCCCCGGTGCGGGTAAGGGTACGAACACCGATTTTATTTTAAAGTACCGCGATTACGGTGCAGCCCCAGTTGTCATCAGTGATTTGCTTTCGAGTCCTGAAGCTAAGAAGCGCATGGATGCGGGAATGTTGGTCGGTGACCGTGAGGTGATTGAACTCCTTTTCCGTAAATTGCTTGATCCACAGTATGTGACCGGTGCCATCGTGGACGGGTTTCCTCGTTCGATGGTTCAGGTCGAGTGCCTCAAGTTGCTCTTCGCACGCTTGAATGATTTACGTTTAGAATTTCGTGATACGCCTGAGGCATTACGTTTCCCCAAACCACATTTTCATATCCTCGTTCTCTTCGTGGATGAGAATGAGTCGGTCCGCCGTCAATTAAAGCGCGGCAAGGAAGCGTTAGAGTATAATCTAAAAGCGACGAAAGAAGGCCTGCCATTGGTAGAGGTTCGCAAGACCGACTTAACCGCCGAGGCAGCGCGTAATCGTTACTTAGTATTCAAGGAGCGTACCTACGAGCCCCTGCAGTCATTGCGGGATATTTTCCACTACCATTTCATCAATGCCCAAGGCACTTTGCCTGAAGTGCAGGCCCGCATCATTACTGAATTAAAGTATCAGAGCTCGTTGGAGCTTTCGGAAGAAACTTTCGATTTAATTTCACCGATTCCGCTTTCGTCGCAGATTGTGAAGCACGCTCGGCAGGACTTGGTTCGTCGCTTAGACGACTACGCGGGCCGTCACAGTAAATTATTTAAACAGGTCATTGAACTCATTCAGACTAAGTTCATGCCCATTATCCATTCGCACGCCATTTCGGGTCAGGCTCACGTAAACAGTGAGACCCCAATGTTTGATGATCCTTTGGCTATTGCGATGTTCATCGATATTTTCTCGGAGCGCGGTTTCCATGCGGTCGTGGATCAACACCGTATCGAGATCCCTGAAATCGTGCAGCCCGGAACCGGTAAGGTTTTAACGCGCGTGAAGAAGGTTTGGCGGATCTCGATTCGCTTCACAGGCTCAGAAATCCGTCGCGGGTAATTCACTTAATAGTATAAATAAAAAAGCGACCCGTGTGGGTCGCTTTTTTATTGGGAGAATGACTAAAGATTACCCGATCGCCTTGGTGTAAAGCGCGTCGGCCTTCTTCCAATCCACAATTTTCCAGAACGCATCGACGTAGTCGGGGCGGCGGTTTTGGTACTTAAGGTAATAAGCGTGTTCCCAAACATCGAGGGCGAGGATGGGGGTGCCATTCACATCAGCGACGCCCTTCATGAGGGGGCTGTCTTGATTTGGCGTGGAAGTTACGGCGATAGATTTATCGGCTTTAACGACGAGCCAGGCCCAACCGGAACCGAAACGCGTAGTCGCAGCAGTTTTGAAGAGTGCCTTGAGGCCTTTCTCTCCTTCGAGACCGCCGAAAGCTTTTTGAATCGCGGCACCGAGGGCGCCAACGGGTTCGCCTCCGCCATTAGGTGAGAGCAGGTTCCAGAAGAAAGTGTGGTTGGCATGGCCGCCGGCATTGTTGCGTACGGCGGTGCGGATGGACTCAGGAACTTTACTGAGGTCGGCAATCAGTGCGTCGACATCGGAGCCGCCGTTGAAGCCGGCTTCCTTGGCGAGGGCCGCGTTCAGGTTAGTAACGTAAGCATTGTGGTGCTTGCCGTGGTGAATCTCCATCGTCGCTTGATCGATGTGAGGCTCGAGGGCGTTAGGTGCGTAGGGGAGGGCAGGTAGGGTGTAGCTCATGGAGTTTTGGGAAGTGGATGCGAAGAGTTTGAAAGTCTTGAGGCTAAGTGCGAGTGCGGATGTGTAAGAGATAAAGTCGCGTCGCTTCATTAGTAACAGTATTGTTCGGACGGACCGTCAAGCCGATGGTGACGAATCTTTGCCGCGTTTGAGATTAAAGTAGGCTTGGATAATTTCTCGGCAAGGTTCTTCGAGGATGCCGCTGGTGACATTCACGCGGTGATTGAGTTTGGGCAGTGAGTGAAGCGGTGTGGCGCCGCCGAGGCAGCCCATCTTGGGGTCGCCCCAGGCGAAGACCACTCGACCCAGGCGACTCATAATCGTCGCACCCGAGCACATCGGGCAGGGCTCCTTGGTGACGTACAACGTGCAGTCGTTGAGTCGCCAATCGCCAATTTTTTTAGCGGCTTGGGTGATGGCGAGGATTTCAGCGTGGGCCGTGGGATCATTGGCGCGTTCAACTTCGTTGTGAGCGGCGGCAATGATTTCGCCTCCGCGTTCGATGATGGCGCCAATGGGCACTTCATCGATACGCCATGCGTCGACGGCGAGGTTGAAGGCCAGGGACATGAAGAAGGCGTCATCACGCACGAGTTGCGATGGCCGAAGCTTCTCGAAGGGGCAGGTGAGTGCCGGTTTGGCTGATGAACTTTCGCCCGTCATGATTGAACAATTGTCACCGGGGATGATGTGGCAAGCGGGTAGCGTGGTTTATCACTACGGTGATTGACTCCGGCCATATCCTCGCATGGATAGAGCCATACAAGGCATGGCAGAAGAACCCGTTATCGAACTCGAAGGCAAAATCCTACAGGTGCTCCCTGGTACGATGTTCCGGATTGAGCTCCCCAATAAGCACGTGGTGTTGGGTCGCATTTCCGGTCGCCTCCGCAAGAATTTTATCCGCATCAATCCGGGAGATCGCGTGAAGGTCGAAATGAGTCCATCGGACTTAACTCAGGCCCGTATTATCTTCCGTCTGCGTGATACCGCGCCGCGGCCTGCCTCACCGCCGCCTAAGCGACGGTATTGATTTTAAAGGATTTTCTCCACTATGACCCGGTTTAGCCGGGTTTTTTGTTGCAGATTTAGGAGGTAAATCTATTAATCATTACCTACTTACTAAAGATTTAATCCCATGCCTATCTACAAAAGCGTTTTAGAAACCATCGGTCGTACGCCCCTGGTTCGTTTAAACAAAGTCACTGAAGGCCTCCATGCTGAGGTCTTGGTGAAGCTCGAGTACTTCAACCCTCTCTCCAGCGTTAAAGACCGTATCGGCCGTGCAATGGTCGAGGCAGCTGAGCGCGATGGTCGTCTTAAGCCCGGTGGCATCATTGTTGAGCCTACTTCGGGTAACACTGGTATCGCTTTGGCTTTCGTCGCCGCTGCACGTGGTTACCGCTGTATCTTAACGATGCCCGAAACCATGTCGGTCGAACGCCGCGTCTTGTTACGCATGTTGGGTGCCGAAATCGTTTTGACCCCTGGTGCTAAGGGTATGCGTGGTGCCATTGAGCGTGCCACACAGCTCCGTGAAGAATTGGGCAGCAATGCTTACATGCCTATGCAATTTGATAATCCTGCTAACCCCGAAGTACACCGTCGCACCACCGCCGAAGAAATTTGGGCGGACACCGATGGTAAAGTGGATGCCTTTGTATCTGGTGTAGGCACCGGCGGCACTATCACTGGTGTCTCTTCGGTGATTAAAGGACGTAACCCTAAATTCTTAGCGATCGCGGTCGAGCCTACGGCAAGTCCGGTGATCACACAGACCCGCAACGGTCAACCCGTGCAACCTGCACCGCACAAGATTCAAGGTATCGGTGCCGGCTTTGTACCTAAGAATTGCGACCTCTCTTTACTTGATGAAGTCATCCAAGTTTCGAACGAAGATGCTTTCGCAACCGCACTCGATGTTTCAGCCCGCGAAGGCTTAGCGGTCGGTATTTCATCTGGTGCCAATATCTGGGCCTGCTTACAGTTGGCCAAGCGCCCTGAGTTCAAGGGCAAGCGTATCGTGACGATCGCTTGTAGCCCAAGTGAGCGTTACCTTTCGACCGCTCTGGCCGAAAAGATTCGCGCCGAAGTGACTGCATTAACCGCGTCGTAATTCCAGCTGAACTCAACGAAAAGGCGGGCCCGCACGGACTCGCCTTTTTTGTGCCTAGGTGGTTTTACCTTGTAAAGATAGGGGGATGGATAGATGAACATATGTTCATATGTTACGTGCCCTGGCCGATTGTAACAATTTCTTCGCCTCGTGTGAGCGGGCGATGGATCCGACGTTGATCGGTGTGCCGATTGTGGTGCTGTCCAATAACGATGGCTG
>CAIVVQ010000080.1 GCA_903909465.1 uncultured Opitutia bacterium | reverse complement strand
GCCGAAGCACGAGCCACAGCCATCGAAACACCGAGAATCGCATTCGCGCCCAACTTCTTTTTGTTCTTAGTGCCGTCTAATTCAATCATCGCTTTATCGATACCGACTTGGTCTTGCGCGTCGACGCCATCAAGCATCGGGGCAATTTCTTCGTTCACATTGGCAACGGCCTTGAGGACGCCCTTACCATTGTAACGCTTCTTGGGGTCGAGGCCCTTCGAAAATTCTTTGGCGCTCACATCGCTATCGCGCAATTCGTGGGCTTCGTAGGTACCGGTCGAAGCACCCGAAGGTACCGCGGCGCGACCCAAGGCACCACAAGCCAGACGGACGTCGACTTCGATAGTGGGATTGCCGCGGGAGTCTAAGATTTCGCGGGCTTTAATATTAACGATATCGGTGCTGCTCATGATAATAAAAGTATGCCCATAGGGGTGAGATAAACCGCTGGGCTGGGCGAGAAAAAAGGTGAGCCTATTTCTATATTTATCCCCAAAAATGAACCCCGGCCGAGGAATACTCAGTCGGGGCTTCGAAATGGTGGGAGTAGATGGACTTGAACCATCGACCTCCTGAATGTCAATCAGGCGCTCTAACCAACTGAGCTATACCCCCGAAAATCGAAAACGCAGAGAAACAAGCCCAGCCAACGCTGGCAAGCCTTCAATGAACATCTCCCAAATATCGTGCTGTGCCACTCTCTCGCGTTGACCGAATCACCTCAGCCAAGCCGGGCGGCGAAAGCGGAAAATCCGACAGTTTATCGAGCGGCAACCAAACAAACCCAACCTGACGGCGATCCAGCTCCTTGCCCGCTCCGATAGGCGAGAAGTCCGCACACTCACAATGGAACACTACCTCCACTTGGTGGAAGTGACCATGAATGCGGTGCATGGCGTGATTCTTGCCGACGTATTCACGAATATAAGCAGCGTGTTTTACTTTCACATTTAATCCCAACTCTTCCAGCACCTCTCGGATCACCGTTTGATGTAAAGTCTCACCGTGATTTTGTCCGCCGCCCGGTAAAACCAAAAACTCACTTTGCTCCGTGCGAATGCGCACCGCCAAAAGTTTATCATCGTGCACAATGATGGCACGGGCGGCCGTCCGAATGTGGGCACCGTCGCGAGGGGGATGAGGTTGCGATTCGGACACGCACCATTCCTAGGGTAAAATTTAACGCATGCAAAGCGTTTCCCTGTCGCACCTAGAAAACTAAGGTTAGCGCACAGCCCCTATTTCTAGGCTGAGAACGCTCTGGAAGTAGTTTCAAGCTGAACAGGGATAAGTTTGAATATCAAAAGACTAATAAAGCGCGGCAGTAGCTGTCTATCGTCTATTTTCCAGCCCTCAGGCGCTGCGATCTAATAGGTGGGGTGTTTTGGCTTGGCAGATTACTGGAAGCACCTAAAAGAAATTCTATGACTAAATCATTGCCGCTTGCCTTTCTGGTTGCAGCAGGGCTTTTATCATCCACATTAATTACGAAAGCCAGTGATATAACATGGAACTTTAACGCACTCGGTAGCGATTTTAGTTTATCCGGGACAATTACCGGTACAGCACTTGGAAACGGTTCATATAAAGCAGTGAGTGGAAGTGGAACTTTTGGAACTGGCTTATTTGCTGGTACTGCTGCGAATCTTGTTACGTTTACAACTGACAATGGCCTGTATGGTCCGTTTTTTACAACTGGACAATGGTATGTCGGCGGGGGCTTCTTTGCCTACACGGGCCAAGCATTACACCCTAATGCTGCAAGTTTATTAGACTTTGATGGTATTGCGTTTTCTTTTACCCGAGAAGGCCAAGCCTCTACGATTTTTCTTTGGAGTGAAACTCCTAACTACCTTGCACATGTAGTCGACGAATTTAATAATCTTGAACGAGGATCTTCGAACTTGACGAATAATTTTATGTCACAGGGTGGAGAAATTACGTCATTTAACCTTACGAATCCAACCGCAGCCCCCGAGCCTTCTACTTACGGAATCATCGGTATTGCAGCACTCGGTCTAGCCTTCGCAGCTCGTCGTCGAAAATTAAAGACAGCGTAAGCTAAAATAAATGTTGGTAACAGAGCCCAATTTAATCGGTGGGTTTTTTGTTTGTGAAAGAAATCTGAATGTAGGGGGTGCTTAACTTTTCTCAGGCGGCTGCGATTTAGCTGAGCGCAGTGGTAAAGGGTAAACCCCTTAACTAACCTTCGATTAACCCATTAATTTAGCATCAATCTCGTGATTGCCGTGTACTGCCTTCACGTCATCGAGCGCTTCAAGGGCCTCAATAAGCTCCAAAACCTTCTTGGCCGTTTCGGCATCCGTAACCGGCTCCGGGATACTCTTGACTTAAGCAATCTCACTTGACTCGGGCTTTAGTCCTTTTTCCTGAAAAGTTTTTGCCAAACTATCATAAGATGAAACTGGGCAGAGCACCTCGAAGT
>CAIVVQ010000079.1 GCA_903909465.1 uncultured Opitutia bacterium | reverse complement strand
TTATTATTCTTTAGCCAAGCCTCCGCTGCCAATCGACCGGGCTCATTTTCCTTTAGCGCTAAATACCTTTCGAGCATCTTTGGACTCCAAGGCATTTCGTTATCCGTGTAGTAACCTAATAGCCATGGATCATCCTTATTTGCGACCAATGTCTTACAGGCCGTCTGACAATACTCCTTAAAGCCCGGATCAAAAATAAATGGGCAGTCGCCCAGGTAGTCCATGTGGCCACGCCCCATCCAGGCGAACTCCTTGCCGCGGGTTTTGGCAAAGCCTGACATCAGTCCAACGAGTTTAGTAGAAACAACCCTTCGTGGTGCTTGAGCCAAATTGTCGTCATCACTCCAAGAGCCCGTACCATTGAAACCAGCATCCCATAATTGCTGCGTGGTCGCTTCCGCCCAGCCAGCTCTGTCTTTAAATAATTTTGCTAAGGCAGCTTTCGCTCCGTCGGTAGTCAGTGGATTAACCGAGGCCACACCGCGATGAATGAATCGCCCGCCCTTGGGATCGATAATCCACCAGCGGCCATTAATCTTTTCCGCCCGAAAAAAGCCGGTCGCGTTTTGTTTTGGCTCCATGACTCCGCCATACGAATTGAGTCCACTGTCGATTTTTACGGGGGGCAAATCTGCCAGACTCGTGACGGACTGAACAGTGAACGGCTCGCCAGGTTTTTTCGCTACTTCAACTTTTTGCCCCGCACTTAATGAAGCCGCCCAGAGTGCACCGACTAGAAAAAATAGCCTGCGGAGGTCCATAAATTATTTCGCGTCCACAGCTTTGACTTCGGCCACCGGAATCTTGCCCTTCAAGTGCTGGTCAAAAAACGCGGTTACTAAAGGGCGAAGGTCTCTTTGCTTAGGCTGAAGATCGAAAGTATGGGGGGCGTCAGGAATGATCTCTAATAGGCAGTTGGCACCCTTCTCTTTAGCAATTTTGACGTATGTTTCGCTCTGGCTTAAGGGCACCGTTACATCTGCTGTACCATGCACCAGCAACATCGGTGGGTCTTTGTCGTCTAAATAGGTAATCGGTGAGCCCTTCTTATAGAGCTCGGGCGCTTCTTCGCGCGTCTTCGCAAACATCTTCATGTCGTGATAATTCATCAGGTCTACCGCACCATAAAACCCAATTGCACAAGTCACCTTGGGGGAAATATCTTGGTAGGGCTCGTCTTTGACGACATCGAAACCATCTGTCGCGCCCGTTGTCGCCAGCATCATCGAGAGGTTACAACCCGCCGAGCAACCAATCACCCCAATCTTGTCTGGGTCTACGCCAAGATTTGCAGCTTCTTTACGCAGATAGCGTACAGCCGCCTTGGCATCATAAACACTCTGTGGCCATGTGACCTGGTCTTTCATGCGGCGTAACTTATAATTAATACTCATGCACACGTAACCCTTAAGCGTGAGATTTTCAGCGATGTTCATTTCTCGGCCCCTCGCTTTATCGCCATCATTGAAACCGCCACCATGGATAACAATAATTCCTGGTAACGGCTTCGCCGTATCGTGATTAAGCGGAGAATAAATATCGGCCTTCTCTTTGCGCGTTCCACCTAAAAATGGAACATCGGCCTGCACTTTTACCGTCGTGGGATAGGGGAGTTTTTTCTTTAATACTTGTGGCGTGTCTTCCGAAGGAGGTTCAGCCGATTGGCTAATCTTGTCGGCGGGCACTGCAGGTGTAAGCGGCTCACCCGTCGCCGCAAAAGAGGTTGCCACCAACATTACGACGGCAAGAGGTAGCAGATTTTTTATTAGGGGCATTCCTTCAAACTGCCACACGCCTAAAAACTGTCAATAAAACCAAACTAGGCTGAACAAATTCCACAGCCCGGCGGGAGGTTCTGGAAAAAGTCTACCCCTTTGTCGTCGACCAAGATAAAGGCTGGAAAATCAACTACTTCGATTTTCCAGACGGCCTCCATCCCCAACTCGGGGTAATCGATGACATCAACTTTCCTAATATTCTCCTGGGCTAAGATCGCGGCCGGTCCGCCAATTGAACCAAGGTAAAAGCCGCCGTGCTTCTTACAGGAGTCGGTCACCGACTGACCACGGTTGCCCTTAGCGATCATAACCAGGGAGCCGCCATGCTTTTGGAATAATTCAACGTAACTATCCATGCGACCGGCGGTCGTCGGACCAAAGGAGCCGGAAGCCATGCCAACAGGGGTTTTAGCGGGGCCCGCATAATAAACAGGGAAATTCTTAATGTATTCGGGCAGGCCTTCGCCCCGCTCGAGTCGTTCACGCAATTTTGCGTGAGCCAAATCGCGTGCCACGACCAATGTACCCGTCAGCGCCAAACGCGTGGTCACTGGATACTTAGAAAGTTCAGCCAAGACCTCCTTCATGGGTCGGTCGAGATTCACCTTCACCACCTTAGTCGAGTCCTGATGCTTACGACTCGCCTCAGGAATGAAGCGACCTGGATTCATCTCTAACTGCTCAATCCAAATACCGTCCTTATCAATGCGGGCCTTGGCATTGCGATCCGCAGAACAGGAAACGGCCATGCCAATCGGGCAGGATGCGCCGTGACGCGGGAGGCGAATGACGCGCACATCGAGGGCGAACCACTTGCCGCCAAACTGTGCCCCAATGCCCAGCTGATGCGCTTCTTTGAGTAGAATCGCCTCCAAGTCTTTGTCGCGAAAAGCTTGTCCATGCTCATTACCCTTGGTCGGCAACTCGTCATAGTAGTGCGTTGATGCCAACTTCACGGCCTTCATCGTCGCTTCTGCTGACGTGCCGCCAATCACTATGGCTAAATGGTAAGGGGGACAAGCGGACGTACCCAAGCCCTTCATTTTCTCGACTAAAAACGCGGGCAAAGACTTCGGGTTCAGCACCGCCTTCGTTTCCTGGAATAAGAGACACTTATTCGCCGAGCCCCCGCCCTTCGCAACGAAGAGAAATTCGAACTTCGCACCGCTGGTTGCAGCAACATCAATCTGTGCTGGCAAATTTGTCCCCGTGTTCTTTTCGGTGTATAGATCAGTCGGGGCTAATTGAGAATACCGTAAATTATTTTGTGCATATGCCTGATAGACGCCCAAAGACAGCGCCTCGGCATCATCAGTCGATGTCCAAACTTGCTGACCCTTCTTGGCTGTAATCGCCGCGGTACCTGTGTCCTGACAAAACGGTAAGACGCCCTTCGCTGCGACCTCCGCATTGCGCAGCATCGCCAAAGCAACGGTGCGGTCATTATCACTGGCTTCTGGATCAGCCAAAATCGCCGCTACCTGCTGCAAGTGCTCGGTGCGCAAATAGAAATTGATGTCGTGAAAAGCTTGATTGGCCAAAAGCGTCAAACCCTCGGAGGCAACTTTGAGAATAGGCTTACCTTCAAACTCGGAGACCGAAACAAAATCACGCGTTAACAAACGATACTTCGTTTGATCGGGCCCAACCGGAAAAGGCTCTTGATAGTGAAAAGTGGCGGACATCGCTAAAGGTGTAGCCGAATTAAGACTAAGCCGCAAATGGAAATCGTTAAGCGGGCCGACCTAATTGGGCGACTTTGCCCAGACGCACTTCGCCCGCACTTGTGCTCAGCATCGCACCCTCGTTTAAATCAATCGATACCAATGCCAACGCCACCCTTCCCGCGGCGGATTTTATTGTACCTAAAACTTTAGCCCCATCGGCTGACCGCAATTCCAAGCCCGACGAGAGATTGGAGCCCACCGACTCGACCGAGCGCAACACCCGGCGCAACGAACCCATCGACTGAATCCGGGCCATGACTTCTTGCCCGAGGTAACAACCCTTAACGTAACTCACCCACGCATCCAATCCGCACTCTTGAGGAAATTCATTGGATCCGCAATCGACCGGCACCGAAGGGGCGCCCTGCCGAATTCTTGCTTCTTCTAATTCAGCCCAGGTCGCCGTCGGCCAAGGAATCGCCGACCCAGTCGGGGCTAAAACATTCCATGCCTTTACGCCGTAGCCAGCGGTAAAAACTAATTTAAATGAATCAGCAGTCGGCGAACCTTCACCCCAAATTACTCCAGGGTTCCAGCTCGGTGATTCATCGAGGACTGTCACGTCATCCGCAATTAGGTTCGCCGATACTATTTTCGTCAGCGCATCGGGCGTCGACGACGGCGACACTAATAACCAGCTGCCATCGGCCTGCAAAAAAATCGTCGTGTAAGCCAAAACCCGTCCTTTGCGATTAAGCCAAAGTGCATGATGAACGGGGCCTTCGCGAAGATCCGCTGTACACTGACCCTGCAAGTACGGCTTCGCATCTTCGCCCGAGACACGAAGCACACAAGAAACAGTTGGCGTAAAACGCAGTGACATAGAAATAAAGTGAACCGGCCGAGCCCAACTGGCAATCCGACTATGCCTTAATCTCGATATCATCCGGCGGCAACCCCGCCTGCGACCGTTCATACATCGCCGTCAGCGCCGCCTCAAAGTATTGGGTGTAAAGTCGGGTGTTAAACAATGGCGACATTGCACGATTCGTTGCTAATTTTGTTTTTAATGCCGCAATCTTTTCGGGGTGCATCGCCAAATTAATCGCCATCGCCTCGTATTCTTCGGGCGTAGTTGTAATTAGTTCAGATAAGCCCACAGCAGTGAGTAAACTGGCCGCTACGCGGCTTGACATCGACTCACCTAGGCGCGTTAGCAAGGGGGCGCCCGCCCATAATGCATCGGCCGCTGTCGCATGCGCATTGTAGGGGTAAGTATCCAAAAATAAGTCAATGTGCTGCTGCCGTGCGATGTGACGCTGTACGTCCTTGATCTTCGGTGCAAAAATTATTCTCTCTTCTCGAATTCCGCGTTTCTTAGCTTCTGATTTTAAATTGTTCACGGCGATTTCTTCACGCGGACTGAGCCAAAGGCGTGAATGCGGAACGACCGCTAAAATACGCATCCAACTGTCGAAGACCATCGGCGTGATTTTGGCCCCAGGATTAAAGCAGGCGAAAATGAATTCCCCTTCGGGCAGGCCCGCTTCGGCCCGCGTTAGCCTGACACCCTCCATGACGTGGGTATCGTCATACGGCATAAATGAAGGCAGCGTGACTACTTTTTCATAATAATATTTTTTGAGGTCGGCGGGGATAGTGACCGCATCGCCGATGATATAATCCTCAGTGCAATCGCCGATTGTGCCCATGTAGCCCAGAAAATTAACCTGCACGGGCGCCAGGCGATAACCAAAAAGTGCACACCTGTTTTCAGCGGTGATGCCGGCTAGATCGATCGCAATATCAATTTCCAGTTCCCGGGCTTTACGCGCCACGTCAGCTTCATGCATCTGATTGATATCAATAAAATGAGTAAAAAGCGGCAGTAACTTGGGGCGGGTTGTGTCGTGCGGACTCACCACGCCAAAACTAAAAGCAAAAAGTTCGAATTTCTCTCGATTCAGTTTCTGCAACACGCCCAAGAGTAAGTGCGCAACGGGGTGCGCCTTGAAATCGGGGGAGAAAAAACCGATTCTAATTTTTTTCTTCTGTGGTCGACGAGGGAGCGCCCCTAGTAAGTTTTCATCGTAGTTCTTGATGCTTTTTTTGTAATTTGTCGCGGTTATACAAGCCAAGGATGCGGAATCCG
>CAIVVQ010000078.1 GCA_903909465.1 uncultured Opitutia bacterium | reverse complement strand
TGCTGCGTAACTTGGTTCCCACCAAAGGTTCAGCGGGGTATTTCCAAACCACGCCTAGGCTGTTGCGATTGCCCAACGGCACGCGCACCAGCTGGCCCACTTTTAAGGTCTCCTTTAAGGCTGCTGGCACTGAATACGAGTAGGCCCTTGCCCCGCCATCAAAGGGGACCACTTCGGCTACGCCGGGTTCGATTTCACCAAAGAGATCAGGCACTGGAATTAACTTCGGTTATCTCGACCCTGGTTTCAAGCCGCAGGATGCGATTGGTGCGGAATTGCACCCGCGGCCCGTGAATGCGTGGCAATTCGCACACACATCAACGCCCAGAAACAGCCAATGCAATTCGCCACCGGCAATTGCAGGTCAGGCGGCATACTATAAAAAATACAATTACCCGGCAACCAGACCAAGAAGTTGGGGAGCAGATTGGGGACAATCAGTCGACGGTACCAACCCGGACGCAAGGCATGCCCGAGTTCCGCCATACTCCATTGGTGGTCTTTCCAATAATGCGAAATCGCATTGAACGGAGCACCGATGAGAATCGAGAATGCAAACTGGTCGAGGAGAACTTTTTTTCCAACCGTACTAAAGCTGACTTCGTTGCCGAAAAAGTAGGACTGCAAATTATAGAAGGAGCTGACGACTAAGCCCATGAACGCCCACCACAGGGTGCTGTGAATGAGGTCAAGCAACGGGTGCGCCGGACGAATTTTCTTAAAACACATCCGGACGCACCACGGAATAAACCCTGCCGAAAAGGCCGTCATCACCGCCGCAAACACCCAAGGGCCGCTGGCATTCAACTGGCCGAGCATGTCCAAATACTTCTTCACCACTTCGACGTGGTAATAACTCACCACTAAAGCGGTCGCGGCTGTCAGAATAAGCAACGAAGGCAAAGCGTTGTCACGCACTGCCCTTGCCCCCGCTTTCCAAGGTGCTTCCATTGCAGCCTTACTCATCCGAGGGCCTTACGCAAAAGTTGATCAATCAATACGGGATTAGCCTTACCCTGCGTGCGTTTCATGATCGGGCCCTTCAAAGCGTTAATCGCTTTTTCATTACCCGCTCGGTATTCCGCAATCGATTTAGCGACCGAAGGATCAGCGATTACTTCTTGGATAATTTTTTCTAATTCACCGGTATCGCTATTTTGCTTGAGTCCCTTGGATTCAACAATCTGTACGGGCGACTGACCGGACTGGAACATCTCAGTAAAGACTTCCTTGGCCTGCTGCTTCGAAATGGTGCCTTCATCAGTGAGCTTCACCAAGGCCGCCAGGTGCGCTGGTTGAATGCGACACGAGGCTAATGACACCTTGGCGATGTCGGCTCCTTCTGCAGCGCCACTGGACGCCGAAAGTTCACGCAGTAAATCGTTCACGACTAAGTTCGCAATGCCTGCTGCATTAGAAGGATGAGCGGCCACGGCTACTTCAAACCATTGCGCCAGGTCTGATTGAGCGATGAGTACCGATGCGGCCGTGTAAGGCACGTTCAGCTTCTCTATGTAACGCTGCTGGCGTGCGTAAGGACTCTCGGGCACTTGCTTTTGCAGGCGCTGCACAGTCTCACGCGAAATTTTGAGGGTCGGGATATCAGGATCAGGGAAATAACGATAGTCGTGGGCGTCTTCTTTATCGCGCAACACGTAGCCGCGTCCGTTCTCCGCATTCCAACCGCGGGTTTCTTGCACAATCGCACGGCCTGCTTCTAGTTCACGAACCTGACGGGCAGTCTCGTAAATAATACAATCCCGTACACCTGAAATTGAATTGAGGTTCTTAGTTTCCGAACGCGTACCTAATTTAGTTTCACCGCGACGACGGATCGAGACGTTGGCATCGCAACGAAGCTGGCCTTTTTCCATATCGCAATCGGCCACGCCCGCCTGAGTTAACATCATGACGAGCGCATTTAAAAAAGCGGCAGCTTCAGCAGCGGAACGTAGGTCGGGCTCGGAGACGATTTCCAATAATGGCACGCCGGCACGATTATAATCCACGAGCGAACCACTGCCCGAGTGACTGAGCTTACCCACGTCCTCTTCCAAGTGAGCGTGGTGCAGACGGATAAATTTATGTTCGCCCTGCACATTACGCGAGGCACCCGGTAATTCGATTTCAACTTTACCGCCCATCGTCACCGGAAAATCTTTTTGAGTGAGCTGATAATTTTTGGGATTATCAGGGTAGAAGTAGTTCTTTCGGTCCCAGGCACATTGGGCAGGGATTTCTGCTCCGACGACCAAGCCAAAGAGAATCGCCTTTTCCACGGCCTCGCGATTCACCACGGGCAGAGTGCCTGGCAAGCCTAAGACTACAGGATCAACTTGCTCGTTGGGTTCTTGTCCAAAACCCCAGGGAGCCGACGCAAAGACTTTCGCACGGGTGTGCAATTGCACGTGCACCTCGAGACCAATCACGACTTCCCATTCGGCATTACTCATAGCGTGGGCAATTGATTAGCGAAGCCGTGAGCGGCCTCAAAGAGACGAGCGGCGGCGAGAAGTTTATTCTCCGAGAGAGGCGCACCGACTAAGTGGAAACCAACGGGAAGGTGACCAGACTTGCCACAGGGCACCGATAAGGCAGGGAGTCCTGCGAGGTTGGCTGGAATAGTGAAAATATCCTCGAGATAAAGTTGGAGCGGATCCGAAATCTTTTCGCCGGCTTTAAACGCAGGGGTCGGAACCGTGGGCGTGAGCAACATGTCCACTTTCTCCAAGGCCGCTAAGTGTTCGGCACGAATCTTGGAACGGGCACGCAACGCACGTACGTAATACGCATCAGCGTAACCCGCACTCAACACGAACGTTCCTAGCAAGATGCGACGTTTCACTTCGGGACCAAATCCTTCGGAGCGACTATTCGTCATCATCTCAATCGGGGTCTTGGCATTCGCTGAACGGTGGCCGTAACGCACACCATCGTAGCGGGCTAAATTCGAAGAGGCTTCGGCGGTCGCGACGACGTAGTACGTAGGGACTGCGAGGTCAGACGAAGGTAAATCGACTTCGATGATGGTGCAGCCTTGTGATTTATAAAAATCGATGGCGGCTTGCGTGGCAGCGGCGACTTCGGCCCCTACACCCTTCCCTAAAACGCCCTTAGGTACGCCAATTCGTAACGACTTCGCTGCGACTTCAGGTAATTGCTGGCGATGATTCTTATTAAAACAGGTCATGTCACGCGCATCCGGCGACGCCAATGCGTTCAACAGAAGCACGCAGTCATCAATCGTGCGTGCCATCGGACCGATTTGATCGAGCGATGAAGCGAACGCGACCAGGCCGTAACGAGAGATTAAACCGTACGTGGGTTTAAGTCCGATAATTCCACAATGCGATGCAGGCTGACGAATCGATCCACCCGTATCTGAACCCAAAGCGAGTGGCACTAAGCCCGCCGACAGTGCAGCGGCGCTACCACCCGAAGAACCGCCCGGGATACGAGCAAGGTCCCATGGATTGAAAGTTTTTTGTACCGCAGAATTTTCCGTGGACGAACCCATCGCAAATTCATCCATGTTTAAGCGGCCGTAAAGAATCGCACCTGCAGCACGCAATGACTCGATAACGTGGGCATCGTAAGGTGAAACGAGTGGAGCCAACATCTTACTCGAACAGGTCAGCGGCTGCCCCTTCACTGCGATATTATCCTTAATACCAACCGGAATACCATCGAGCGGACCTAAAGTTTTGCCGGCTTTGCGACGTGCATCCGAGGCATCGGCCTGCGCTAAAACATCCGCTTCGTCCAGGTGCGTGAAAGCTCCAACTTTTTTATTCAATGCGTGGTAACGCTTCATCAGCGCCTCCACTAAGGCACGCGACGTGAGTTCACCCTTCGCTAGGCGTTGGGAAATTTCGGTAGCCGATAACTGATAAAGTTCTTGGGCCATGCTTACGATTCATCGTCCACCACGCGTGGGACGGAGATTTGGCCATCATGCGATGCGGGTGCAATTTTTGTGACCGCTTCAGCACCCAAGGGCTTACCAGGCTCATCGCTGCGCAAGGCGGATTCATCCACCACCATGGCGACATCGGCTGTGGGCGGTAAATCGGCTTTCGCTAAAGCTTCAAAGTAAGTCAGCACCTGACTAAGCTGCTGAGTGTAGAGTTTCTTTTCGTCGGCCGTGAGATTTAAACGCGCCAACTTCGCTAAGTGATCAATGTCGAGTCCTTGTGACATGATTTATTTACGGATGGTCCAGCCCGCTCCTTTTTCGAGGGTCGCGATCACTACACCCATCGCACGATTCGCTTCCTCGTCGGTCAAAGTACGTGATTCATGACGCCAGCGAATTTCAAAAGCTAAACTCTTGGTGCCTTCGGCCATGCCGGGTCCGCTAAAAACGTCGAAGCAGTGAATCGCTTCCAACGCGAAATCCTTACCAGCGGCTTTCGCAGCGGCTTGTTGCACGCGACTGTGTACTTCGCTCGCGACCACGCCAGATGGCACAATCACGGCCACATCACGTGTGGCAGGCGGGAAGGATGAGAAGGCCTCGAAACGGGGCGTGCGCAAGGCTTCGCCAAAGGCTGCACGTGGGAAGAATACTTCCGCCGCAACTACCGAACCCTTGATGCCGAGTTGGCGGGTCCAGCGTAAATCTAAAATACCACATCCGCCTTCAACGGAGCGACCGCGATCGGCGAGCAACGAGGCATGCCCTTCTTGCCACAATCCAGATTCCGCAGCAGTGAAACTTAAGCGCGAAGAGGCAATGCCAGCTAAAGAAGTGAGATCGCTGACGAAACGCTGGGCGCGTAACGCATCAAAGGCCTCACGAGATTTCCAAGAGCGTACCACTGGCTCAGCTGAAGTAAGCAATGCGACCGAAAGGAATTCGCGCACGCTGCCATCGGCTTGCGGACGGAACACGACGCCGATTTCAAACAGTCCACGTGGGTTCGCATGCACCGAAACATTAAGTGCCAGCGCGGAAGCTAAACCAGGAATCAACGAAGCGCGGATGTGTGATTGCTCCGCCGTGAGCGGATTTTCTAAAGCGAGTTGAGTCACCCCTGACGCACCCAAGGTGCGTTCGATTTCGGAGGCATCGCGCAGCGTGTAGTGACAGCATTCCGTGAAACCAGCACCTGCTAAACGCAAAGCGGCTTCATGCGTGAAAGTGGATGAACGCGTATCACTGTCGCCAGGCAGTGGAGCCACGGGACGGCTGGCGGGAATTTTCTCCGAGCCGTGGAGGCGAATAAATTCTTCAACGAGGTCAATCGGGCGGGTCACATCGGAGCGATATGACGGCACCACCACCGAGAAACCTTTAGCACTTGATGAAACCTTGAATCCAAGTCGGGTGAAAATCGCTTCAACTTGTTTGTCGTCGATAACGGCACCCAATTTTGCGGAAATAAATCCGGCAGGAAGTTCAATGGTGACATCGGCACGCGGGGGTTTGCCGACGACTACGGCGGGTCCGACCTCTTGAGCGCCGGCGAGTTCAATGAAAAGATCCGTCGCTAAGCGTGAAGCGAGTTCAACGCCCGCAGGATCCACATCGCGTGCGAAACGGTGCGAAGAATCGGTCGAGACGCCTGCCCGACGGGCCACACGACGCACTTCGCCAGGGCGGAACCATGCAGCCTCTAAAAGGATATCGGTGGTTTCAGCGGTCACACCGCTTTCGACTCCGCCCATCACGCCCGCAAGCACGAGGGCGCGTTCCGCATCGGCCACGATACATGAACCGACTTCTAAATTAATTTTCTTACCGTCCAATAAAGTTAAAGTTTCACCCACTTTAGCGGCACGGACCTCAATACCCTCGCGAACTTTCTTCGCGTCAAAAGCATGGAGCGGTTGGCCGAGTTCGATCAGCACCCAGTTGGTGATGTCGACCACGTTGTTAATCGGACGCAGACCCGCGGCTTCTAAATCACGACGCATCCAATCCGGACTCGGGCCGACTTTTACATTACGCAGCGTGCGCAGTGTGTAGTAGGGACAAAACTCCGAAGTGGAGCGGACAAACTTAAAGGCATCCTTCGCCGAAGGTGCTGCTGCTAAGTCTGCGGCGGTCTTAATCTTCAATGGCTTTAATTCTAAACCCAAGGCTGCTGCCACTTCGCGTGCGACACCGCGGAGGCCTAAGCAATCGCCGCGATTCGGGGTGACGGAAATTTCGAGCACCGCATCAGGCGCGCCGTAGAGTTTATTCAGCGGTGTACCGAGCGCTGGTTTTTGTGGAGTTAAAATCAGCAGGCCATCTTCGCCTTTACCTAGGCCCAATTCTTCCGACGAGCACATCATGCCCATCGAATCCACCTCGCGCAGCTTCGAGACCTTGATTTCAAAACCACCCGGCATCACTGTGCCGGGCAAGGCCACGGGTACGCGGTCGTTGGCTTTGAAATTCTTGGCACCGCAAACAATCTGACGGGGCTTGCCGTCGCCCACGTCGACTTGGCAGACGCTTAAGCGATCAGCCTTAGGGTGTTTTTCGAATGAAAGGATTTCGCCCACTACGACTAGTGGCATGGGAGCGAGACCAAAGGTTTGGATCGACTCTACCTCGAGTCCGAGCATCGGTAAAACCTCGGCGAGACGTTCGGGCGTGACTCCGGAAAGTTCGACGTGACGGCTCAGGGCTTGGAAAGAAACTTTCATGGCTTAGGCGAACTGACGCAGGAAGCGTAGGTCGTTATTATAAAAATGGCGGATGTCGTCGATGCCGTGAATCAGCATCGCAATGCGTTCGAGTCCTAAACCAAAGGCCAGGCCTGAGTATTCTTTTGAATCAATCTCGCAGAGCTCGAGCACCTTGGGATCGACCAAACCACAGCCCATGATTTCGAGCCAGCGATTGGAGAGGCGACCAAGATTCGGCGAACGTAGGTCCATTTCAAAACTGGGTTCGGTGAATGGGAAGAAGGAAGGACGCAGGCGGATTTCGGCGTCGGCACCGAACGTTTCTTTCACGAAGAAGTCTAAAACCCCGCGGAGGTCGGCGAGCGTGACGTTTTTATCGATCCAAAGACCTTCGACTTGATGGAAATTAGCCGAGTGTGTCGCATCCACCGCATCGCGACGGAAACAACGACCAGGGGCGACAATACGGAAAGGTGGCTTGCGCGTGAGCATCGTGCGCACTTGCACGCTGGAAGTGTGGGTGCGTAACACTAAGGCCTCTTCGCCGCGACGCGGTGCATCGGCCGAACGAAAAGATTTCGGCATGTAGAGCGTGTCTTGCATGTCGCGCGCCGGGTGGTCGGGCGGCGTGTTCAGCGCATCGAAGCAATGCCACTCGGTTTCGATCTCGGGACCCTCGGCGACCGTGAAACCTAATTTACGGAAAGTAGTTAAGATGCGTTCGCGCGTACGCGTCAGCGGATGCAAGCTTCCGGCCGCCGCATCGGGACTCGTTAAGGTCGGATCAACCGCCGCACCGAGTGCTGCGCCGATTTCTGAATTCTCAATTTTTTGCTGCAGTGCCGCTAAAATTTCTTCGACCGCCTTTTTTGCCTCGTTGATTAATTTACCGACCACGGGACGTTCTTCCTTGGAAAGTGTGGCCATGGATTTCATCACCGCGGTCAGCGAACCATTGGGGCCCACGATGCGCGCCTTGTAGGCTTCCATCTCCGCACGAGTGGAAACGGCGGCCGCCTCTTGCGTGGCGGTGGCGACGAGCTGGGCGAGCTGTGTCTGCATGGTTAAGATTTGTGCGGGACGCGGGGCAATCGGCAAGCGAAAGCACCCTAGAAATGACAAAGCCCCGGAGTCCGGGGCCTTGATCAAACCGTTGCTGAATTAAATCAGACGAGGGCGGCTTTGGCCTTGGTCACAATCGCCTCAAAAGCAGGCGCGTCATGAATGGCGAGCTCGCTGAGGTTTTTGCGGTCAATCGTGATGTTCGCCTTTTTGAGGCCATTCACGAGGCGGCTGTAGCTGATACCGTGTGGACGGCAGGCAGCGTTCAAACGCACGATCCAAAGTTGACGGAAGGTCGACTTGTTTTTGCGACGATCGCGGTAAGCGAATTTTTGCGCGCGTTGTACGGCTTCGAGGGCGTAGACGTATAAGCGTGATTTGTTTCCGAAGTAACCCTTAGCAGCACGAATCGCACGACGTTTACGTGCTTTAGTGGCTGGGCCGTTTGTTGCTCTAGGCATGTTGGTATGTTATTTTATTGGTTATTTTAATGGCCTCGGGGTCGCCTTAATGAACACCCGTTCGGCCAAAAAGTGGGATCGCCGATTTAGGCGAATGGCATTGAAGCCAACATTTTCTTTTCGAAACCAGAGTCGACGCGCTTGTCTTTATTGGCGCGACGACGCTGCTTGCGCGACTTGCCGCTGAGGAGGTGGCGGGTATTCGGGGACTTACGCATCACCTTACCGGTACCGGTAATTTTAAAGCGTTTGGATATCGACTTGCGGGTCTTTTGCATGGCGGACAGGGGTTGAACAAAGGTGACCGTCGACCCTTTGTAAAGGTGAAAGGTGGACGTGGCGTGCTTTCACTCCTCGATTAGGCGGGTTCATTTGACAGGCTGCGGATGGCCAATCTCCTGTCGGCATGCTCACCATCGGCAAAAAGCCCAAACTTTCCTTTAAAATCGACGCATTTATCGACGGTAAGGCCGTAAAGCTCCCTTTTTCGGACCTCATCGATGGCCCCACCCTGGTTTCGGTCTATATGCGCAATAATACCTCGTCCTGTGATAAGCAGACCGCCGAGCTAGATAAAAATCATAAGTATATTGATAAACAAGGATTTAAGACAGTTGTAGTGTCGAGGGATACCTGCGCCTCGCACGCTAAATACGCTGCCAAGCACGGGTTCGACTTCACCCTGGTCTCAGATCCCGAAGACCTCTTCTCTAAGGCCATGGATGCCGTGGTCGAGAAATCCATGTACGGGAAGAAATACTTTGGCCCTTCACGCGCCGCTTACCTTTTTGACGGTAACGGAAAACTCATTGGCCTTATCCCTAAAGTAGAAGCCGCCGAGCACGGCCAACAAGTGCTCGATGCGATTAAGGCGATTAAGTGATGGATTAACTCCCGGTACGTTTTTGCGAATCGGTGCTTGAACCGTCGCGATGAAACGGGGAGTTTCAACTGACACGACCCGTACAAAGCTAACTAATGCCCCCGCCCTATCGTCCGAAAAGCCCACGGCCCAACGCCTCTAGTAATCCGAATCAACAACGCGGACCAAATAGCCGGAGCCGTGAAGATAAAGGCCCCAAGCGCAACGAACGCATCCGTGCGACCGAAGTCCGAGTGATTTCCCCGAAAGGTGAAATGCTAGGCGTGATGCCCACGACCAAGGCGATTGAACTCGGACGTGAATTCGGCGTCGACCTAATCGAGATCGCAGCGAACGCCGTGCCTCCCGTTTGCAAGTTAATGGAATACGGAAAATTTTTATACGAAGAAGCGAAGAAGAATAAGCATCAAAAGACCGCGACCAAAGTTAAGGAAATTAAACTTCGTCCGCGTATCGATATTCACGACTTAATGATCAAGGTGCGTCGGGCTGAAAATTTCTTATTCCACGGCCACAAAGTTAAGTTGCTCCTGCAGTACCGTTACCGCGAATTAGAACACCCGGAGATCGGCATCGATACCATGAATCGCGCCATCACCGAGCTAATGCATATTGCCACTCGCGACAACGAGCCCAAGCGTAGCGGACGCGCCATCGTGGTCGGACTTACCCCCCTTCAAGCCAATCGCCGTAAGCTCATCCACAATGCTGAGCCTTCGGAAGATGACCTCGAGGACGATTCTGCTTTAGATAACGGTGAAAACGATCCGGAGTAATTCGGTGCGTTTGCGGGTCTATCATTTATTCCTGCTCCTGAGCGTAGGCTCATTGCTTTTACCGTCCATGTTGAGGGCCGGTAATGATATCGTCCTGAGCGATTCCATCGAGCAACTCGGCCTCGTGAGCCAGCCCAACAAGGCCACCGATTCCGCCGACGCAGAACGCTACGCTACTAAAAATGGAATCGAATTAATCGCCGATAAGAACCGCGACTTTCTCTATATCGGCGGGGCCAAAGTTTTCTTGAGCGGAAGCATGCGAAGCTACCACGGCAAACTCACCGTTCAGTCTAACGACTATTATAAGGTCCTGCTCCCGCTCTTTTGGTGGAGTCAGCCGCCCACCAACAGCGTTAAGCGCATCATCATCGACCCCGGTCATGGCGGCAAGGACCCTGGTAAAACCTGTCCATTCAATAGTACCTGCGAAAAACAGTTAACGCTCGATACCGCGCTTCGCCTCAAGGCCATTCTAGAAAAAAACGGCTATGAAGTTTTACTGACGCGCGACAAGGACACCTGGATTGATTTAGACGATCGCCCTGCGATTGCTACACGCGCCAAGGCCGATTTATTTGTCAGCCTGCATTACAACTCAGCCGGTGCGAATGATTTTAAGAGCTCAGGCATTGAGACCTACGCCTACACACCCGTCGGCCAATCGTCTACGAATGACCCCAGTCGTAATCGCAGCCAAAGCTCCGCCCAACCGGGAAATAATTTCGATACCTTCAATATGGTTTTAGCCTGGAGTGTGCACCGCCGGTTACTTGCCAACACGGGTGCGGAAGACCGTGGCGTTCGCCGGGCTAAATTTGCGGTGCTGCGCACCTTGAACTGTCCAGGTATTCTCGTGGAAAGCGGTTTCGTTACCAGTCGAACGGAAGGCGCGTTGATTTGCGACCCATCCTACCGACAAAAAATCGCACAATCCGTCGCTGAAGGTATCATGGATTATCGTCAGCGCACGCAGGGCCATCCCTAAACGCATTTAGCCCTTCCGCTCGAAGGCCGTTTGGCTAATCTCGAAATATGCTAAGGTCAGTCCTTCTCATCCTTTTCCTATGCGCCTTCGGCTCAGAAGTGCGGGCAGACATCGACCCTCAGAGCACCATCGTTCTGGCCAATGAAAATGTGCCTGACGGCATCCTGGTCGCCAAAGCGCTGATGCGCAAACGCGGCATCCCAGAAAAAAATCTCATCAGCCTGCCCCTGCCAACTGACGAAGAAATCAGCTGGCAACAATTCAGTTGCGATATTCTTAATCCACTTCGTCGCGAACTACTCCAAGCCCATTTCATTGAAGGTCGTATTAACCCAGAAAAAGATGCACGCGGACGCGAAGATTTCATTCCTACGGGTAATCCGAAAATTACTTGGTTGATTACCGTTTATGGCGTGCCGCTCAAAATCCGTCCGTCCGAAATCCGTAAAAGCCCCACTAAAAACTCTGGCGACAAAACGCGGATTAATGAAAATGAATTAGGCCAAATCGGCGCCGTTAATTACGGCGATCAATCATCCGTCGACAGCGAGCTCTCGCTCATCGCACTGGTTAACCTCGACGCCAATGGCGCGCGCAAGAACCCGTGGTTTGGCCAAGAATCAGACCTCGAGGGTGATGAAAACGAAGTGGTGCGCACGGCCCGCATCGACGGACCAAGCGCCAGCGATGCACTGCGTGCGATGATGGGCGCCTGGCGGGCCGAAGCTCAAGGATTGCGCGGACGATCCTACGTGGATTTGGGCGGACCGTACGCCGACGGCAATGAGTGGTTTGAACGCGCTGCCACCCTCACCCAAGGATTGGGATTCCCGACCGATCGAGAAAATACCAATCGATTGTTTAACGAGCACGCACGTTCCGATGCGCCAGCATTTTATTTAGGTTGGTACAGCCAAGTGCCCAATGGCAGGTTCGCCCTGCCACAGGCTAAGCTGGCACCCGGTGCCATCGCGCTTCACTTGCACAGCTTCTCCGCCACCACGCTACGCCGCACCTCCGACTGGGTGCCATGGTTTATTCGTCAAGGCGCCGCCTTTACGTCGGGCAATGTTTACGAACCTTACCTCGGCTTCACGATGCGTCCCGACTTACTCGTTAAAGGACTCGCCTTAAATATGTCGGCAGGTGAAGCCGCCTGGTACGCGACTCCCGTCACGAGTTGGCAAGGCGTCATCTTAGGTGACCCGTTCTACCGACCCTTTAGTTACGATATAAAAAATCAGCTTCAGGATTACGCCGCGAAGCCCGACGAGTTCGGCACCTACGCCGTACTACGCGCCAGCCAATTAATGCAGCAGAAGAATCCCGCTAAGGCCGTGGAGATACTCGGCGCTGCGATGCAAAAAACCCCTTCGCTCGTCCTCGCGTATTCCATCGCAAAAATTCAGGCCGAGCACGGAAGGGAATTTAAATGGGCGATTGAGGGGGTGCCAGGAATTGAGACAACCGATGACGGGCTCATCTGGGAAATATGCCAATTCCTCAATAAAAACGGCAAAAAGGAGGCCTCCCAAACGCTTTTGCGCACCCTCTTATTAAGGCCCGAATGCCAGGATGACCCCGAATTAAAGAAGGCTTTAGGTATTTAATATAAAATCGGCTTGCCACTCGGTCCGCCGACAGGTTCTTTCGACCTCCCTTTGGCCCGCTAACATGTGTTAGTGGAATCTCCGAAGGTTTCGTTCCTAACCAACAACCAAACCCTGGAAACGTCCCCGGACGACCAGGACAACTAGTCAAAAAAACACTAACTATGAGCCTCATGGAAAAACTGCTCGCCGATTCTAATTTCGGTGCGCTCAAATCACACTCCGTTATCAAAGCGACCGTCACGGAAATCCGCGGCGACAAAGATGTCGTCGTCGATATCAGCGGAAAGTCAGAGGGCTTTATCCCTCAAACCGAATTCCCCGACATGGCCGAAATCCAAGTCGGCATGGAACTCGAAGTCTACCTCGAGCGCCTCGAGAACAAAGACGGTACGCCTACCGTTTCTTACGATCGCGCCCTCCAAATTCGCAAATGGGAAAGCATCGAAGCCAATTGCCAAGAAGGCTCCATCGTTGAAGGCCGCGTTAAGTCC
>CAIVVQ010000077.1 GCA_903909465.1 uncultured Opitutia bacterium | reverse complement strand
TGGCAGCCGCGACTGTGTGTGCTGTCGACGCGACCCGGTACGACGCAAAGGGTTTTTCCTAAATCGGAAGCGAAGCGCGCGGTGATCATGCTGCCACCATCGTTATCGGTTTCCATCACGATGACCGCCTGGGCGAGTCCAGCGACAATGCGATTGCGCTGCGGGAAGGATTGTCGATCGGCGGGACGGCCCAAAGGAAACTCAGAAATAATACTGCCTCGCTCCGTGATACGTCGCCGAAGTTTTACCGCTTCGGGTGGATAAGTTTGGTCGATACCGTGTCCGAGCACCGCCACCGTGTGCCCATTGCTCGCCAGTGCACCTTCGTGCGCGGCGCAATCAATGCCGCGGGCAAGTCCGCTGATGATGCACCAGCCTAGTTTAGCGAGGTCGCGCGCGAAGTGGTGGGCGAGTTGCGTGCCGTATGGCGTGCAATGCCTGGAGCCGATAATGGCGACGGAGCGAGCGGTGGGCGGGGAGCTGCCTTCGGTGTATAAGACTAAGGGCGGATCCCAGAGGTGCTCGAGGGCGCTCGGCCATTCGGTCGCTTCATTCGAAATAATTTTAAAACCTTTTTGCTCGGCGGATAATTTTTCGGTGGCCCAATCGAAATTCCTTTGCGTGAGCGATTGGATCATCGCCTCGTTGAGGCCTTTTACTTGGCGAAGCTGGCCTGGGTTTGCCCGCAAGGCCGCAGCGAGGTCTTGATTAAAGGCTTCACGCAATCGGCGTACCGTAACGGGGCCGATGCCTTGGAGTCCGTTAAGTAAAACCTTTTGTGAAAGCGTGTCGGGTGGAATCGAAAACACGCTGCACTGCGACAAAGCTTTACCGTCGGCGCAACGCCAGCGATAGCCCAGATAAGAGCTGGGTGGTTCGCACCGCTTCCTCGCCCAGCTTTTCTTTTAAAGAATCGGCGGCTTGTGCGTGCCAGACCACGGCGAGTTCCACTGCTTCGAGGGCGCTGAGGCCGAGTGTTTGTCGACGAGCCAGAACGGAGGTCACAATGCCCGCGAGTAAATCGCCCGAGCCGCCGCGCGCTAAGATGGGTCCGCCAAAAGGAACGTGCCAGCTGTGCGTGCCGTCGGTGATACAGGTCATGGCACTTTTTAAAACAACGATGGATTTTGTTTTACGGGCGTACGCTTCACCGGCCGCAACCGAAAGTTTTTTACCACTCAGGCGTTTAAATTCACCTGCGTGTGGTAGGAGCACCTTTACTTGTGCGCGTGGTGCGGACTTAATGATTTCAGGGCGAAGCGCATCGGCGTCTAATACCAATGACTCGGTAAACTTCGCCACGACAGACTGGATAAGTTTAGTAGAATGCTTGCCCATGCCTGATCCGATGAGCAGGGCATCTTTATTCTTACAAAGCGAATGGAGTGTGCGGAGGTTTTTAAAATCAATGGCACCTTTTTTATCAGTCAGAAGTCCGTGCCACATGGCTTCGGGGTAAGTGACGCTCGCTTTAGCTTGGACGGATTGCGGTAAAGCGGTCGTGGTTAAGCCAGCGCCCGATTGCAGGGCAGCGGCGGTATTCATGATGACTGCGCCTGGCATGGATGCGGAACCGCCGATAATGAGCACGCGGCCTTGCTGACGTTTTTCCGTCTGCGCTCTGCGTGGGGTATTTAAAGGTGACAGTGCAAGGTGTGTGCTGCAGGCCTCGGCGGTTTCGGCTAAGGGGAGTTCGATGTCGGCCACGCGGATGCGCCCAACGAATTTCTGCGCGGCAGGGGCGAGGAGCGGACGTTTAAGGCAGCCAATAGAAACGGTGAGGTCGGCGCGAAAGGCAGGTCCAGTGCAACCATCGCCGAGTCCGCTGGGTAAATCGACCGCGATACGCTGCCCATTTAGTTTCTCAGTGCTTCGAATAATTTTTGCGAGTCGTGCCTCGAGTGGAGGGTGAAACCCTTGTCCGAGGATGCCGTCAAAAATGAGGCAGAATTTCTTGGGGTAAAGTTGCGAGAGTTTTTCAGCCGCTACAACGCGAACGTTTTTCTTAACTTTGAGCCATGCTTTAAGTGGCAATCCGGCGCTTGGAACTTTGTCAGTGAATACGACGGTGATTCGGGTGGGGCGTGCGGCGGCTAATTGTGCAGCGAGTAAAGCGTCGGCCCCATTTTTTCCTGAGCCTACGAGTACGAGAATGGACGATGGTTTGCGTCCGAGGAAGTTGATCGCTTCGCGAGCGATGGCGCGAGCGGCACGCTGCATGAGGCTCCAGCCGAGTGTTTGATTTTTGCCGATGAAGGCATGCTCGGCTACGGCGGCCTCCACGCAGGATAAAACAGGCAGGCGTAAGTTGAGCTTCATTTAGCTCACCAGCACGGCGAAGGCTTGGGCCAATTGATCGGTGTGGGTGAGCGAGAGCAGAATTTTTTTAGCTCCATGCTCAGCGAGGAGTTTTTTTGCTTTATCATCCAGCTCGACGATCGGCTCACCTTCGCTGCCGCCGAGGATGCTGATGCTGGTAAGCAGAAACTTTTCGCAGATGCCGGTGCCAAAAGCTTTGCTGACGGCTTCTTTCGCGGCGAAACGTGCGGCGAGCGATGGATAGGGATCGGCCTTGGCTAAGCAGTGCGCCTGTTCGGCGGCGGTGAAAACTTTATCTAGAAAATTTTGACCGTGTTTCGTATGTGCGGAGCGAATCCGTGCAATCTCGGTGAGATCCACGCCTACGCCCACAACATTGCCGCCTTCGAGGTTCATCAGCGTTGTTTAATGAGTGCTTTCATTTCGGCCACCGCTTGTCGGGCTCCCACCATGAGGGCGCGCGAGACAATGGTGTGTCCGATGTTGAGCTCGTTTAAGTGAGGCAGGGTGAGAATAGACTTAATGTTATCGTAATTAATTCCATGGCCGGCGTTAACGATGAAGCCGAGTTGATGAGCGTGCTCGCAGCCTTGTCGCAGGCGTTCGAGTTCTTCGGCGGCTTTCGGTAATTGCCAGGCGTTGGCAAAAGCGCCCGTGTGGATTTCCACGACTGGAGCCTTAGTTTTTTTAGCGGCCTCGAGTTGATGAGCGTCGGCACCAATGAAAAGTGAAACCTCGGAACCGAGGGCGCTGAGCGCTTGAACCGTTTCGGTAACGCGTGCGAGTTGTCCGGCGACATCGAGTCCGCCTTCAGTTGTCACTTCCTCGCGTGATTCAGGAACGAGGCAAACGGCGGCAGGCTTTAATTTCTTGGCGAAGTCGACCATCGCCGGCGTACACGCCATTTCTAAATTGAGTCGCACACCAGGAAGAGCCGCGATGGCAAAAACATCTTCGGGTTGAATGTGGCGGCGGTCTTCGCGCAAGTGAATCGTGATGCCGTCGGCGCCAGCGGCCATCGCTTCGCGGGCAAAGGCGAGCGGACTTGGCTCGGCGTGAATCGAGAGGTGCGTCCCGCGGTAGCGAGCTTGGCGCAAGGTCGCCGCGTGATCGATATTCACGCCAAGGAGGATGGGGCGGCCGGATTGCATGCGAGGGATAAACTTAACTTCTCTGGTAGAGAGTCACGTCCGAACTAAACTATCCAGCACTTAGTGCGGATTCAACGCCGAGTTTTATATTATTTAGCCGTCGCGACAGACTTCTTCTTTCCCCGCTGTAAGGCCAGGGCCAAGGCGGGTGCGGTGGGAGACTTAGATTTTTCAGCGAGCGATTCAGGGTCGCCGGCATGAATGAGTTGGCCGCCAGCTTGACCGCCCTCGGGGCCGATTTCCACGAGCCAATCGGCCTCAGCGAGTACGTCGGGGTGGTGTTCAATCACGATGACTGTGTGACCTTGGTCGACGAGAGCGTGTAATAATTCAATGAGCCGTTTGCAGTCGGATTGGTGCAGCCCGATGGTGGGCTCTTCTAATAAGTAGAGGTTGGGCTTAATCATGCCGCGACTGCGTTCGCGGAAAGTGGGCAGTCCTTTAGCGAGTTCACTGACGAGTTTGAGGCGTTGCGCTTCACCGCCCGAAAGGGTGGGGCTGCTTTGTCCTAAAGTTAAATAACCCAGGCCCGTTTTAGTCATCAGTTCGCAGAGGTCTTTTAGTTTAGCATCGAACGAGAAAAATTCAGCGCCTTCTTCAAAGGTCATCGCAAGAAGGTCGGCGGCGGATTTTCCGTTCCAGCGAATCGCTCGAGCGGCGGGACCGTAGCGTGTGCTGCCGCATTCTTCGCATGGCACATAAGTGTCGGGCAAGAAACTCATCTCGAGTTTGATTCGTCCGGCTCCAGAGCACGCTTCGCATCGTCCGCCTGAAGTATTGAAGGAGAAAAATCCGGCGTCGTGTCCGCGAATCGAAGATTCGGGCAGCGCGGCGAGGCGCTGTCGGATTAAATCCCAGGCGCCGATGTACGTGGCTGGCGTTGAGCGTGGCGTTTTGCCGATGGGCTCTTGGTCAACGATGACAAGTTGACGGAAGGATTCCAGTCCACTCAAGGAAGCGAAGGCCGCTTTCCCCTGATTAGCGATAACAGCCATTCCTTCTTTGCCGCTGAGTCCGCCTTTCTTTTTGCTGATGGCGAATTGTGCGGCGGGCGCGAGTAGGTCGGTCATCAGCGTACTCTTTCCAGCACCCGAGACACCGCAGACGACGGAGAGTCGAGCGACGGGGAATGCGACATCGAAGCCGCGAAGGTTGCGCAGCGCGGCGTGTTTTAATTTTATCCAATCCTTGGGCCCTTCCTTGCCACTGATGGCACGTCGCTTTCCGCGCAACGGGTGTGCGATGGAAGTTTTGAGCGATTGGCCGGTGATGGACGCAGAATTTTTCTCTAATTCTTTGGCTGTGCCTTGGGCGATGACAGTGCCGCCGTGTACGCCGGCACCTGGACCCACGTCGATGATTTGATCGGCTGCGCGCATGGTGTCTTCGTCGTGTTCGACAACGAGAACGGTATTGCCGCGATTGCGGAGTTCGCGAAGCGATTCAATGAGTCGGTCATTGTCGCGCGGGTGGAGTCCGATGCTAGGTTCGTCGAGGACGTAGAGTGCGCCCGAGAGCGTGGAGCCAAGTTGTGCGGCGAGTCGGATGCGTTGAGCTTCGCCGCCCGAGAGCGTATCGGCACCGCGATCCAAGGCCAAGTAGCCGAGTCCAACGGAATCGAGGAATTTTAAACGGGCAGAGATTTCAGGCAGCAGGGCTTCGGTGATCGCTTTTTCGCGGGCGTCGAGCTTCAGCGCATTTAAATAATCCAATGCCTCTTTGGATTGTAGCTTTAAGAGGCCGGGGAGTGAAATGGATTTTCCGTTGGACGTATGAAGTTTGACGGAGCGGCCGATGGGGCCGAGGCGTTCGCCGTGGCAGGTGGGGCAAATCTTTTCGCCCACTTTATCGGCCATGGCATTTTCGTTGAGTGTCTCTTCCTCGTCGGCCGAAAAACTCGTGACCTCGTGTCCATGTCCGCGGCAATCCGGACACCAGCCGCGTGGAGAATTCCAGGAAAGGTGTTTGGGGTCGACCTCGGGATAGGATTCGCCGGTAGCGGGATCACTGCGAGAAGTGGAAAGGAAAGCCACTTGCTCGCCGCGTTCATCGAGCAGCAGGCAGGCACCTTTACCAGCGTGTAAAGATTGTCGGACGATTTCGCGTATCGCCTTGTCGCCACTTTCTTCAGTCTCATCAGGACGCAGGATGGTTCCGTCGGCACGCAGGATGGCAAAGATGGCGTCAACATCGTGTTCGCGGTAGCGATCGAGCCCTTCGAATCCTTCGACGGCGGTGAGCTTGCCATTGCAGCGCAGGAGGCGAAGCCCTTTGTTTTCAGCCCATTCGGCGAGGGGGCGGTGGTGGCCTTTACGGGCACGCACGAGCGGTGCGGCTAAAAGTAATTTTCCACGTTTCGCGGCTTTTATATTTTTAAGGACCATTCGCACCACCGTGTCTTCGGTCATTTCCTGAAGTGGCTCGCCGGTGATGGGGCTGTGTAAGATGCCAGCGCGGGCGAAGAGGACGCGCAGGTATTGGGCGACCTCGGTGACAGTGGCGACGGTGGATTTAGTGGAACCGCGAGTGACGCGTTGCTCGATGGCAACCGTTGGCGGCAGTCCTGTGAGTGAATCAATATCGGGTTTCGGCAACTGTTCGACGAATTGTCGAGCGTAGGCGGAAACGCATTCGAGGAAGCGGCGTTGGCCTTCGGCAAAAAGAATATCGAACGCTAGAGAAGATTTTCCTGAGCCGGAAACACCCGTCATCACGGTGAGTGAGCCGTGATTGATTTCCAGTGAGACATTTTTTAAATTATGTTCACGTGCACCGCGCAACAGAATCGAAGTGGGACGAGGTTTGGCTTCGTAATTGCTTGGGTCAGCAAAGGCCTGGTCGCCCGCGGCGAGGAATTTGCCGGTGACTGTTTTGCTTCGGCTGACGGTCTCAGGTGTGCCTTCGGTAACGAGTTGGCCGCCTTGCGGTCCCGCTTCGGGGCCCATTTCTAAAAGCCAATCGCAAGCCTTGAGCACATCGAGGTGGTGTTCGACGACGATGAGTGAGTGTCCCGCGTCGGCCAGACGTTGGAGGAGTTTAATCAGACGTGAAACATCTTCGCGGTGCAGGCCCGTCGTGGGTTCGTCTAACAATAAGAGTGCACCGGGTTTGCGTGGATCGAGTCGTGAAAGGTAGCGAACGAGTTTGAGGCGTTGGGCTTCTCCGCCCGAAAGCGTGGTCAGCGGTTGACCAAGTGAAAGGTAGCCGAGGCCGACTTCTTCAAGCACAGCGAGTTGATTGCTGGCAGGCGTGCGACCGCCTAAGAATTTGCGCACTTCGCTGACGGACATTGCGAGGAGGTCGGCCACGCATTTACCATCGAACTGAAACGCGAGCACTTCATCGCGAAAACGTTTTCCGTTGCACGACGGACAGGGTAGGGCGACATCGGAGACGAATTGCATCTCGACGTTTTCCCAGCCTGCACCACCGCAGCGCTCGCACCGTCCTTCGCCGGCGTTGAAAGAAAAGTGCGAAGGCGTTAGTCCTGCTGCTTTGGCTTCGATAGAGTTTCCGAGAAGGTTACGAATCGCATCCCAGGCGCCGACATAGACCGCAGGATTGGAGCGTGGTGTGCGTGAAGCGGGCGATTGATCAATTAGCGCAATCTCAGACGCGTCGGTGTCGAAAATAAGTTTACCAATTAATTTATTCGCTTCTTCGCCAGACTCGGGGTCGCGTCGGCCAATGACTTGGTGCAGTAAGGTTGATTTGCCAGAGCCCGAAACACCGCACAGTCCGACGAGTCGTCCGAGCGGCAGTGTGCAGGAAAAGCTTTTTAAATTATTCGCCGTGGCATTTTCTACACGCAGTCGCGGGGTGGCTTTATCGACCGTGCGCAATTTGCCGATGACTGGGCTGCGTTTGCCGGAGAGCCACTCGCCGGTGGCCGAACCTTTAACTTTTAGAATCCCCGTAGGTTTTCCGGCGTAGACTAAGTGTCCGCCGTCGGCTCCCGGTTGAGGCCCGATTTCAATGAGCCAATCGGCGGCGCGCATGACGGACTCGTCGTGCTCCACAACGACCACGGTGTTACCTTGTTCCACGAGGCCGCGTAGGATGCCGACCATCCGACTGAGATCGCGCGCGTGCATGCCAACACTTGGCTCATCGAGCACGAAGACTGTATCGGCCAAGCAAGCACCCAGGCATGATGTTAAATTAACGCGTTGAACTTCGCCGCCTGAGAGGGTGCGCGATAGTCGATCCAGTGCGAGGTACCCCAGCCCCACGGCTTCGAGGTAGCCGAGCCGTGCCAGAATCGCTTCAATTGCATGGTTAGCGGGGTGGCGTGAATCTTTGGGTGCGTGCGGTGCGAGTTGCTTACGAAGTTCACCTACCGGAATCGCATAAAGATCGGGAAGGGTTTTATTTTCCCATTTCCAATAGAGTGACTCTTCGCAGAAGCGACGACCCGAACACTTAGGGCATTCCTCGTAAGCGCGCCAGCGTGAGAGGAAGACGCGGACGTGCATTTTATAAGTGCTCGACTCGAGCCACTTGAAGAAACCGCGGATGCCGTACCATTTGGATTCCCACTCACCCGACACGTAGGTGGGGTCGCCGTCTTCTAAGAATTTCCGGTGAGCCGTGCTGAGCTTATTCCAGGGCTGGTCCATCGGAATATTTTTCTTACGACAGATACGGGCGAGGTCTTTTTGGCTTTCGCCGTAGACCGTGCCTTGAAACGGGGCGACTGCGCCTTCGGCTAAAGTGAGTTTCGGATCAGGAATAATTTTTTTCCAATCCAGACCGATGATGCGACCGAAGCCGCGACAATCCGGGCAGGCGCCGATTGGCGAATTAAAGGAAAAGAGTGCGGGCGTAGCGTGGCGGTATTTCCGTCCATTCACGGGCGACTCTAAGCTCTCGCTGAAACGTGCAAGCTCAGCTCCGCTTTCATCCAACAATCGCAGCCTTCCGCCGCCCAGTCGGAATGCAGTTAATGCTGCTTCGTGGAAGCGCGAAGAGCCGGCGCGGTTAATTTCTAGGCGATCCTGAATAATTAAGATCTCGTCCGTTTTTTCTGAAACGC
>CAIVVQ010000076.1 GCA_903909465.1 uncultured Opitutia bacterium | reverse complement strand
CACCCCAGAGTTTACGCCAATCGTTAATGAGTGCGGTTAATTGTTTAGTGTAGAGTTGTGCCTTTGCGTCATAGGAATCGGCTTCACCTTGATACCATATAATGCCGCGCAGTGTGTACGGTACCAGCGGTGCGATTTTACCATTAAACAAACCATCGGGCGGTCCACCGCGTTTCTTGGATAGGTCAGTATCCCTTGGTTTTGCAGGCTCGGGCTTTCCTTCAACCTTCGCTTTGTCGGCCTCAATTTGCCAGGCGGCTACCTTGGCATTGTAGATTTCTTTCGATTTAACCGGATCGTATTTCGCAAGCCAAGCATCGTAATTCTTTTTGCTGTTATCGTAATTCGCTTTCACATCGGGGTCGGCGGACTGTGCTTCTTCCGAAATCCAAAATGTAATACTCGTGCCGCCGACGGAGCTCGCGATGAGGCCGATGGGCACATTCAGGTTCTGCTGTATTTCGCGACCCATGAAATACAACGCCGCCGAGAAATCGCCCACAGTTTCGGGAGTGCAGACATTCCATTTACCGGTGGCCTTATCTTGCGGGGCATCGCTGCTCTTTGACCCTTCACCAAAGTGGCGAATAAGCGGGTAGTTGCCCGCCGCTTTCTCAGCATCGAAATTGAGGCACTGGTAAACGTGACGTTCCATGTTCGATTGACCCGAGCCCAGCCAGACTTCGCCAACCAACACGTCTTGGAATTCTAAGAGACGAGGTTTGGTTTTATCGTTCGATGGATTACTTCCCGTTACCAAAAACCTTTGCGAAGTCGCATTGGCCGACATCGCATCGAGCTTCAGTATCCATTTACCATCCGCATTCGCTTTAGTCTTTTTCTTCTGTCCATTGAATTCCACCGTGATGCTTTCGCCGGCATCGGCCCAACCCCAGACGGCCACCGGCTTCTCGCGCTGCAGTACCATGTGATCGGCAAACAATGCCGAGCATTCTAAATTTGCGGCACGCAATGCGGCAACGAGGCCAAGTGCCAATAGGCAAAGAAGCTTCTTCATAGGGAGGGGTAGAGGTAGGCAATAAGACCCCCCGCCCCTTGGCAAGTTCCTTAAGGTTCCTGGATGAAATCGGACAGGGTAATTATACAACAAATAATTTGCGTCAAAATAGAGGCTCAATTTTAATGCCGCTCCCCAATGCCAGGCCTCCACCTTTATCAAAGCCTCGACCTGGTGGCACTGTCTAATCGATTAGCCGAGGTGCTGGCTCATCCGAATGGAAGGCCTTTCCACAAGGACATCATAATTATCGACGGTAAGGGGCCGAGTAATTGGCTCACCCATGCTTTGATTCGCGAAGGCGGCCTCGGTGTGCAGATGAATGCCGACCTTCTCAGCACCTGGCGCATGACGCCTTGGCTTTGTTCCATTCTTAGAGGCGATAGCCGCAAAGACCGTCCCGCTGATCCATTGCAGGGCTTAACCGCTAAACTGTATGCGTTGCTCGAGTCAGAGCCCGGCGAGTGGAAGGACTATGTGGGTGACCCCGAGATTGATGGTGGAACTGTGTGTTGGGATCTCTGTGTTCGGTTGACCCTGCACTATCGAGAGTTGCTCCGCAACGATGCGGACTGGATTGCAAGGGCAGAGCAGGGTGCGACAGACCGGTGGTCAGAGCTTTGGTCGAAAACGATTAATGATTTAAGAGCTGATTTTACTGAATCGCGCGGCGCCGCTCCCCATTCCCCGCTTCACGAAGCGGACGTTCTATCTGCATTTAAAGTCTCAGCTAATCGACAGAAAATTGCTGAACAGGTTCCTGGCCGCATTTGCTTGTTTTCATTGGGTGACGTGCCTCGCTCGCACCTTCAGATTATCGAGGCACTACGTGATGTTTTAGACGTTCATTTATTCCTTCTGCAGCCGTCCCAAGGATTTCTGGATGACCTCAAGGACTACGAACGCGATGATTTAACTGCTTCAGCCCAGCAGGCTCCGGAGCGCAGTACGGCTTACCCTCTTTTACGTTCATGCGGAAAACATTATAACTTACAGCAATCTAAGGTAATTGATTTTATTAATGCCGATCAGGAAGTATTTATTCCGTCAAAACTTCGAGCCGATCCTCACGCGTCTTTGCTCGGTTATATTCAGAATGGCATTGATGATTTCCAGTCGAAGATACCCAAACTCGAAGCTGCCGACGAATCTATTTCGATTCACCGTTGTCACGGGGCTTGGCGCGAAGCTGAAATTGTACGCGATCAAATTTTGGCTGCCTTTGCTGATTCTTCACTAGCAGGTCTACGTCAGGGAGACATTTTAATTCTCTCACCCGAGCCCGAGGTGCATGCACCCTTGCTTGCGGGTGTTTTGGGTGCTCGCACGCCCTCCTTTGAATTCACGACCGCCGGTATGCAGGGTTTGCGTAAGTCGCCCGTGGGTAATCTCGTGAAGTCTTTGCTCGAGCTTCCCGTTGGCCGAGTGACCTCGCTGGATGTGCTTGGGATCATTGGATTAGATGTGGTTCGCGACCACACGGGTTGGACTGATTCCGAATTAGAAATCGTCGAAGAGTGGTTTAGTGAGGCACCTTTCCAATGGGGTATTAACGCCGAGCATCGAACGCGCGTGCTTGAATCCGGAATAGTACCAGATTCGGATGGGCTGATCACTATGGAGGGTGAAGTCACAGACGTCGGCACCTTCGAAGAATTTTTAAAGCGACTTTCGTTGGGCACAGCTTTCGGCGGAACTCCTCGGCTAATTAAAGAGTCTTTACCACTGATTGGCGTAGATGGGCAGCAGGCGCTAGGCCTGGCGGCGGAATCGTTGAGGGTGCTGAGAGCGATTAAAAAGTGGGCACAGTTTGCCCTGGATGAACATACGATCGCAGAATGGCTGCATGGATTCACGGAAATAAGTCAGGCCCTTCGCCCGTATTCTCGTCAGCATATCGAAGAGTTTGCAGAACTGAGTGGTGCGTTATCGCGCATGAAACATCGCGAGAGTCAGTTCGGTGATACGCCACTAACCCTTAAACTTTTCTCCAAGCTTACCGAAGAGTATTGCGACTTTGAAGCCGGTGTTGGCCAGTTTATGACTGGCAAGATTACCTTGGCTCCACTGCGTGCCAGTTCCATTCACCCCGCCAAGGTAGTGATACTAATGGGGATGAACGACGGCGCCTTCCCGAAGCGTGCCCCGAAGGCTGGGCCAGAAGTTGTAATCAGCACTGACGGTAATGACACCTTAACTCGATTGCGACTCAGTGCCCGAGAAGAGACCTCAATGCATGCATTTTTACTGGCCGTTCTGGCAGCGCAACGCCGCTTAATTGTGACATTTGATGGTTACGTTGGCTCAGAAGGAAAGCCTGGTAGTGCAGCTCTACCTGTCGAAATTCTGCGAGCAGCCGTACAAGATTCCATTATAAATAAAGACAAATTCAGTGTTAGGACTCACGGCCTGCTATCTCACCATCGTCCGCTACCAAACGGCGGTGAACCCGATCCGGTTGTACGAGATCGCTCAGCCGTTTTAGTTGCGCAAGCTGTTTGTAATCCAACAAGCCTTGACGTACTCGTTCCCGAATTACCAAAGTCAGCTAAAGATTTTAATTTCGCTGAGTGGTTGAGATTCTGGGAATCGCCTCCACGACATGCCTTACGTCAGCTCGGTATCTTCATTCCCTGGGATAAAAAAGTGATTGCGACGGACGAACCGTTGCAGCCTGACTCCGCGGCCCGTCAGCAGGCTGAAAAATGGGTGGAGCGGCACGTGAAGACCGTCGGTAAGCCTAAGTGGGAGATCGCTGAAAAGACAGGGTTTTTCCCCACCACGCCAGAGGGTGAACTGTTATTCAATACCATAGTTGAAACCGAAATTGTTGGTGAAGCTACTATGCTCAATACGCTTTGCCGTTGCCTCACGCCCGAGTCTGAAGTCAAGCGACTCACAGTGGATGAACTTAAGTCATGCGAGTTGTTTCCGTTTAAGACCGATCAGTTTCGGCTTTTTGCCCACGGAGATTCAGTTGGCGTTGCCTGCTTAGGCTATTTCAGTGAGAATAAGCACCCTTACCGCTGGTTGATGTGTCTGCCTGCGATTGCGAAGCATTTAGGCCGCCCCGTACATCAACTCTATGTTACCGGCATTGAGCCACCTAGTATAAAAGATATTAATGCTGCTCTAGAAAAAAATAAAACAAGTTTGGAGCCCGACGACAAAGTAATATACCTTCAGTTATCACCTGAAGCATTTGGTCGATTTCACGTGAGGGCAGTTGAACTAATGGATGCAGTCATTAACGAAACCGCTCCACTAATGCCAGTGACTTTTTATAGGGGCATGGATCAGAATTTCAAGGATGATGGAAGCAAGGGTGAGAAAAAACGCATTGAAATTTCAGACGACGAACTACGTTCATCCGAGTACGGGCGTGCAGATGCAGATGATCCGCGTGCCCGTATTCTAATTCCGGAGGAGTATGATTTCTCAGTTATGGTCGAAAATATCACCCAACTTATTTCAGGCCCCATCGCTCGCTCAACATCTTCCGAGGTTAAAAAGCGTAATAAATCTAAGGCATCGTATAGTTCAGATGAAACGAGCGACGTTCAGCCCAAGGCTTCAAGTAAGACTAAAAAGAAAAAGGAGGACCCATCGTGAGCCGTGAACGTTTCAAGTTATTGGACTTCAATCTTAATCCAGGGTTCCGCGTGATTGAAGCAGGTGCGGGATCGGGCAAGACTTATAACCTTGTTCGTCTGGTGCTGCGCTTGTTGACGCGTGAGCATGACCCATTATCTATTCGTGAAATCCTTCTGGTCACTTTTACGGAAGCAGCTGCGCTCGAGATGCGTCAGCGATTACGAACTATTCTAGAAGATGCACTTCGTGATAAGCTTACCGGAGATCTAGCCGCCATTATGGCTAAGCCAGGCAATGGACGTCGTGTGCAACGAGCCCTTGATGAAATTGGCTCTATGCAGGTTACTACCATTCACGGCTTTTGTTGGCGGGCATACAGTGATCATGCTGTTAATTGTGGCTTCCCGCCGTCGATAGGTGAGCCACAGGACGGAACGCAGTTCATGACTGAAATAGCCGCTGACTGGTATCGCACGCAGCCTGATTTAGCGCTTAAATTAAGTGCGGTAGAGGCAGCAGCCAAGGCTTTGGTTATGTGCCCCAGCGCTGATATTGACCCGGTGCTGGAGGGCTTACGTAAATATGTTAGCCTAAGATTAGAAACCGCACCATTTGTAACCTTCGACTACCTCATTAGTCGGCTGATGTATGCTTTACAGGATCCTCATAAGGGCCCGAAGCTCAAAGAGTTTTTACAAAAAGATTATCGTGCGTGCTTGATTGATGAATCGCAGGACACTGACCCTAACCAATGGTATATATTTAACCGTTTATTTGGTCCAGCTGCAGCCACTGGTAAGCACCTCTTGTTGATGGTCGGTGACCCTAAGCAGTCTATTTACGGATTCCGCGGGGCGGATGTACGGACCTACTGCGACGCTATCAAAGAAGCAGATACCGTTCAGACGTTACCCGATAATTTTCGTTCGTCACCTGGAATGATTGCAGCATTCAACGCGCTGTTTAATCGTGACGGTTTTTTTGGTACTAAAGAAATTACCTATGATATCGCTGGCTGCGGTGCCGGTAGGATTGCTGAACTTGGTAAGACGCCCTTTGAGATTGTTTACTCGTATAAGCCAGCCGCGGTTGCCCGTGAGGCGATGCGTCTACTACGGCAAATGGATGAAGCCAATATTCGTCGAGATGGATCAATTGGTTTACCCAATGACGGGAAAGAGCCGGCCGAGGTAGGCATTTTAGTACGCGGCAACGCGGATGCGGCTAAGATTTACCGTGCGTTAATCGCAGCGGGGCAGGGTGCTTCGCTCGAATCTCGCCAATCGGTCTTTGAGACTACCACTGCATTCCAAGTCCAGCTCCTGTTGCGTGCCGTGCTCCGTCCATCGCATGCCGGTAATCGCAAGGCCTTACTTTTATCCCGACCGTGTTTGTTTGGAGAGACAGCGCAGTTGAATGATGCAACTGACAACATGCTCGCTCGCTGGTTGAATCAGTGCCTCACACTTTGGCGTAAGCACGGCTTTGCACTCGCGTGGGAAACTTTAACACGAAAATCGCTTGGCGAAGGATTGGTTTCGGTTGCGGAAGGACTCGGGCGTAGTCAATTCCGCCACCGTGCGTTGATGGATTTATCGCATGTCGGAGAATTACTCATTGCTCGCAATCGGACATTGCATTGGACGCCTGAGCAGCTCTTCGAGCATCTCACGGCACGGGTGCGCTCCGAGAGTGATGGTGAAGTGGAGGAATCAGACGCATCCGAAGAAGAGTCACTTCGCCCCGATTTGGCAAATTCGCGAATCCTCGTTCGTACTATTCATAAGTCTAAGGGCTTGGAGTATAATGCCGTTATTCTGGCTAAAGCATTTAGTTATAGGAAATCATCAATTCGGCAGGGAACTATTCTTCGCCTCGGTAATGGAAATGCCAAAATTTACTCGGGCGATGAAGCAATCAAGGCTCAGTTAGAGGATCAGCAGCGTGAAGAAGATGCACGGTTGCTTTATGTAGCTCTGACTCGTGCTCGCCATCGCTTTGTTTGGATGGGTTTAGCGAATCCAATTCCCAGTCGCAGTGGCAAACTAGGCGATCCAAGTGGATTCTCAGAAGTTCTGCAGGATGTCAGTTTACATCCATCATTAAAGTTTGAGACACTGCCATCGGAAATAAAAACTCACGTACAAACACTCGTTCCGCTTCGTGCCGAAGATGATTTAGCCCAGCCGCTTGCGTCGCCATTATTTGTCCCAGATTTAGCTCAGATCCCTCATCGTCTTCCCTTGGCTTTTGGTGTGACGAGTTATTCAGGCCTATCTAAAGGTAAGCACGACATTTCGTCATCAACTTCTGGCTTTGAAGACCCTGAAGACTCAGCTGAGGCGGTTAGTCTGTTAATTCCTGATAATCTCAAAGGTAATCTACTCGGAAATCTTTTACACAAGTTAATGGAGTTGGTAGACTTCAAGCAGGCGATTAGAGATCGCGCCTACTTACATCAATTAGTCGGTCGGTTGCTCGGCGGTTCTGGCTTAGTTGCCGACTCCGATCCAGAGTTCGATAAAACAGTTAACCAACTCACCGACTCTGCACTTATCTGGATGCAGCAGCAATTACGTAGTCATTCGGGCGAGCCATTCGCTCTTTGCGATCTAGATTTAAATACCCAATTAGCCGAAGTCCGTTTTTCTTTTGCCGCTGCCATTGATAACCAAACATTCCCTAAACTTGATGCCGCTTTCGCTGAAGAATTTAATCAAGCGGGTAAGCCCGCATTAGCTGAACTGGGTCTATCATGGGATCGTAGTAATCCTCTAGATGGCTTAGTGACGGGTTCAGTCGATTTCGTTTTCGCCCACGATGGACGATATTACATTATCGACTGGAAATCTAATTTCATCGGCGAAACTTCCGGACACTATCTGCCCGAAAATATTGCCAAGAGTATTGCGAAAGAGCGTTACCACCTTCAGTTCTCATTGTACACCGTTGCACTCGATGCGCACCTGAGCCGATGCCTCGGTGATCAGTGGAATTATGAGCGGGACTTCGGCGGAGTGTATTACATCTACCTTCGTGGCTTCGGCACACACCCAGACGGTACCAATGGGGCCTTCTTCCATCGCCCATCGGCACAGTTCATTAAGAACATCCGTTCTATCCTTCAACCCGCTCGCACCTCACGATGAACCCCACGTCAATTAAGCAGGAAGTAGTGGATGCTAAGGAATTAGCAGCGGCCTTGGTTGCCGCCTTGGGTCTTCCGGCTGATCACCCCTCGGCGCACTGGGCAGAAACTGCCTATCAGGCGGTCTTAGATGGTCAGTCCTGTCACCCCGTGAAGTTAGTACCAGCCTTTGATGAAATTGTCGGTCGACCTGAAGACCCCGAGACGCCGCTCGTTCTCCGCACCACTGGTAGTAGTGCACTTCTCTATCTCCGCCATATGGATGAAATGGAGGATAATCTGGCTAAAAAAGTTAAAGGTCGTGCCACTAAACGCGCAGACGATGCTCGTTGGGATGCAGCGCCCGCCAATGACATCGCCGCCAAGGATGGATTGAACGACGAAATACGTAGTGCGTTGTATCGTATCGCCGACTATAAGTTTATTATTCTAACCGGTGGGCCGGGCACTGGTAAAACGCATACGCTGAAATCTCTGCTCAAATACGCAGTCACTGTTGGCAAGTTATCGCCAGACCAAATTCGACTAGTCGCCCCGACTGGCCGGGCCTCCCGTCGTATTGACGTTGGACTTGCCTCCCTCCGTCAGGATGAGGCGTTCTCAAACTTACCCCAACCTCAAACCATCCACTCATTGTTGTATGAGCCCGAAGCCTTT
>CAIVVQ010000075.1 GCA_903909465.1 uncultured Opitutia bacterium | reverse complement strand
CCCACTTTTTCTAAAATGATAATTGAGCGGCGGCGGGCCTCGTTGTGCCCCACGCCTTGAATCAATAATGGCACCATCACATTTTCGACCACCGAGAGCGTGGGAATTAAATTAAAGGATTGGAAAACAAACCCGAGGTGTTTGCGGCGAAACGCCGTGAGTTGCTCTTGGTTCATCTTGTCCAGGCGCTGACCAAAGACTTCAACGGTGCCGACATCCGGGGTGAGCGTGCCCGCGATTACCGAAAGCAAAGTGGTTTTCCCACAGCCCGAGGGGCCGACCAACATAATGAGTTCGCCGCGTCGGGCGCTGAATTCAGTTTGTTGCAACGCAATCACCTTGGTTTCTCCGGTGCCAAAAGAAATATCCACCCCGTGGGTGGTGACCGCGATCTCGTGTGCAGCGCTCATCCGCGGAAGACGGTCGCGGCGTCAACGCGCGACACTTTAATGATGCCGATGATGGCGGAAACAATGCTGATGCCCATCGTGAGCATCAAGGTCGCTAAGAGAATTTGCGGGAACATTACAAAAGGTGGCATGCCCTTCTTAATCATGATTCGCCCGATGGCCTGAGCCATTCCCGCGCCTAAACCAAAGCCAATCAAACCTGCCGTCATAGCCTGAATGATGAGCATCCCCGCCAGGACGCGCATGCTTGCGCCCATGGCTTTAATGGCCGCGAAGTATTTTAGGTTTTCGAGTACGAAAGAATAGAAAGTCTGACCCGAAACGGCGATGCCGACGAAGAGGCCGAGTGCCACGGCCGTACCAAAGGAAAATGGAATGCCGGTATTTTTCCAGAACCACCAAAACGTGTTTCGCGCCAAACTGCGGTCAGACCAATTCCAAATCACCGTGTCGGACGTCCACGCTTTCAATCCTGTGTCCCTTTCAATCCGCTCGCAGAGCTCCGATGGCGTGATCCCGGGGTTGGGCTCAACGAGCATGAAACTCAGTGTACGGCGCGCGCCCAATGTGTACGTCTTCGCCCGATCGTATGTCGTGTACACAAACGGTCCGCCCGTGAACGCGCGACGCACCTTACAAATTCCCACGATGCGTGCTTCGATATCATTAATCTCAAAAACGTCTCCTGGCTTAAGTGCCACCGTCTGCGATTTTCCGTCTGCACCCACCACGGTTTTGCCCATTAATTGCGCTCCCCATTCGTCGACGATGACCGTGTTCGGCAGACGCAGGTCTTCGATGCGCCCTTGTGAAAGTTCAGCGGGCGCACCGGCGAAAGTATCGGCGTCGATGCCGACTAACGTAATCAATTTGAAATTTCCGTCGACCATGCGGGCCTGCAAGAAGGAGGTGTGCAACGGAGCTGCCCACGCCACACCGTCGACCGAACGCACGCGTCCCAGTTCGGTATCACGCATGGGCTTCGCGTCGTTCGCTTGCTCAACCATGGGATCGCTCACCCAAACGTGTGCACGGATATTCACGACCGGCGTATACGTCCAACTCATGATGCCGAAAAAGACCGAAGTCTGCTGCGCCATCAACAAGGCCGAAAACGCTAAACCGCAAAGGAGCATCGCTAATTTAGCGCGATCCCCGAAGAGCATGTTTAAGGCGAGGCGAAACATTAAAATCTGAATTCAGTAAGAACTGACTTCAGTTAAGCGTCAACGAGACGCGGGTAGTAATTATGTCAAACCCTCGAAACAATCAGCCCGCTACTGGCGCTGGAGCGTTTAAGGAGAACATCCAGACGCCCTTCAGTGCACTCGGGCCCCAAGCCGCATTCGTTGCCCAAGCTAAAATCAGCAAAACAAGGGCGATTGAGAAACAACGCACAACCTTGGCGGATTGATCGCTCTTTGCGCCCGCGTGCAATAGTCCCACTGCGCCAAGGGCAAAAATAATGTGCAGGGCCGAAATGCTTTTCTGGGAGAAATAGAGTGCGGAAAGGCCGACGATTAAATTGATGTCGACCAACACCGCGACGATGCGCTGAAAGACGGGCTTGGGTCCCTTGGTAAGCGCAATGACAATGACCGCGAGAACGAGCGCGATTAAGAGTGAACCGTAGTGCTTGTGGGACTTGAGTAGAATTTCCATGGCCGAACACTGACCCTTAAATTGAAGGCATCAAGCCCTCCTTCATGCCCTATCGGTCCTCGGGGAACAATTTCACGAACAGTGCTCCCGCAGCAACGCCACCCAAGAGGGCGCTCCCAATATAGATGAGTGTGGCGACAAAATTATGGGCGAAATAAGCAAACTCCTGCGAGAAAGCCCGCCAGGATGAATCATCAGTCAACATAACGCCAGAGAAGCCTTCCAAGGCGCCCGAGAGTTTGACCGCTGGATTAAATGAGGGGTTAGCCAAATGGAACGCGCCGCCAGCACCGAGAATGGTCAGTGCAATCGCAACGCCGAAATAACTATTACCGGCAGTGTGACGAGAGGTTGCGACCATCAGAACGACGAATGCCAGGAGGAACGTGCCTAGAAATTCTGCCGTAATTCCAGCCGTCACACTATCAAAAGGCGAATCGCCGAGTGCCTCAACCAGGTCCTTCGCGCGCTCCGTGCTGTGTCCATTATATAGGCCAACGAGAATCGCAGCCAATAATGCGGCGGCTACTTGCACGCCGATGTAGGCCAAAGTGCGGCTGGTGGTGGAACGACCGCGGAACCACATGGCAACGGAGACTGCAGGATTATAATGTGCGCCTGAAATAGCTCCGCCCATATAAACAAGTGCACACAAAATGGCGGCAACGGGTATCGGCGAGGGCGACAAGGACGCCGCGAGGCAGAGGAAGAATGTGGCGATACCTTCGAAGATTAAAGCGTGGCGCATGGTTATAATCTTTATAAAAACGACCGCACCACAAGCCATTACTGTGAAGCGGGGGTGGCGCGGAGATAATTTTCGGTGATCTGGGCGATTTGCGCGGCGGTCGGCAAATGGCCTTCGTGCTGCTTTAACTTCAAGGCATACGCTGTCTGTTGATCGTACATACCATTGAGCGTCTGATACAGCGATTGGGTCTCTCCTTTTAATTCGAGGAATCTAAACTTAACCCCCGACTGACGTTTGGCTTCAGCATAATAACTCTCATCATAGAAAATCATTGGCACCTGCCAGCTGATAAACTTTGCGAGCAACGCGCGGTTTCTTTGTTCATGCGACAGCACGTTGCCGCCACATGCCGCCCACCCCGCACCGCACTCACTAATAAAGACGCGTTTCGCGGGTAAGTCGGGGCGCGGTATTAATTGTTGGTTTAAATAATCGAGCGTCGCGTTTATTTCCTGCGCGGACTTTTCCTGAATCTCTTGCGCCGCATAGGCGACAAAGTCGGTCTTGAGTTTGGGCAGGCCCGCATTGGCGACCCTTGCCTCGTCAGCTTTATATGCCGCCCAAACGTGGTTAACCTCCAGATAAGTAAAGATCCGGCAGCGCGACTGCGGAACTTCGGAGCGCGCGGCGGCGATG
>CAIVVQ010000074.1 GCA_903909465.1 uncultured Opitutia bacterium | reverse complement strand
GGCTAACTTTAAAAATCCAAAAACTCACTTAAATAAAAAGGGCCCGAATCATCGGGCCCTTTTTATTTAATCAGCGTAAGAATTACTTGCCGTTCACGTAAGCGAGGCCGCCAGCGGTCTTAGCCACATCGATGGTGCCTTCGAGAAGGTCGGCAATCGGATCCCACTTGCCATTAATCAAGCTATTGCGAGCGGAAGCCGCAATATCGGCCGTCCAACTCTTTGCACCAGCCGAGACCTTAAGGTTCTCCACGTCGACGGTGACTTCAACGGCTGGATTCTTTTGCACAAACTCAGACAACTCAGCGAGGTCGTCCTTCGAAAGCGTCAAGCAAGGCACACCGAGGGCAGTCGAATTACCAAAGAAGATTTCAGCAAAGCTACCACCGACCAACGCGGTGAAACCGAAACGCCAGATGGATTGGGGCGCGTGCTCGCGCGAGCTGCCACAACCAAAATTAAAACCGACCACCATCACGCCTTGCTTAGCGGCGGCAATACGCGTCGCTTGCCCACTGTTCATGGGGTGCGCGCGCTCTTTGCCGTCGGGACCCGTACGTTCATCGCGGAAGGCGTGTTCGCCGAGGCCATCAAAGGTGACGCAACGCAAGAAGCGTGCGGGGATGATACGATCCGTGTCGATGTCATCACCTGGCACCGCAAGGGCGAGGGCTTTGACTTGAGTAATTTTAGCGAGGGACATGGGAGTTTATATTAAAATTATGATTGGGGATTCAGTGCGGCTTCACGACGCACAATGCAAACGGGCATCGCCAAGGCCGATGCCATGGCCTGTAAGCGCTCTTCAGCGATGGATTCAACCAAGGTCTCATCGGCCCAGAGAAATGCGTGACCGTCAATCACCCACGGCAACGTCACCGTGCAAACGGGCTTGCCGTCGTAGTGTGCATCCACGGTCACGTCATGCTGGCAGGTAACGCCTTCCGCCTGACAGGCCGCAACCACAGCCTCACCTTGCGTAAGGCGAGCGTAGACACGGGCGACTGGAGCAGAAACGGACATTACACTTTAAAGACTTCGCGGGCGTCAGAGACCTGACCTGTGATGGCCGCAGCGGCAACCATCAGCGGACTCATCAGAATGGTACGGCCAGTCTGCGAGCCTTGACGGCCCTTAAAGTTACGATTCGAGGAGCTGGCGCAAAGTTGGTCGCCAACGAGTTTATCGGGGTTCATCGCGAGACACATCGAGCAACCGGCACCACGCCATTCAAATCCAGCTTCGATAAAGATTTTGTCCAAGCCTTCATGCACCGCTTGAATGGCGGTGAGCTGTGAACCGGGAACGACAATCGCCTTAACCGAGGCACTGACTTTACGACCCTTAAGGTATTTAGCGACTTCGCGTAAATCAGAGATGCGTCCGTTGGTACATGAGCCCAAGAATGCGACGTCCACCTTCGTACCCTTGATGGGCGTGCTGGGCGAAAGCTTCATGTGCTTATAAGCGTCTTCTGCAGTCTGACGGTCAGCGGCATTCAAGGTTTCGAGCGCAGGCATTTTTTCATCAATGAAGATGGCCTGCCCTGGAGTGATACCCCAGGTGACGGTCGGACGAATGTCTTCAGCCTGATAAACTTTTACATCATCGTACTTACAACCCGCATCGGAAGCAAAAGACTTCCAGCGTGTGACGGCTGCATCCCAATCCGCAGCTTTAGGTGCGAAGGGCTTACCCTTAATGTAATCAAAAGTTTTTTGATCGGGATTCACATAACCACAACGTGCACCGCCTTCGATGGACATGTTACAAACCGTCATGCGTTCCTCGAGGGAGAAATTATCGAAGGTCGTGCCCGCGTATTCGTACGCAAAACCAATACCGCCATTCACGCCCAATTCGCGGATGATGTGGAGAATGACGTCCTTGGCGTAAACGCCGGGCTTCAGCTTACCATTCACTTCAATACGTCGAACCTTGAGCGGACTGAGCGACAGTGTTTGCGTCGCTAAAACGTCGCGCACCTGCGTGGTGCCGATACCAAAGGCAATTGCACCAAACGCGCCGTGGGTTGCGGTATGCGAATCACCACAGGCGATTGTCGTACCTGGCTGAGTGATACCCTGCTCCGGACCCACCATGTGCACGATACCCTGTTGGCCGGTCGTGGTGTCGAAAAACTTAATGCCGTAATCCTTTGTATTCTTACGTAACGCCTCGATCATCTCTTGCGCGATCGGATCCGAATACGGCTCCTTCAATTCATTGGTTGGGACGATGTGATCGACCGTCGCAAAAGTCCGCTGCGGGAACTTCACCTTGAGCCCCAAGTCCCGGAGCATCCCAAAGGCCTGGGGACTCGTCACCTCATGAATGAGGTGGGTACCGATAAACAGTTGGGTCTGCCCATTAGGCAGCTTACGCACCGCGTGCGCTTCCCAAACTTTTTGGAACAATGTCTTAGCCATCTTTTAGAAGGTGAAGGTTCAACGTAGGAACGAGGCGGGCTTGGTCAATCCCCTAGGATGGACATTTCAGGGCAAAATCGACCCCGCCATGGGTACTTCTAGGCTTCTTCGAGCCTTCCGCAGTGCTGCGACTTGACGCTGACACCCCCTGCCTTTCATCCTGCTCCATGGCTCGCACCCTCACCTTGAGTTTCTCCTGCCCCGACGCCAGTGGCATCGTGGCCGAGGTTTCGACATTTATCGCCAACCATAAAGGGTGGATCACCGAAGCCAGCCAACACACTGAACATGAATTGTCGCGCTTCTTTATGCGCGTCGAAATCAAAGCGGAGTCACTCGATTTTCCCGCCGCCGACTTCAGCCAACACTTTAGTCCAATCGCTAAAAAGTTCAGCATGGACTGGAAACTGTCCGACTCCGCCAAGCCCAAACGCGTTGTCATCCTCTGCTCCAAACAAGAGCACTGCCTGTACGACCTACTTGCGCGACACGTTGCCCAAGATTTTCCATTCGTCATTCCTTGCGTTATTTCGAATCACGAAGACCACCGCAAAATCGTGGAAGCCCACGGCCTACCCTTCCACTTCATCCCAGTGACAGATGAAAATAAGAGTGAAGCCTATCGTAAAATGGATGCTATTTTCGTTAAAGAAAAAGCCGACCTCATTGTACTCGCCCGGTATATGCAAGTTCTGGACGCTGAACTTTGTCATAAATTTGCCGGTAAGATCTTAAATATTCACCACTCGTTCTTACCATCGTTCGCTGGCGCCAAGCCCTACCACCAAGCCCATAAAAAGGGCGTTAAACTCATCGGCGCCACCTGTCACTTCGTCACCGCCGAACTCGACGAAGGTCCCATTGTGGAACAGGACGTTATCCGCGTTGATCACTCCGAAAGCCCCGAAGACATGGCACATTTAGGTAAAGACATTGAAAAGATTGTCCTCGCCCGCGGCCTCCGTGCCGTCGTTGAAGACCGCGTCCTTCCGGCCGGCCATAAAACGGTGGTCTTCCGTTGATTTTAAATGGGGGACTGACACTCTCAAGCCCATGTCACTGATTTCAAGACTTTCGGCCCGCCTGCAGAACCACCCTAAGCGAGTCGTCTTTGCGGAAGGACACGACCCACGCATTATTCAAGCGGCCCGCCAATTTGTAACAAAAAAATTAGGCGTACCCATTTTAGTCGGCGATCGCCAACGCATTAAAATTTCGGCGGCACGACTCAACATCAGCCTCGAAGGTATTCGCGTCGTCGAACCTGAACGTAGCGATGAACTTAAAAGCTTTGCCGATAAAATCGCTTCCATCCAACGGTACGGAAACACTAATCTCCAAGGCGACCCCAACGAGCTAGCAAAGCTCAATAATTACTTCGCCTGCATCATGGTCGCCACCGGCGGTGCCGACGCCTTGATTTCTGGCGCCACGACCCACGCCGCTTCCGGCTTGCGGACAATCTTACAAATCATGCCCCGCCAAGCGGGAGTGGAAACGGTGTCTTCGATGCTGATCCTTGAATCCGAAGAATCGAAATTCGGCTGCGACGGTGTACTGTTCTTGGCTGATTGCGGAGTGATTCCTGAGCCTACCACCGAACAATTGGCTGATATCGCCGTGACGACCGCCGCTCTGGCCGGTCACCTCACCAACCAATTACCCAAAGTCGCCCTGCTTGCCTATTCCACCCACTCAGAAAATGCCCGCGCAGCTTCCGTTAAAAAAGTCCAAGCCGCTACCAAGCTCGCCAAGCTTCGCGCCCGTGAATTAAATATTGTCGCCGATATCGACGGCGAAATGCAGGCGGATGCGGCGCTCAACCCTTTCGCCGCCGAGTCCAAAGAAGTCACTGGCAGCGTCGCTGGCAAAGCGAACGTACTTATTTTCCCTGATCTGAATTCAGGAAACATTGCCTCGAAGATGGCGCAGCACATCGCCGACATTCCTGCCTACGGACAAATCCTCACGGGTATCGAGCGCCCGTGTGCAGAAATTTCCCGCGGTGCGAGTGCGCATGATATTTTTGGTACCGCCGTTATTGTCGCGGCACAGGCGGTTGATAAATCCTTCCTTTATCCAACCGTTAAAGACGGCCGCACTGCTTAACTATGGCCGCTAACAAGCGCTTCGCCGAAAATATTCCGGGCCTGCTCAATAGCCCGATGAACAAGACGACGAGTCGGATCTTTGTCGCCGCGACGCGGATG
>CAIVVQ010000073.1 GCA_903909465.1 uncultured Opitutia bacterium | reverse complement strand
GACTCCGGATTAGTCACCACGCAAAACGATGCTTGGGCTGAGCGTGCGCGTATTCTGCGAGTGCACGGTATGCAGCCGAAGTATTACCATAAATTTATCGGGGCAAACTTCCGCATGGATCCATTGCAGGCCGCCTTGCTCCACATCAAGCTCCCGCACCTGCCGAGTTATAATTGTGCCCGCGCGGGCAATGCAGGCTATTACCATACGACGCTGCGTGGCGCGCCGGGTATTGGCGAAAACCGACCTGGCTCCGGCGATGCAAAGATTTTACTGCCGGTGGATTTCAGTGGTCAGGGCATTTGGAATCAATTCACACTGCGCGTTCTGCACGGCAAGCGTGATGCCTTGAAGGCGTTTTTAACCAACCGAAAGATTGGCTGTGAAATTTATTACCCAGTACCGCTGCACCGTCAGGAATGTTTCATGGGAATAGGGCGTGGCGCGGACAGTGCGCCCGCGGCCGAATTACTTGCTCAAGAAGTCCTGAGCATCCCGGTATTCCCAGAGATCAAGCCGGAGCAACGTCAGTGGGTCGCCGAATCGTTGATCGATTTTGCTGCCGGTAAATCGGCTTAAGCGCTAAGCTCAGAAAAACCGAATCGTCTTCGCGCGCATCTTCGCGTGCTCGTCGTCGGTGCAAGGCGCATTCGTTGGGACGTCCGCTGCTTTGTCGGTCGGCTTCACTAATCCGTTGGCCAGCAAATAAGCCTCCACTTCATCGCCTGAAACATCGGCAAGCATCACGCCGTTGACTTCGACGCAGGGCGAGAGACGTTGACCGGTCTTCTCGACCATCTCGGCGTAGTTGGCGGGATTATTAATAATATCCACGTCTTCGAAGCCGAGGCCGTGCTTGCGCAACACGGCGCGCACGCCATTACTCCAGCCGCAGCTTGGTTTCAGGTAGGCTTTAATTGTGGTCATGACCTACCAATGTATGAACTTCCCGGGAAATCAAGACCAGCGGGCCTTTTTCGCCGCGACGACGTCTTCTTTCGGCTCATCCCGCTCGTACCAATAGCCAATGCCGTGAATGGTGCGCAGGCAGTTCAGCGGATTACCGTAAATCTCAAATGCGTCACGAATCTTGGCGACATATTGGTCTAGTGAGCGGCTCCTTAAATTAGCATGCACGCCCCAGACGGCATGAATGAGGCTGTTGCGACTGATGATTACACCAGGGTTGGCGTGTAAGTGGTAGAGGATGCCCAGCTCTTTGCGTCCAAGCTTACAGCGCTTGGTGGGTGAGAAAACCAATTCAAGTCGATCTGGGCACACCTCGGCACCGTTAAACTTAAATGAATTGGTTAAGAGGTCCGCATTGCGCGTGAGTCGACGGTCCTCAGAAATTTCACTGCGACGCAACACTGCGTTGATTCGCGCGATTAATTCGTCGGCATGATAAGAGTTGAGCACAAAGTCATCCGCTCCTGCATTCAGTGCCGCGACAATTTCGGCGACATCTTTATTGGGTGAAAGTAAAATTATCGCCGGCGAAGTTGAAATCCGACGGACCTGTTCGATTAAATTAAGCGCACCCATGTCAGGTAGCGCGGCGCTTGCAACGATACCGTGAACGTAATGTTCACCAATAAATTTAAGCGCGGTCGCACCTTTGTGAAAAACTTGGGCGAGAAAACCAGCCTCCTCTAATTTTTGTTCTAACTCGGTCGCCAGAATTCGGTCCTCCTTGATGACAACGATGAGGGGCTTGAGTTTGGGGCTCATTGAGACAGCGGTATTTTTAAATACGCTTTTGTGCCCGAGGGGTATTCGGAACACTCCGTCACCGTAATTATTTGGCGGAAGTTGCCAAGACTCGAAATTCTGGTTCAGTAAACTCCACTGCGAACATGAACGTCACTCCACCGTCACCATCCACTTCACGCTGGGTGCTCATTCTGTTTCTCGTCTTTTTCATCGGGACCGCTGCGTGGGGCGGGTACGTCTTAGCAAAAAACGCCGCATTAAGACAGAGCCAGCCGTCGGATGACCCCATTCAAAATCAAAGCCTCTTCGGACGCTGATCTTTGAGTGCTTGTCTGACTAAAATGTGGCACGCGGGGTGCCCTATTTAGTATTTTTCAAAAAACTTGACCAAGGGGTGCCCGACCGTAAGTTCCGACTCTCCACCGAGTGCCCCCTTCGTCTAGCCCGGTCAGGACACCTCGTTTTCACTGAGGTAACTGGGGTTCGAATCCCCAAGGGGGCGCCAAGGTGGATAATTTTAGCGCAGGGTCTGGGTTTCGGCCGCCAAATGGCCCAGCCCCATAAACTATGCCGCTAATTTATTCACAAGCGGCAGCACTTATCTGTTGCCGAGGTTCAATTTTTAATGAAGATTAGGGCTTCTGGCTTAAAAATCAGAATTTCATGAAGCCCCCTAGTGAAAAACCCCAAGAAAAGCGCAAGGATCGCCCCGCGTACCTTCCGCTTTCGCCTCACGAGGTCGAATTAACCCAGTTTTTCGTTAGAATGGCGGCTATTTTGGGGGTTCAGCGCTCGGTGGCCGAGATTTATTCCCTCCTTTACGCCTCCCCTAAGCCGCTGGACTTTGACCACATTCAAGGCCGGCTTGAAATGAGTCAAGGCTCTGTCAGTCAAGGACTTAAGTTCCTACGTGACCATGGGATGATTCTCTCCATAAAAGAGAAGGGCACCAAGCGCGAGCGATGGGAGCCGACCCCCTCTTTAGCGGCTTCGCTGGTAAACATTATCCGGAGTCAGGTACTCCCTGGTTTAGAAAAATCGAAGCCCACCCTGCAGAATGTAATTAATTCTGCCACCGCCCAGGGGGCCACCCCCGAAGTGATTGAGCGCATCGCCCGACTTCAGCGCTGGAACTCTCGCGCCGTCGAGCTCTCCGCGTTGCTCCTGCCGCCACCGGCCAACGAGTAAAAACTTTCGGCTGCCTGACCGCAGCCACGACAGTCTACCCAAACCATACGAGCCGAAAAAATCCCCGGCACGAGCGGTAGCCTGCGCGAGTTCGCCGTTTTCAAATCAGCACAACTTAACTACCACTACTGTCATGCGCATCGCCATCACCAGCGGCTATTTCGACCCCATGCACCGCGGGCACCTTGAGTTACTTAATCTCTCTCGCGCTCAAGGTGACGTGCTCTGGGTTATCGTGAATACCGACGCCCAAGCGGCCCTCAAAAAAGGAAAAGCCTTTATCGATCAAGATACCCGCCTCGCCGTCACCTCCGCACTTCGCGTGGTCGATCGCGCGGTGCTCGCTGTCGACACCGATGGATCGGTCTGCGCCACGCTCGATAAACTCATCACTGAAGCCAAGGCCCTCGGCTGCGACGCAGTCTTCTGTAAAGGCGGCGATCGCAATGCTGGCAATATCCCTGAGATTATTGTTCTCAAGAAACACGGTGCGATGCTCATCGAGGGACTCGGTGCCAAGATCGACAGCAGCTCGCGCATTATCGCCGAAGCCAAAACCAATTCTACTCAAAACAAATGAAAAAACGTGCACTGATCACCGGTATCACCGGACAAGACGGGTCCTACCTCGCCGAATTTTTACTCGAGAAAGGCTACGAGGTTCACGGCCTGCTCCGTCGCTCATCGAGCTTCAATACCGAGCGCATTGAGCACCTCTACATGGAGGACTTAGTCCGCGATATTCACGACAAGAAGATTCAACTTCATTATGGCGACTTAACCGACAGCACCAACCTCATTCGCATCATTGGCGAAGTGCAGCCCGACGAAATTTATAATCTCGGCGCCATGTCACACGTGAAGGTTTCTTTCGAGATCCCCGAATACACGGCCGACACCGATGGCGTTGGCACGCTTCGCTTGCTGGAAGCGATTCGTATTCTTAAACTCGAAAAGAAGGTTCGCATCTATCAGGCGTCCACCTCCGAGCTCTACGGCAAGGTCCTGGAAGTGCCTCAATCCGAGACCACACCTTTTTACCCACGCAGCCCATACGGTGTGGCGAAGATTTACGCTTACTGGATCACGCGCAATTACCGCGAAGCCTACGGCATGTTTGCCAGTAACGGTATCTTGTTTAATCACGAATCCGAACGCCGCGGCGAAACGTTCGTCACGCGCAAGATCAGTCTCGCCGTCGCTAATATTGTGCTCGGTCGCCAAGATTGTCTCTTCCTCGGCAATTTATCCGAACAGCGCGATTGGGGCTACGCCCCCGACTTCGTACAATGCATGTGGCTTATTTTGCAACATCACCAACCTGACGATTTCGTTATCGCTACGGGCAAGATGTATACGGTGCGCGAATTCTGTGACCACGCGTTCAAGCGTGCCGGCATTGAATTAGAATGGAAGGGCAAGGGAGCCGACGAAAAAGGCATCGATAAGAAAACCGGACGCAGACTCGTCGCCGTCGACCCACGTTACTTCCGTCCGACTGAAGTCGAGCAACTCCTTGGTAACCCCGCGAAAGCGATTCGTGAGCTGAAGTGGAATCCGCAACAAACTTCCTTCGAGCAGCTCGTGCACCGCATGGTCGACAGCGACATTAAAGCGCTCACGCACAAGTACCGCTAAATGGACCGCGCTGCTAAAATTTATGTGGCCGGCCACCGGGGCATGGTGGGCTCTGCGTTGATCCGCGCGCTCAAGGCTGCCGGTCACACGCAAATCATCGGTCGCACATCACAGGAGCTCGACTTGCGCGATGCAACTGCCGTCCAGGCATTCTTCGCTGCCGAAAAGCCCGCCTATGTGATTATGGCTGCCGCACGCGTCGGTGGCATTCATTACAATTCAACCGCGCCGTACGACTTTCTTTACGACAACTTAATGATGTCTGCCAATGTCATCGAGGCGTCCCGTCAAACCAAAGTACGTAAATTACTTTTTCTCGGCTCGAGCTGCATTTACCCAAAATTGGCAGAGCAACCGATCAAAGAATCCGCCTTGCTGACAGGGCCCCTAGAAGCAACGAACGAAGCGTACGCGATTGCGAAAATTTCCGGCATCAAGCTTTGTACCCACGCTCGCCAGCAATACGGCTGCGATTTTATTAGCGCGATGCCGAGCAACCTCTACGGCCCGGAAGATAATTTTGCTTTAGAAAACTCTCACGTGCTCCCGGCGATGGTCCGTAAAATGCACGAAGCTAAATTACGGGGAGATGATTCGTTGACACTTTGGGGCACCGGCAAGCCACTGCGCGAATTCTTACACGTCGATGATTTAGCCGAGGCCTGCGTGATGTTGCTGAATCAATACTCCGAAGCGGGTCACATCAATGTTGGTTCAAGTGAAGAGCTCACCATTCGTGAATTAGCCGAAGCCGTCGCACGCGTGGTGGAATTTAAAGGCACACTCAAATTTGACGCGACTAAACCCGACGGCACCCCACGAAAGATTATGGATAACACGCGTATCGCCGCCCTTGGATGGAAGCGTAAAATTCCACTTCAACAAGGAATTGCCAGCGTCTACGCTTGGTACCTTAAAAATTTAGAAACCGCCCGAAAGGGATAAAATGTTTGTGGCATGTTGGCCCCTCCGCCCACCTGCCAACTTGTCCACGCGCCCACTCAATTATAGTCATGCCCATCATCTGCATCCCCGCTCGTCTCGGCTCTACGCGTCTCCCGCGCAAGGTCTTGCTTGATTTGGGCGGTAAGCCCGTGGTCCAACATGTTTGGGAGCGTGCGAAAAAAGTTAAGCAAGCCACCCGCGTTGTTATTTTAACCGATGCGGAAGAAGTCGCGAAAGTTGCACGCGGCTTTGGCGCCGAAGTCATCATGACTTCGCCCGATTGCCCTTCGGGCACCGCTCGCATCGCGAGTATTTTGGGTCAATTGCCTGGAGAATTCTTTCTCAATGTTCAAGGCGATGAGCCATTCATTGAGCCCGACTTGCTTGACCAACTCATCACGCGTTGGAGGGAAACGAAGTGCCGACTCGTCACGGCGGTCTCAAAAATTACTCAGACCGAACGCTTGCAGTCTTCAAGCGTTGTCAAAGTCGTCCGCGCTGAAAACGGTGAAGCCATTTATTTTTCGCGCAGCCCCATTCCGTTCCTGCGCGGTGTTGAAATAACGGAGTGGGTCAAGCAGCGCGACTACTGGTCGCACATTGGCGTTTACGGCTACGATCGGGCCACGGTCGGCGGTTATGCTAAACTCGCCGCCACTGAACTCGAAGCCGCTGAGTCGCTCGAGCAACTGCGCTTTCTGGCACACGGCATGACTTTCCAGACGGTCGTCACGCAATACCATCCCGTCGCCATTGATACCGCTCAAGACCTAGAAGCGGCCCGACTACTTATTAAATAAATTTATGAAAACCCCCCTCGAATCCGCCAAGGCATTACTTGCCACCGAAGCCGCCGCCCTCGCTGAGCTCGCTACGCGCCTTGACGGCACGTTCACTAAAGTGGTCGACCTCATTGCGGCACACTCCGGTAAAGTCATTCTCTGCGGCGTCGGAAAATCCGGACTCATCGCCCAAAAAATTGCCGCTACACTCTGCAGCACAGGCACGCCCGCCATCTTTCTCCACGCGGCTGATGCCGTTCATGGCGACCTTGGCATCCTTCAGGCGGGCGACCCCGTTATTTTAATTTCTCGTTCCGGTGCGACCGCTGAAGCCGTGCGACTGCTCCCCGTGTTCCGCAATTTCCAGTCTCCCATTATCGCAATTGTCGGTAACACGCAGTCCGTTCTCGGCGCCCAAGCCGACTTCGTCCTCGATATTGGGGCTCGCCCCGAAGCCGATCCGCTTGGTTTGGTTCCAACTACCAGTGCATTGCTCACGCTCGCGTTGGGTGACGCATTAGCCGCCGCCCTCATGACGAAGCGAGGATTCAGCCAAAGCGATTTCGCGCGCCTCCATCCGGCCGGCCAGCTTGGCCGCAATTTAACACTCACGGTTGCCGAAGCATTTCAGCCTCTTGATCGTTGTGCAAAAGTTGCGCCCACCGCGAATCTCCGCGAAACCGTTATCGCGATGACTTCTCACCCACACGGTGCAGCATGTGTCTTAGATTCAGCTGGTGTGTTGCTTGGTTTGATTACCGATGGCGACTTGCGTCGCGCCCTCAGTCGTGGAGTTGACCTCAACACTGCCACCGCAGGCGACGTGATGACGCGTAAGCCTGTGCAAACTCACCCCGCCGTTTCGTTGGCCGAAGCTGCGCGCATTATGGAAGATCGCCCATCGCAGATTTCCGTGCTTCCTGTGGTTGACGCCAAGAGTGGACGCTGTCTCGGCCTCTTGCGTATTCATGATATCTATCAGGCTGGTTTAGTATAATTTCATAAATGATTTCGTCCAAGCACCTCTATTTTAATTCACCCAAAGCTCGGCGCCCGCGTTTAACGCCACGCGAATTAGCGGTAGCTACTATTTCGGCGGTGCTACTCCTATTCATGCCTTGGGCCTGGGGAGGCGTCGTTGTCTGGTGTACCTATTTCACCTTGGGCTTGGCGCTCTCGGCGCTCATTGCTGCCGTCGGAGATTACCGCGTACAAATTATAGGTGTAAGCGTTTGGTTTGGCTTGCTCGTATTCAATGCCTGGGGCGTTCCCGAAATCGCCACGGTCATTAGCAGTCAGTGGCTGGAAGCAATGGCTTTTCCCTTGGCCGCGCTTTTCGGTCAGACGGTCGCGGCGGCTTTATTGCGGGATGACATTAAATCATTGAGCGCAGCCGAGTCGTTCTACGCCCTAATGCGTCAGCCAATATTCTGGATTGGGTTGGCCCTCTTCTCTTATTTCGCAGTGCAAGGACTGAACCCATGGGGCAGAGTGGCGGAGCGCGATTTATTTTGGAGAATTGCCAAAGAGGATTCAATTAAGTGGCTGCCGAGCGGTTTAAGTGCCCCATTTGCGTCAGATGAGACGGATCCCGGCGGGATGAATGCTTGGCGAACAATTGCGATTTTCGCTGGGCCGTGGTTGCTGTTCTGCGCGCTTCGTGTGGGCCTGCTTCGTCGCCGTGGCTACGTGATGCTTGGTTGGCTAAGCGTTGTCAGTGCGATCATCATCGCAGGCTACGGATTCACTCATCAGCCGAATTTCGGCGAAAGCGCAATGGGGTTCCCGGTCCCCGCCGGCGCAGCTCCGTTTGGCCCTTTCATTTATCGAAATCACGCGGGCGTTTATTTTTACCTTCAGTCTGCCGTCGCTGTTGCTTTGGCATTTTGGCATTATCGGCGGAATCAGAATAGCGCCAATCGGGGCAGTCCGCATCTCATCGCAATTTTTTTCAGCCTCCTTTTGGTTTGTGCTACGTTATTAACCTACAGCGTTGCGGCTTCGGCCTTAGCCTTAACCTTGTTTCTACTTATCGCCCCGACAGCCTTCTTTTTGGGTATGCCCGCCGCAGTGGGTCAGTACGGCAGGCGCAGTTCGCTGGCGCTCATTCTTGTCATCACCTTCATTTTCGTCTTCTTATTTTCGAGCAATCTAAAAAATATTGAAGCCAAGTTAGACTCAAAGATTAATTCATATAAACAAACTAAGTCCGACGCACGTTCACCTTGGCGTCACAGTACTTGGACGATGGCCACTACAAGTGGCGCTGGCCGACTCTGGACAGGTTGGGGCGCTGGATCCTATCGGTGGGTTTCGCCCTACTTCCAGGCGCAAGAAAAGGCGCTACTGGACCAAAGAGGAAAGTTATTGTTGCGCGCCACCTATGCACACTGTGACTGGCTTCAGATGCTGGCAGAGTGGGGCATTATTGGGGTAACCATTGTGGCATCTGGCCTTATTTGGTTTCTCGCGTGGGCCCTCAAAACATTGAAGCGCGGCCACCCCGAGTCGATTCCACTCGCCGGCGTGTTGGTGCTTTTCCTCTTCAATATGGCAATTGATTTCCCTGCGTGGTTTACCCCCTTGCTATTCTCGGTCGCCTTTATTTCGGCTTTAATGATTAGCCTCGTCGACGATTCGCTGCGTGAGGGTAATCAAACCAATGAGAAGGCCTGACCTCCATGACGATCATTAGCGCAGGCCAACTGATTTCAAACGCTTGGTTTGAGTGCAAGCGCGCCGTCGGTATTTTTGATCGTCAGTCCCCGACCCAACCCTGGTCACTTATTCCGCCACTGCCAGGTGAGCAGGCCGATTTTATTGCCAAGTGGCAGTCTAAGGCGCCTCGCCTGCCGATTGCACTGCTCGAGCGTCAATACCTGGCGCCACACCTTGAGCAATTTTCGGTTACGCTTGGGTGTTCTCCTGAAGCAGAGGCCAAAGCAATTGCGGTGGGCCAATTCCGTTTAGCGAATAACCAATTTATTAACTTGGGCTTCCCGGTTGATTGGAATCGTAATCAACAGGAGAGCGCCGGCATGCATTGGTCGAAGGTTTCCGCGGATGTTGATTCGACCGCGTCGGCAATAAATGAGGCCTCCCAGTTTAATTGGGCCTATCCCCTGGTGCGCGCCTGGATCGTCAGTGGCGATGACGCGCACGCTGAAGCATTCTGGAGTTTATTAGAAGATTGGATGGAGAAAAACCCTCCCAACCTTGGTCCGCAGTGGGTAAGCGATGAAGCCATTGCTCGGCGCATCTTGGCGGTAACTTTTGCCGCCCAAGCTTTTTGCTTTCATTCTTCCGCCTCTGATGAGCGACTCGCAGGCGCCGCGCGCCTCATTCTAGTTTCAGCCAAACGCTTAGAATTAACACACGACTATTCGTATACACATTCTGCATGCAAGGGGCTCACTGTTTCACTGGCGTTATTTACCGCTGGAGCGCTTTGGCCCCAATTACCTCAAGCCGACGTCTGGCGATCAGAGGGCTTGGAATGCTTAATTAATCGTGGCCGAAAAATAATTTCTAGCGCCGGCCAACTCACCGATGGCACAATGAGCAACCCGCTTTTAGTTTTAGAAATTTATACCTGGGCAGAAATTATTCTGCGGCGTGAGAATGAAAGAGAAAGCCTGCCAGGGTCGCTGCATCTCAGAATGCGGGCGATTATTAATAAACTAATCCATCGCCCGATAAAACACGCGCCGCTTACTCCGCTCTTTTCTCTGTCGGGTTGTTTATATAGTGATGTACGCCCAACTCTTGGAGCCGCACAAATTCTTTTTACTGGAACGCGAATGGATGCAGGCCCCCGGGATGAGGCCGCAATCCTCACCGTCGGCCCTCAATGTGCGTCGGCAGTCACCTGCTAATCTAAATGTCAGAAACCATTAAGCAGGACGCCGGACCTGGCTCCCCTGATTTCTTTGATATCTTCCGCAAGACCGTGCTGGTTGGGGGCGGAGCATTGGCGAACATGGCGATCGGTTTAGTGCGTAATAAGTTTATCGCCGTTTGGCTTGGGCCGGCGGGCATCGCTTTAGCCGGAATTTTTACGCAGCTCATCGAGGTTGTGGGTGCGGCTTTTAGTTTGGGCTTAGGCACGAGCGGCATTCGGCAAATTGCAGCGAGCGCATCGTCGGGCGACGATCAAAGGCTATCAAGAATTGTTCAAACGCTACGTCGAACCGTTTGGATTAGTGGTTTGGCGGGAGCAGCCTTCATGCTTCTCACGAGTGGAGTCATTGCTCGACTGACTTTTGGGGAGAGTGAGGCACCGAAATACATTTGGCCCATTGCATGTCTGGGTTTAGCGGTGCTCTTTCGTGCACTTTATACTGGGCAGGGTTGTATTATTCAAGGCATGCGACGAGTGGTCGATTACATGCGCATCAGCGTCGGCTCGGCTTTTGCCGGAGTGCTGATCGCAATACCTTGTTACTATTGGTTAGGCATGACGGGTATCGCGCTGGCGGTGATTTTTAGTTACGCTGCCACCTTAGTCGTCACTTGGTGGTTTTCGCGGCGCGTGCCGATTCCTGATGCGCCGTGCTCCATCGCTGATAGTCGAGCCGAGGCGCGATTACTAATCGTTTTTGGTCTGCCTATTATGCTTTCGGGTCTAGTCGGCACTTTTAGTCCTTACGTCGAACGCGTGATTCTCCTGCGCTACTTAGGGTTGGACGCTGTTGGCCAATATCAAGCCGCATTCTCTCTGGCTGGCTTCACCGTCACTTTTGTTTTGGCGGCCATGTCAGCGGATTATTACCCTAAACTGGTGGCCCACGCGGATGAGCCAGAGCGATTCAATCTAGAGATGAACGCCCAGTTACGTATCGCATTGCTGCTTTCGATCCCCGCTTTGGCCTGGCTGGCAGTCTTGTCACAGCAGGCAACTTCGCTGCTCTATTCGTCTGCTTTCTCTCCTTCGGCTGAAGTCCTGCGTATCATGATTATCGGCGTGCTCGGACGCATCATGGCGGCGCCACTGCGCCTGGCCTTATTGGCGAAGGGCAGGGGCAAAACTATTTTTGTGGTGGAAGTCATTTCGGCCCTGGTGGGTTTTGCACTCATCAGCTTCTTCGCAAGTCGGCTGGGACTAATCGGATGCGGTTGGGCCTTTACCGCACTCCACCTTGGCTCGGGCATTGTTTTAGCGATGGTGTTGCCCGCGCTGGTGGGACAGTCGGTTTCGCTCTCTAATAAGCTCCTCGTGCTCTGGTCCTCGCTGGTGCTAATCGGCCTTTGGCTTAATCACGCATTCGTCGGATCAGCATGGATGCGGGTGTCAATCGGCCTCGTGTTAGCTACGGGAGCTTCGGTCGCATGCCTTTACTTTCTAACGCAATTAATGGGTTGGTCGTTCTTAAATAAAATTCGCCAATGATTACCTTAAGGAATTATACACTTTCAGAAAACGGGCGACGGATTGATTACCACTATACTGCCACTGGTTCAGCGAAAAAGTTTTTAAATCCTAACGAAACTTTTTTTGTTCGTTACGATCACGACATTTCAAGCTGCCCGCCAGGCATCGCTATCATTCCATTTGTCGCTAACTTTATCACCCTCGCCTGGTTTGGTAAGTTTGACTTGGTAGTACCTGAGGTTGACGCAACTTTTGCCGACTCACTTGTGCAACTACGCGCAGAGTTTCAGCGGATGTACCCGCGATACCCGCTGACTGGAGTTTTGGTGGCGCCAAGAAGTGCCCCCATTAGTTGGCCAGCCACAAAATCATTGATGCTTTTTAGTGGTGGGATGGACGCTTACACCACGCTGATTCGCCACCATAGCGAAAACCTAGATTTAGTAACAATTCTAGGGGCTGACATTGAAATCACCGATACTACCCAATGGCATCGTTGTCTTAACCACATTAAAACTGAGCCTTTTTCGGGTCGTTTGCCCCACTTAGCTATTACGGCTAACATGCGCACATTTTATAACGATAATGTAGAAGCATCCTTGGTTTTTGGTTGGTGGGGCAAGGTGCAGCATGGGCCCGGGCTACTGGGATTACTGGCCCCGCTATCCTTTATTCGCCGGGCCTCTTTAGCTTACATTGCTTCATCCTATAACGTACCGATGGTTTGGGGTTCAACTCAATCCGCCGACGAGAAAATTAAGTGGGGGGGGCTCAGTGTTGTGCATGACGCTGCCGAACTGAGTCGCCAGGCTAAGGCCGAAGTAATTGCTGCATTTTGTCAGCAACGCCAGGAATCCATTCAACTTCGGGTCTGCTATTCGGAGGTCGCCCGCGATGGCAACTGTGGTCGCTGTGAAAAATGTTACCGCACTATGATGAATTTAATTCTGGCTGGAGTGGATCCGCGGTCGTTTGGCTTTCCCTTCACCGCCGAAACTTACCCACAATTATTTACCCGCCTGTCCACGATTCGCGCCTCGGCAGGATTAAGGGTTTTCTGGGAAGAGATTTCTCGGGCCGCCAGTCTCGCCCTTAAGAACGAAAACTTTTTCGTGCTCACCGATCGGGATAGTGAGGTAAACTTCTTAAAGCGGCTGGCCGACGGCGAAATTAATCGGGCCCTCGAGCGTAACCATCGTCCTTGGCGTGACCATTTAGCTCGATGGAAATTTATCATTTGCGTTCGCTTCCCTCGTTTTTATAACGCAGGGCGCGGCTTGGTGCGCCTCCTGCGTCGTCTTAAATGATTTTATGCAACACGGACTTCTCACTTACACCCCGACCCATGGTACTTATAACCTGGGGGACAACGTGCAAAGTTTAGCTGCCCGTCAGTACCTGCCGAAGGTAGATAGCTTCGTTAATCGCGAGGCCATGGCCGATTTCAGCGGCCCCGAAACGCAACTCATCCTTAACGGCTGGTTCACGCACAACCCCAGCAACTGGGTGCCATCACCCGCAATCAAGCCGCTGTTTGTTTCGTTTCACTTAAACAGCTCGGCGGCCGACCGAATGTTGAGCGAAAAAGGCATTAACTATTTAAAACAACACGCTCCGATTGGTTGCCGCGATCGTCACACGGTCAGAGTTTTAGAATCGCACGGCATCGCCGCTTATTTTTCTGGCTGCCTAACGCTGACTTTAAGTGGCTACCGTAATCCTAACCCGACCCGCGAAAAGTGTTACATCGTAGACCCCCTCTTTAATTTCCCCGACCTACCCGATTTATTTGCCTCGCCGAAGCGTTTCTTGCGCGGATTACGTAAAGGTGAGCCCGCGCGCATTCTCAAGAAACAACGCATACTTAAGCAGATTTTTGCGCCCGATTTTCATAAAAGCGCGCAGCATAAGAGACACGTATTGCCCTCTGCCGGTGTAACTGTGGAAGCACAATTTACGCGGGCGGAAAGTTATTTACGTGATTATGCAGATGCAAAATTAGTGGTTACTTCTCGGATCCATTGTGCCTTGCCGTGTTTAGCGATGGGCGTGCCAGTTATTTTTATCAATGCGTTTGATGACTACGTCGACTCCTGTCGTTTTGATGGCTTGCTCGAACTTTTTAACCGTATCGATATCGCTCCAGATGGTAGCATGACCAATAACTTTGGACTCAAGGGGCGGATTGATGGCAGTTTTGTCCCGAAAAATTTGACCGTGCATGAGCCATTAGCAGCCAAGCTTCGCGCTGCCTGCGAGGGTTTCGTGATTCGGTAAACCTACCCGTGATACCACGAATTATCCATTACTGCTGGTTCGGCCGTGGTCCCAAGCCTGTTGATGTCTTAAAAAATATCGAAGGCTGGCGCCAGCTGCATCCAGACTTTGAAATCATAGAGTGGAACGAAACGAATTTTGACATCAACGTTTGCGACTATGTTCGTGAAGCGTACGCTCAGCGCAAATTCGCTTTTGTTAGTGATTACGCACGAGGCCTCGCCTTGTGGCAAATGGGCGGAGTTTACCTTGATTGCGATGTTGAATTAGTGGGTCGTCTAGACCCTTTTCTTCATCACGTTGCCTTCTGGGGTTTTGAGGCCAACGAGTATGTTGCCACCAGTACGATTGGGTGCGCTCCCGCCTATTCACTGATTGGAGATTACCTTAAACAATATCAGGAACGACATTTTCTACGTCACGACGGGACAATTGATCAAACGACCAACGTGAGGGTAGTTAATAGGCTCTTGGAATCGCGCGGCTTGTTGCGCAATGGCCAAAAGCAGACCTTGTCGGATCAGGCAACGGTTTACCCGATGCAGGTCTTTTCGCCTTTAGATTACATTCAGCATATCGATTACCGCAATCCAAGCACAGTCGCCGTCCACCACTATCAACATTCATGGGCAAGCCCCGGGATGCGTTGGCGCAAAAAGCTCAGACAATTTATTGCCAAAATTATCGGAAAACTTAAAAACTTTTCCAATTCTAAAGCATGACCAAAAAGCCCCGAATCTTAATCGTCACGCACGCCATGGAAATTGGCGGGGTGGAGCGAAGCCTGATCGGCTTACTGGAGTCGCTGGACCCTGCTCGCTGCGAAGTAACCATTTTTCTGTACGAGCATAAAGGTGAGTTTCTGCCCATGATTCCTAAGTGGGTAAGGCTGCTTCCCGAAGCTCCCGAATACGCCCGTCTCGACGGGCCACAGTCGCGCGCGCTTTTTTTCCGCAATCCGCTGATTGGATTCGCTCGCCTAACCGCAAGAATGGTCTCAGAGCTAATGTTGAAACTGGGAATGACTCCCGGATTCCTCCTGTCGCGCTCACATGCTTACGCCCAGCTGTTTTTGCCACAAATCCCCGGTGCGTATGATTTAGCCATTGGGTTTCTTACGCCTCACGACACCGTCTGGCGGAAGGTTAACGCCCGACGTAAGGTTGGGTGGATTCATACTGACTATACCGCCGTTGAGTCGGGCGTTAACCTTGCCGTCGAGCAGCCGGCATGGGCCGCGATGGATGTAATCGTCGCCGTCTCTCCAGATGTCGCAACCTCGTTCGGGAAAGTTTTTATAGAGCAAAAGCCAAAACTTGTCGTCATCGAAAACTTATTAGCCCCCAATTTCGTACGCACCCAGGCGCTTATTAATTACCCGCCTTCGGATATGATAAAAGATGACCAGACTTTGGTACTATGTTCGGCCGGACGATACACACACCAAAAAGCATTCGAACTCGCCGCTCTGGCTTGCCGAAAGTTACTCGATAGTGGCGTGAAGGTGCGGTGGTATATTATGGGCTACGGACCTGACGAGCCCATGTTGCGTCGAATAATTGCCGAACAGCGCCTCGGTGATAATTTCATTCTACTCGGCAAGCGCACCAATCCTTATCCATACATGAAAGCTTGCGATCTATATGTCCAACCCTCCCGCTATGAAGGAAAGGCGGTTGCTGTCCGCGAAGCCCAAATGCTTGGTAAGGCTGTGCTTATCTCGAATTTCTCCACCGCCAGTAGCCAACTTGAACACAATGTGGATGGCTACATTGCTTCAGCCGGTGTCGATGGCCTCGTAGGGGCGATTACGCTACTATCTCGTGATGTCGAACTCCGCAATCGACTGGCGGCCACGGCGGCGAGTCGTGATTATGGCAACCTCAGTGAAGCCCAAAAAGTTTTAGCACTCATTCCCTGAGCTACTGTCGGCTCCTTTTGCGTAGTCGTTCGTAAATCCAAGATGGAATTGCCCAGACTAAAAGTGGGCGAATCGCCCAAAGCCTTTTCCAGACAGGGAAGTGAAGCAGGCCAAAGCCTTTCCAGCGCACAATTGTCTCGTTGATGCGCGATTTAAATGTTCGGCGAGCTTTAGCGGCTCGATCGTCACGCATGTAATAAAGCGGTTCTTGTAAGTTAAGTGCGGAAAAGCCTTTAGCATAAAAACGGAACCATAAGTAATAATCTTCCGCCCGAATCACCCAAGGTTGACTACCGTAACCCCCCGCGGCCTCGAAGGCAGAGCGCCGCATCATGCAAGGGGCGTGGCAAATGGGGGAGCCGTTAGCGAAGTCAGCCGCCGTTGGATGTGCTTTAGTCCGGACAACCCCCCAAGTGCCTTGATCATCAAACATGCTCATCCAAGAGCTGACCACGGCGACTTCAGGGTGGGCTTCGAGTGCGGCAAATAACTTCTCTAGTCGCATCGAGTCGCAGCGGTCGTCGCCATCCATGCGGGCAAAATATTTACCGCGAGCGACCGAAGCGCAGTAATCTAAGGTACGGGCGAGCCCAATATTTTTTGAGTTTTTGAGAACTTTAATTCGTGGGTCATGGCGGGCGTAACCTGTACTTACCGCCCAGCTTGCGTCTTTTGAGCCGTCATCACAAATGACAAACTCCCAGTCGGTAAAAGTCTGCGCTTGAATCGACTCAATTGCTTCCGCCAAAGTTGGCGCGCAATTATAGATGCCCATTAAAATCGAAACAGCGGGCGGTTTACTCATGTAGGGGGATTCCATTTCAGGCGGCGAGTGTCCAAGTTTCGCGCCTCGGCTAGGTCGCGGTAAGTTTCAAAGTATCCCCGCCAAACAGTCGCTGGCCGGAAGTCGGCCTCAACGCGCTGCCGACCTTTTTGACCGTGTTGTTTCTTTAACTGAACATCGCCGAGGTAGGTCAGGGTCGCGCGAGCAAGTCCTTTGACATCTCCCAGCTCGACTAACACCCCCGTGGTATGATTGAGCACTGAATCCTTCATGCCGGTTACATTGAAGCCAACGGTGGGAACTTCCATGGCAGCGGCCTCTAAGACTACCACGCCAAAACCCTCGCGGTGTGACGGCATCAGGAAAACGTCCATCGCCATAAAAAGTCCTTCAACGCCGGTGCGCGGCCCTAAAATTTTCACCCCAAGTGATTGTTTCAATTGCGCCAGCGCTAGTTTTTCTTCGGTGCTTTTACATTCGTCTTCGCCGATAATTGCGAGGGTGGCATCGGGCCGTTGGGCGACAATCAACGCCCAAGCTTCACGGAGTTCAATTAATCCTTTATCTAAATTAAGCCTGCCCACAAAACCAACCAGCGGAGCCGTACTTGATATGCCTAATTCAGCACGAAACGCGCTGGCGGCTGCCTGATTCGCCGGGTTAATCGCAAAGCGCTTAGTGTTAATACCGTTCGCCGAGCCGTTGGCCACCACCCGAATTTTGTGCGCTGGAGCGAGGCCAAGTTCTGCGGTTCGTTGTTTCCCGCTCAGACTGTCGCATAAAATTAGGTGTGCACACGCCCCCGCAATTTTATCAGCAACCGTGAGCACCCTGCGAAGTAGCCCGGTGGTCGTCTCAAGTCGGATCCCCCACTTTGTTTGAATACGACAGGGCACACCGATGATGCAGCTGGCAACTCCGCCAAGCAAACCGGCCTTTGGACCAATCGTCACTACCACCTCGGGTTTCAACCTCCAAAGTTGATGAGTCAATTGAAGGGTGCTCACAAGGTCGTGCCAAGGTGAGATGCTCCTTCGCATTTTCACAATAACGAGTGCAGCCCCTTCTTCATGAGCGATTTGTTTAATTTGTGCTGTAGCCTCAGGGGAAAAAATCGTCGGCACAAAGCCCGATGCCCTTAGGGCAGAAATCTGTCCACGAAGAAACCCAGCCATTTGGGGCGCGGTAAGTATGTAGGCGATAATCACTGCAGAAATTTAGCGGTTTGGGTAAATAATAATATCAAATAAATAAGTGAGGGTAAACTGCCCGACCAGCATCGCAGTAAACTTATTGACGTCCCAGTGCTTCGACTCCGTATGGTTCGCCCCGCCTTTGTTTGGGATAAATGGATAAACGATCAGCCACGGCATCATAAACCACGACAAGTAAGAAAAGCGGTTGGAGTAGGCGGCATACATTACCAAAAGCCAAAAAGAGTTCGTTGCTAAATAGCTGCAAAGTAGGCGGCGATAAAATGGGTCCTGGCGAGTATGCGCTTTGGCCCAAGAGTAAGAAATGATTACTGGCACAATACTGTAGAGTACGAAATCGAGGCGAAACCCACCCTTGTCTTCTCCAATCTGGGTGAGGTAGCCCACACGTGAATCGTCGGACGATGACAATAAGTTTGATATAAAAACAGCGCCTGTGCCGCTGGTCACGAAGGTAAAAAATAGGGTCGCAAGCCAAAGACAGAAATAAAGTACAATATTCTGATTAAAAAAGGTTAGAAAATAAAACAATGCCGGCACCGCCACGGAGCTGTGGGTGCCAGTTGCCGCGACGGCTAATAAAATAAAAACAAACTTTCGGTCGCTCCAAGCAAATGCTGCCAATAAAATTGATGTGGCGATACCATTGCGAATCCCGTTAACCCCGTAGGTAAAAAAAGAAAAGCTCGTAATGGTGGCGAGCATTGCACTGAAAGCTGCACCACCGTGGCGACGTGCGAGTCCGGCAGCAATTGGCAAAACGTAAAGTATCGCACAAACCACAAAAAATACGTCGACCGTTGTGACCTGCGACATGCCCAGCATGAGGGCATTAAAAAGCCAATCCGCATAATAAACGTTTCCGGTATTGGCTGCGATTTCGAATGATTGTGCGTAAGTGACCATGTCAACGAATACCACCGAAATAGGCCGAGTGCCGATATACAAGATTAAGAAAATCGGGACCGCCACGCCGGCTAAACGATTAAACCCTTTAACCCCACCTTGTGTATAGCTCGCCAGGGTTATCAAAATTAAGGCCAGCATCATGTGGTCAAAAATAAATGAATATTGCTCCGGAGGAATCATGCGAGGTCACCTAATAAATGTGGAACCAGGAACTAGGAGCAACTTTTTCTTCTCGATAGAATGATCAACCATCCGAATTTATGAATATCTGTATCACCTCCTCGGGCCGCCGAGTTGAATTAGGCAAAACCTTCTTGCATGACGCCCATCAACTGGGATTGGCGGCGCAAATTCTTGCGGCTGATTCAACGCCCCAGCTCAGTGCCGCTTGCCAATGGGCGGCGGCCTCTTTTGCCGTTCCGCGTTGTACCGAGCCGGAATACGTTGAGCGGATTTTAACAATTTGTCGCACGCAACATGTCAAGATTCTCATTCCTACCATTGATACGGAGTTGTCCATATTAAGCGCAGCACACGAACAATTCCGCCAGGCAGGCGTGCACCTTGTAGTTTCTGATTCGGCAGCGGTTAGGGTCGCCCGCGATAAGCAACTCACCGCCGACGTTTTGATTCAAGCGAACGTACCATCGCCCCGCACTGCTCGCCTAGCCGATTTCCTTTCGGGTGCGGCCTCGCTTAACTTCCCTTTAATTCTTAAGCGAGTCGACGGAAGCAGTTCTATCGGGATACACGTTGCCCATGATCTATCTGAGCTACGAGCGCTTAACCTCGAGGCGCCATGTTATGTCGCCCAAGAGAAGCTCGAAGGCCCCGAATACACGGTGAACTGCTTTGCGGATCTTAATGGTCGATTACGTGCCGCTGTTCCGCATCGTCGCATTGAGACTCGGGCTGGGGAAGTGAGCAAGGCCGTGACGGAGAGAAGGGAAGACCTGCAAAAGTTGGCTGAACAAATCGTACAGGCGGTGCCCGGGTTGCGCGGCCCATTTTGCTTCCAGGTGATTTTGACATCAACGGGAGCTAAGGTTTTCGAAATCAACGCCCGCTTTGGTGGCGGCTACCCTCTCGCTCATGCTGCAGGGGCCACTTTCGGGAAGTGGATTATCGAAGAAGCTTTGTGCCGGCCATCGACGGCTCACAATAACTGGCAAGACGGTTTAGCTATGTTACGTTACGATGCGGCTGTCTTCAAAAAAATTTAGACGCATAAAATGGCTCCCAAAATTTCTTTCATAATACCCATCTATAATGGCGAAAAATTCATCGCCCGTTGCGTTTCCTCTGTTATTGATCAAGGCTTACCTTTAAATGATTTCGAAATTATTATCATCAATGACGGGTCTACCGATGATTCCTTAAGTGTGGTACAGGAGCTGCAGAAGAAGCATGCAGCAATTAGAATAATCAATCAGGACAATCAGGGGGTGGCAGTTGCACGCAACGTTGGCATCGATGCTGCAGTCGGCGAATATTTATGGTTTGTAGATAACGATGATGTGCTGATAAGAAATTCGGCACGGCACTTACTCGCGCACGTAATGCAGAATAATCTAGATGTCTTAACTTTTGGGGTAAAAGAATTACCGGCGGGTGCAGGCCTGACAAATCACGACTTTATTCAAGAAAGCGGTTTATCGCAGGTTGCGACTGGCAGGGCTTATGTCGCACAGGTAAATTACTATAATACAGCTTGGCATTATTTAGTCCAACGTAGGCTCTTAATGGAAGCAAATATCAGATTTCCAAGTGGACGATGGCTAGTCGAAGACGCGATTTTTACGCCGACAGTTTTTCTGGCCGCTCAAAGAATGGCACATTGTGACGGCATTGCGTACGTTTGGATTAGGCATTCAACTTCGGTAACAAAGAGGCGCGATGCTGAGACCATGAAGCGGGCGTGCGACGGGCTATTTGGTGCTATTGGGGACTTCCAGTGCTTGATTGCTGCTCATAAAGGAGGAAGCCCAGGCTTGGTGAGTAGATTAAAATCAAGAAAAGATAGTTACACGCTCTTCCTTTGTCTTCGTTTATTGATTTCGGATCAATCTTTGCGCTACGTCACGCGAATGTACCGCGAGCTTCGATTGCGTGGACATGTGCCCATCATCCATTTGAGCGAAACTGAGTATCCGGGAGTAAAGTATTTCTTCCTTCGCACGACTGTTAACACACAGGCACTATTCTTATTGGCAGCTATTCTTACTCGGCTTGCTGGCTTTGTGCGGGCCCCGTTTACCAATAAATAAATATGGTAGTAGTATTTGATATGGACGACACGCTGTTCCCGGAGCATGCGTTTGTGCTCTCGGCCTTGGCGACAGCCGGAGACTATGCATTAAAAAAATGGGGAGTAGCGGGGTTTGCGGACCAAGCGATTGCATTGTTTCAGGCGGGTCAAAGGAAGGGTATTTTCCAAGAAGCCTTTCTGCGGCTCGAGCGCGAGCCGATGACGATCGAACAGGTCCATGAGCTATTACAAGTCTATCGAACGCATGCACCCATTGCCTTGCCGTGGTTCCCTGATGCTTTGCGAGCGATGCAGGCCATCAGTCAATCGCACCCGCTTGCCTTAATTAGCGACGGCTTTTTGCCCACCCAAAGCAACAAGGCTAAGGCCCTTGGCATTGAGCGCTGGATTCCTGAACCTGTTTTCACTGAGGCGCTCGGGCGGGAGTTCTGGAAGCCTTCGCCTAAAGCTTTTGAGCTAGTGATGCAAAGGCACCCCAGAGAAAATTTCATGTATGTAGCTGATAATGCCAGTAAAGATTTTATCGCTCCCAACGCATTAGGCTGGCGAACCGTTCAAGTGCGACGGCACGAGGGACAGTATCGCAATACCCCTGCGGCGCCCCTGGGTCAGCCCCAGCAGATTATTTCGAGCCTCGACGAACTTATTTTACTTATTTGATATGATGACGCGTCCCCAAAGTTTAGCCCTAGTGCTTAAGCGCCTTCGAGCGCTGGGCCAAGAGCTCGACCGACCCTCATTGCTTACGGCCGATGAGCAGACCCGACTGTTTGGCGATGGTGCGGCCTTAGATAGCATGGGATTGGTGACACTTATTTCCGATCTGGAGGAGGATATTTATCGCGAATGCGGTGCCCGCGTGGCGCTTGCCGACGAAAAAGCCATGAGCCGCCTAACCTCACCATTTCGCCGTGTTAATTTATTGGCCGACTACATCATCGAAGTGGTGAATGCAGGATGAGTAGAAACTATTCTAACTAAACATGCCTACCGCAATTATCACGGGCTCCTCCGAGGGTCTCGGCAAAGCTGTCGTACTTAAACTACTTACCGCCGGGTGGCACGTGCACGGCTTTTCCCGTCAGCCATCAGAAATCGCCCACCCTCATTTTGTAGATCATCGAGTTGATGTGACCCAAGTATCGTCCGTTCAAAATGCCGTCGCGGTAGCTACAGCTAACAATCAAGGCATTGATTTGCTTATCAATAATGCGGGGGCGGCTTCCATGAACGCCTTATTATTAACGCCAAGCAAGGTTGCAGAAAATTTGATGCAAGTGAATTACCTTGGCGCCTTCCATTGCATCCAAGCCGTCGGCAAACAAATGGTGCGGCAACGACGCGGCCTTATTATTAATATTACAACCGTGGCGGTGCCGTTGGCCTTAGAGGGGGAGGCGGCCTATGTGGCAAGTAAGGCGGCGCTTGACGCTTTAACCCAAGTCGCCGGGAAGGAATTAAGCTCCCAAGGTGTCACAGTTGTCGGCCTTGGCTTTGGACCTGTGCCGACCAAGCTCACTCAAGCCGTCGACGGTAACAAGCTTCAGCATCTGAATGAACGTATTGGTCGACCGAATGGCACAAGCCTCCAGGAGGCGGCAGACTTTATCTTAGAAGCGATTCAGCAGGCCAATCCGGTTCCCGGATCTATTCGCTACCTTGCGCAGATCCAATCGCGCTGAGCGTCGGTTCTTATTTTAGGGCAGGAGCAACAGAAATATTTATATGTCCGCTTGGATTCTCGAACGATTTAAAACCTTTAAAGACCGTCCCGCACTGGCTGGGCCTTTCGGCGAAGTAAGCTACACAGATTTACTGCAGCTCGTTGACGTGGCGGACAGAGAGTTGGGTGCGCTTAATCTAAAGGGCCCAACCGCCTTTGCCATTATCGGTGAACAAAGCCCCGCCTTGGTGGCTTGGCTCGTTGCGCTGGCTGCACATCAGCACTTTATTGTGCCGCTCGCAGGAGACGCCGCTGAACACCCCAAAAAACTAGCACAAGTACACGTACAATGGATTGTGTTTCTCGATGGATTAAAATGGAAATTACTCCCCCGCGTGGATGAGTCGGCTGCCCCGTCATTTCTGGGCTACCTGGTGGAAAAAAAGCATGCCGGGCTGATTTTATTTTCGAGCGGCACGAGTGGCACCCCGAAGGCAATGGTTCAAGATTTCACAATTTTGTGGGAGACGTATCGAGCCCGCCGTGAAAGCCACCTGCCAATCATCGCCATGATGGGCGGCGATCACATCGGCGGCATTAATACTTTACTGGGTGCACTCAGTGCAGGTGCACTGTTGGTTGTTCCGGAGAGTCGGGCCCCCCGCTGTGTGGCCGAAGCCATTCGCAAGCATGGTGTCATTGTGCTCCCAGCGACCCCTACATTCCTTAATCTTTTATTAGTCTCAGGTGAGACTCATTTGCCTTCACTGCGGCTCATTACTTACGGCACCGAGCCCATGCCGTTAATCCTCTTACATCGCCTCCGCGAAACCTTTGGGCATGCCCGCTTAATACAAACCTTTGGAACCAGCGAGACGGGCATTCTTAAAATCTCTAGCCCCAACCCCGATTCGACATTCATCTCCATCGATGACGAAAATGTGGAATGGAAAATTATTAACGACGAACTTTGGTTACGCTCCAAAACCCAAGTCCCCGGTTACCTGAATGCTTCTAACGAAGCCTTTACCGACGATGGCTGGTTCCGTACGGGCGACAGGGTAGAGCGTGGGCCTGGCAACACTTTGTGCGTCTTGGGCCGAACGGGCGAGCTCATCAACGTGGGTGGCGAGAAAGTGATGCCCACTGAAGTAGAGTCGGCGATTTTAAATACCCCAGGTGTCATTGACTGTCGCGTCTTCGGGGAAAAAAATTCGATTGTAGGCCAAACTGTGGCAGCCGAAGTGGTTGCTCAATCGGCAGAAGACCCGGAAAAGCTAAGGGCCTTGATTCGTGTAACCTGTCGCTCAACTCTATCCGCATACAAGGTGCCAACGCGTATAAATTTTGTCCCCTCGATTGTTTCCACGCGGCTGAAAAAATTACGACCCTAACCCCCACCATGCATTCCTTAATCAATCACTTCCGCATCGCAGGTTTGAGTGTCTCGACGGGTTCAGTCCGACGCAGTTTCATCGCTGACGGACAGGCCAATGGAATCCCGATGGCCCAACTCGAGCGCGTCGCCAAAACTATCGGGCTTCGTGATCGCATGGTATCAACCCCGGATGTCACCGCCTTGGATCTTTGCGAGGATGCCACTCGTCGCCTCTTAAGTGAAATGAATCTCGATGCCTCATCCATCGATGCGATTATTTTTGTAACCCAAACTCCGGACCATTCCCAGCCGAACAACGCCTCATTGTTGCACGGTCGACTCGGGCTCAGTAAGTCGACTTTGGCCTTCGATCTGGCTCAAGGCTGTGCGGGATGGGTGACGGGACTTCATCAAGCCGCTTTGCTCTGTGCGCACGGCGGTGCGGGACGCGTTTTACTTTGCGCGGGCGACACCCTTAGTCATCTCACTAACAAAAATGACCGTGCCGCCGACCCACTGTTTGGCGACGCTGGTTCTGCCACAATTGTTGAACGCACAGGCCAGCCTAATCCCATGCACTTTATTTTCGGTGCCGACGGAAAAGGCGCATCATCTATTATCGTGCCAGCGGGTGGGGCTCGTCAGCCTGCGAGCGAATTAACCCGCATCGAAACGGCCGATACCAGCGGCAATCTGCATCACGCTGAAAACTTACACTTGGATGGCGCCGAGATTTTTAATTTTTCACTACGTGAAATTCCCCCGGCCATACAATCGGTGATGCAGCACGGCGGGTATACCGTGGCGTCGACGGATGCGCTCATTTTACACCAAGCTAACAAATTCATCGTCGAATCAGTCGCCCTGAAAGTTGGTTTTGCGAAAGACAAGGCCCCGGCGGGAATTGTCGAAAAATTCGGCAACCAAAGTTCAGCATCCATTCCCTGTGCTTTAATCGACGCCCTGGGCGATGCACTTTCGCAGAAGCCCCTAAAGCTTGCGGGCTGTGGCTTCGGCGTCGGACTCTCTTGGGGTGCCTTTGCCGGTGAAGTGGGCCCTCTCATCCTTGCGCCGATTCAGCCGTACCCCGCTTCCCCATGAGTGACGTGACCGAAAAACAATTTCGTGCCCTTCAGTCTGAAGTCGACGCTTTAGCTGAAGCCACGCTTGATGCCCCGCTGGCATCCTTGTCGCAGTGGGACTCGTTGGCAGTCCTCTTGGTGATTAGTCACTTTGAGCACGTACACCATGTCTACCTGTCAGGCCCACAGGTGAGGGCTTGTTTAACCCCTCGTGATTTAATTAAACTCGCTCCACACGTTTCATGAAAAAACTTTATATCGTTGGCGCGGGCGGCTTTGGTCGCGAATTGGCGTCATGGATTAATGACGTTCCAGAAGGCGAGCGAAATTGGATCATGCACGGCTTCTTGGACGATGATTCCAACGCCTTAAATCCTTTCGGTAGTTTTGCATCCGCTATGCCGCTGGCCTCGCACAAGGTCTCTCCGGATAATATTTATATTTGTGGTGTGGGTTCCCCTAAAATAAAAAAGAAGGTAATCCAGCCGTTGCTAAAGCAGGGCGCCCAATTTATTAGCTTTGTTCACCCTCGTGCCCTAATTGGCGATCGGGTGAAACTGGGTATGGGTGTGGTTATCTGTCCCGAGAGCGTGCTTTCGTGTGATATAGAACTCGGAGATTTTTCGATGATTAATTTACGCTCAACCGTGGGGCATGATGTTAAAGTTGGCCCGTGGTCGACCATTAGTGCCCAGTGCGATTTAACGGGCGGCGCGCAATTAGGTGCGGAGGTTTTCTTGGGTAGCCGAGTCAGCGTTATCCCTGGGAAAAAAGTAGGTGATGGCGCCACCATCGGCGCTGGTTCGGTTGTGATGACGAATATCCCCGATGGCGTTACTGCTTTCGGCAGCCCCGCACGAATTTTATAATCAGATGCGTAAACTATCAATAATCCTAGCCGCTGTCCTTTTGGCGGGGCTGGTCGTCCTGGTAATTATTGCTGAACTCTTTTCCAGCACGCCGCGTCGGTTTACGAGCAAGCTCGCCGAAGCCCTTCCTGGTGATGTTGCAGGTTGGCAGCGTAAAGATATTCCGTTGACGGGTTCTTCGGCGGAGCTCGCGAACGTTAAGGGAATCCTTAATTTCGATCAAGCGGTACAGGTCATTTACACGAAAGGAGCACAGCAAATTTTAGTCTTCATTGCGTATTGGGAGCCGGGACGCATTTCGGTGGCTGATGCGGGAACACATAACCCTGACTCATGCTGGGTAAATGCGGGCTGCATCCGCAGTGAACGTTCCTACGGTGTTGAATCAGCAGTCGGGACACGTCAGCTGAAGCCCTATGAATACGGGCAGTACGTCACGCCCAGCGGCGGAAAGCAAAACGTAATTTTTTGGCATTTGGTTAACGCTGAACCTAATCGCTATCAGGAGCAGAAAACAGGATGGCGCGACGGGCTGATTGGCCGCATCGAGCGCATGCCGCTCGTTTTAAAAGATTTTCAGAAATACGGCTTAAACCAAAAAAACGAGCAGATGTTTATCCGCATTTCGTCTTTTTATCCAATTAAAGATTTACTCACGGACCCAGCTAATGAACCCCTCTTCTCCGCGTTTGAAAAACTAGGAATTTTTCAAGGCACGGAATGGAAGTGATTGCTGGTAGTGCTTTGCCCTGTCCGCCCCCAACCCTTTTTAATCTCACATGCCCCGCATTTACCTATCTGCACCCGACATCGGTCAAGCCGAGTTGAACCACGTCCTAGAGGCTTTCTCTACCAACTGGATCGCCCCCGTTGGTCCACACATTGAGGCCTTCGAGAAAGAGTTTGCGACTGCGGTCGGTTCGCCGCACGCAGTGGCGCTCTCATCTGGAACGGCTGCCTTACACTTGGCGTTGCGCCTTGCTGGCGTTGGCCCTGGCGATGAAGTGCTTTGTTCGTCTCTCACTTTTGTGGCATCCGCGGCCCCAATTACATACCTCGGGGCAAAGCCAGTCTTTATTGATTGTGAAGAGCAAAGCTGGAATATGGATCCGGCCATTCTGACTGAGGTAATTGAACGCAAAGCCAAGGCAGGCAAGGCACCCAAGGCGTTAGTGCTCGTACACCTTTATGGTCAGTCGGCAGACATTAATCCAATTAAGGGCTGCTGCGACAAGTATGGCGTGAAGCTCATTGAAGATGCCGCCGAGGCCTTGGGTGCGACTTATCACGACAAGGCTCCAGGTTCGATTGGCCTCGCGGGCATTCATTCATTTAACGGCAATAAGATTATCACTACATCAGGCGGCGGTATGCTCGTAACTGCTGATGCGGAGATGGCCCGGCAGGCCCGCTTCTTGGCAACACAAGCCCGCGATACTGCACCGCACTATCAACACTCTACCATAGGTTATAATTATCGACTCAGTAATGTCTGTGCGGGCATTGGCCGTGGTCAGTTGAGTCAACTAAAGCAAAAGGTCGCCCGCCGCCGCGCTCACTTTGACGCTTATGCTGCGGCCTTCAAAAATATTCCTGGTATCACGATGCAACCTGAAGCCCCGTGGGGTAAGTCAACGCGCTGGCTCACCTGTCTCTTGGTTGACCCCAAGCATGCAAAAGTTGCGCGTGAGGACCTGCGCCTTGGGCTCGAGAAACTCGATATTGAGAGTCGCCCAATCTGGAAGCCGCTACACCAGCAGCCCATTTTCTCGGGCGCAGAATATTTCGGAAGGGGAGTGAGCGATAAGCTTTTTGATCAAGGAGTTTGTGTGCCTTCGGGTTCTGGAATGTCCGACGCCGAACGGGCCAAAGTCATTGATGGAGCGCTAAGCCTGCTAACATAATAAGCCTAAATAATTTTTATAATTACAACTTAACCGCCACGCAGGCGGTTTTTTTGTGCCAAAAGTTCAGGGGGCGCGTTGGCAAGGTGACACGGGGAAATGCGTGCTGCATTTGATTCCAAGGCCAGGGATAAATCTGGTGTAAGTATTTGGCCTCTGGTGTTCGGGTTTAGGGCCGGAGCTCCTGATATATAGTATCTGAATTTCCCCTTGTCACCGTGTCACCTTGCCAGCCTGCCCCCTAACTTCCCATAAACTCTTCCATTGTCGCGGCTTTTTCGGAATTAATGCCACGGCGGCGGAAAACGACAAAAAAGGTTTTGAGGATAATTTTTATATCCAGCCACAAGCTTTGATTTTCCACATACCAAACATCGTAAGCAAATTTATCGTCCCAGCTCAGGGCATTGCGCCCATTCACTTGGGCCCAGCCGGTGACGCCTGGCTTAACTTCCATACGACGCGCCTGGGAGACATTATAACGAGGCAGGTAGCGCATCAGTAGAGGCCGTGGACCAACGACGCTCATGTCGCCTAGCAGCACATTCCACATTTCTGGAAACTCATCGAGCGTAGTAGACCGCAGCAGTTTTCCAAAGGGAGTGAGGCGAGTTTCGTCAGGCAGCAATTCGCCATGGGCGTCGCGCGCGTCAATCATCGTCCGGAACTTGACCATGCGGAAGGGCGCACCATTTTTGCCAGGCCGGTCTTGGATGAAAAAGATGGGCGACCCGAGTTTGATCCGGACCAGAAGTGCTACGACGATTAGGAGTGGTGCGAAAAAGATTAACCAAGCCAAAGCGAAGCAAATATCAAAAATTCTCTTAATCATGGGTTGGCTTTAGGGTCAAGCCGACTGGCCTGCAGGGAGATTAGATTAATATTATCGGTAAACACGATTTCAAATTCAACTTCCGTCGAGCCTTTGGGTGCAATCATGATGACCGAGGTCGATTGCTCGCCGTATTGCACTGAACGTTTCAACGATTGCTCGCCACCTGTGAACTTTAAGCCCAGTCGGGTCGCCCCGCTGGGTTGTGCGAGTTTCACGCTTAAGTTTATGATTTCACCCGGCTTGACCGCGGCCTTGTAGGTCAAGGTGCCCGAGTCGTTATTCACCTGCAGCAGGCCTTCGTGGTAATTGATGTCCGAGAACTGATTGCCGGCCAGCTTGACGTGCCAGTCTTGATTAAAGGCCGTAAAATCTTGTGGCCTGCTCATAGTCGCAACGCTTGCCGCATGTTGCTGATAAAAATCAATTAAGACGCTCAGCCCCGTGGTATCAAGACGCACTAATTTACTAACCTCGCTAGAGGGTCCAGGATTTTTTCCGATAATTTCTAGCCACGCAGCCCGAGGGTCTGTCGGAATAAAACTCATCCAGTTCATTGAATCTCCGACGGCTCCCCACGCTAGATTGTATGACTCTTGCAGCGCTTTACATTTTTGCTCTGCCGCAATTAAACCCTGGAGGCAGGCCATCGCCTCGTCGGGCGTTTTCGCAATGCGTTGACGTGCCCGCACCACTTCTCGGAAAGACAAAACGACTTCCCAATTCAGTTTAAATTGTTCGGCTCGCCATTGCTGATTCGCCAAGCGCGGCGTAGAGGTTGCTTTGGCGAGGGCGCGACTCACCTCAGCAAGGTGCTGATTAATAAGTGCGACTTCGCTATCGCCTAAAACCCACGTGCCTTTTTCGTCGACGTAGTGACGAAGCCATTGGTTGGCGCCACCGTTGATCGCAGCGCGTGACCAAGCTCCTTCGATCACGCGGTACGCCTCGCGCATGGATTTGGCGGCGGGTCCGTAGGCGGCTTCAAACCATTGATTCAGTAGGCCCTCGGCGTCGGCGCTCGGATCGATGAGAAGCTTCGCCCCCAGCCAAGCCTTGGGCGCATCAACCACCCAGGGACGCCCCATCTCGGCCGTCCACGCCGACACGCCAATGTCGGCAGCCGTTTTAATTGAAAGGGCCTGAGCCGTAAAATTGATACGTGGCACGCATTGGTTAGTGCCGTGCCAGTAATCGTAGATGCCGAGGTGTTTGACCCCTGACTTTTTCCAGGCGATGAGGTTCTCGGCATCCGCCATGGCGAAGTCGCGATTGGCATAGGCCATGCGATCAGCACAAATAAATGGGAAAATATCTGGGTTGGCTGCGATGCTTGGGGCTCGCTGCGTATGCAGATAAGCGAGCGTGCCGATGGCGTGTGGCGCGCTATCATCAGGCCTCCATTTCTCTTGAGCTACGCGATTAAGAAAATTTATCAGGTAGTCGGTGCGGACGGGTCGCTCTCGGTACCATCCTTCGCTTTTGGATGAACGGTCGAAATCAGTAGTATCGTTCACGCCTAACGGCGCGCAAAATTCAGAAGGATTTTTCTCCAAGAAATGTAGGGTGTATTCTGCGCCAATCTTTGCAGCGCCGGGATGGCCGAGGTTGGGGTTTGGGGTGAATTCAAAATTAGATTCGGTTACGCGGCCGTTACCCAAGTCGGCCAAGAGTGTCGGGTCGTCGTCTGTATATTTTTTCGAGAAAGCTGCGTAAAGGCTGTGTCCGCATTGAGGAGCTTGGCCGTATCCAATGAGGTAGCACCAGTCTTGGGTCGGGCCGCTCCGGAATCCGCCAATACTGCGCCAGTTAAACTTTGGCTGAAAGGTGTCGGGGGTGGGCAGGGCGACTTCCTTGAGCGGCATCCAGTCGGCTCCCTTGATGTCCGGAAGCACAAATGTGATCCCTAGGTGCTGTTCACAAAAACGACCCACCGCAATGCGCGTAGCGCCTGGATTATTACCTAGCAGAAAAACCCTGCCTTCAATCGTGGCGCGAATAGCCGTATCACCCTGGCCTGTGGGCGCGGAAATTTTACCCGCTAGCGCTGCCAGCGTACGGCCGACGAAAACTCCTACATCGGGAGTTTTTTTATTGGGCGACTCTCCAAAGATTTCTGGCCGTTGCCCAGTGACGCGCTCACACCAGTCGGCAAGATTTTGGGCGGCGTACCACTCGTCGAGTTCTGCATTTTGCGAAATCACAATCGGCCCCTGCCAGCGATTATTTTCAAAAAGCTTAACCTCCGCCCTTGCCGTTAGGCATAAGCCAAGCGCCCCAATAATCCCCAACAGTCGTCGCATGCCATAATTAAGCACCCCATTCACAAAAGTGGAAGACCCAATCAGCCCTTGATGGGGACGGGGGCGCCTTTGTTGTGGGCGGATTGGTAAAGGGCAAGAATGAGTTCCACGGCCTTGCGTCCTTCGGCTCCGTTAATGGCGGGCTCGCGTCCGGCGATGAGGGCATCGATGATTTCCGATAAGTTTGCTTTATGCCAAGCGTGACCAATGGCCTTGGGGTCGTTGGCTCCGGCGCCCCTTAAATTTTCGCTCGATAAAATGTTGCCGGAGTCTGACGGCAGTGATGACGCGAACTCAAACGCAGTCAGTTGATCATCGCGCAAGATGGCTGAGCCCGTGGTGCCATGGATACGAATTTCGGCAGGAAATCCGTCTTTAGACCAACAGGCTGTTGAACCTGCAATTGTTGCGCGTGCACCGTTGGTAAATTCAATCCAGCCCGCTGCGACATCTTCGACCTCAATATTTTTATGCGCCATCAACCCCATCGTTGCAGAAACTCTCGTCGCAGGCCCTAGAAGCCAAAGAAGTAGATCGATCGTATGAATGCCTTGATTCATGAGGGCGCCACCGCCGTCAAACTGTTGAGTGCCGCGCCAAGCGGCGGAGTCGTAATACTCCTGGCTGCGCCACCACGGAATAAGGGCGCTGGCCAAGGTGATTTTCCCAAAACGTTGAGTTTGAATCGCGGCTTTTAGTGCCACCGCTCCCGCGCCAAATCGCCGAGGGAGAATGCCTCCGATTTGCACGGCGGCTTTTTTGCACGCTGCAATCATTTCGTCGCAACGTGCGAGTGTGACTTCGAGTGGTTTTTCTACGATGACGTGCTTCCCCGCTTGGGCGCAGGCGAGTGCGGGCCCGAGGTGGTCGCCGCTCGGCGTGCAGAGGCAGACGGCATGAATTGAGGGATTGGATAAAAGCGCTTCGGGTGTTTCAGCGTAGGCGATCCGATGCTTGGCGGCGAAGGCCTTCCCCTTTTCGACGGTACGATTATGTGCGGCAACCAATTTTGCATTAGGAATTTCGGCCAAGGCCTGAGCATGGAATTCGGCAATCATGCCGGTTCCCCAGATGCCAATGCCGATGGTGTCTTTTGCCATGCCTAACGGTATTAAACTCCGTATTTAAAGGAAGTCTGAAACCTCAAGATGATTGCATTTATTATCGTTAATCTCCCGTCGCGGGTGCGATAAGTGGGTTGCAAAACGATTAAATGCGACAGAATGTTTTCTTCCATGAGATGGCTAATCACAGGCGCCCGCGGCTTCACTGCTCAGCATTTCATCTCGCATCTAAAAGCGCGCGGAGAGGATGTTTTTGCTACGTCGACTACTTTAGACACGGCAATAAAATGCGATTTTCGAGACGAAGCGGCGATCAAAGCGTTATTGCGAGAGATTCGCCCCGAACGAGTGCTGCATTTGACCGGGGTCTACGGCACTGACCCAAACTTGGCTCCATTATTTAAGGACGTGCACGTCACTCAGACCGAGAATCTAATTAAGGGTTGTGCGGCGATGCCAACCCCGCCGGCGATTGCCTTGGCCAGTTCAGCGCACGTTTACGGCAATCAAGGTGGGAGGATTTCGGAGTCGGCGCCACTGGTCCGAATCAGTGAATATGCAGCGAGCAAAATTGAAATGGAGGCCTTGGCCAAAAAATGGTCGAAGGAGACCCCGATATTTGTGACCCGCTCATTTAATTATACCGGCACGGGCCAAAGCGAAAAATTCTTAATTCCGAAAATCATCCAGCACTTCAAGACAAAGGCGCCGAAATTAACCCTCGGAGATATTTCTATTGAGCGCGACTTTTCAGACGTGCGGGACATCATTCAGTATTACATGGCCATGTTTGAGGCCGATTATACTGGGCAGATTGTAAATTTCTGTTCGGGCAATTTAATCAGCGTCCGTGACATTGTCTTAACCTGCCAAGAGATTACTGGGCACGAAATTAAAGTTGAGCAGAGCCCCGCCTTGATGCGTCCGAATGAAATCCAAATTCTCTACGGGTGCACCGATAAGTTGTTGGAACTGACGGGGCGCAAGTCGACGATGACAATCAAGCAGACCTTGTCTGCAATGCTTGACGCACCCATGCACGAACCAAAGAATAGGTAAGATGATTGATATCGGTGTAATGCTCAGGGCCCATGGCATCGTCCCGCGAGGCGTGATACACGTGGGTGCTCATCATGGGTCCGAACTCGAGGGGTACTTGCAAATGGGCTTCGAGCGAGTCCTCTTTATCGAAGCCAATCCCGCTTTAATTCCAGGCTTAAGCGCTAAGGCGGAAGCGCATCCGGGGCGGGTGTTTGTTATCAATGCCGCTGCCATGGATTCCGATGGATCCGTAATATTAAATATCGCCTCCATGGATCAGGCCAGTTCCGTGCTCCCTTTTTTAAAACATAAAGAAATTTATCCCTCAATTGGATCGGTCGGTCAGGTTGAAGTGCCCGCCCGCCGACTCGACACTTTGTTAGACGAAGTGGGTTTAAGTCCCGCCGACTTTAATTTTTTAAATATAGATGTGCAAGGCGCCGAGTTAATGGTGCTACGAGGTGCCACCCAATTATTAAGACACATTGATGCAATCAATACGGAGGTTAATCTCGAGGAGCTCTATCGTGGCTGTGCCATGTTGGACGAAATCGAGTCCTTCATGGCCTCTTTTAAATTTAATCGTGCTGCGATGGTGACGCCCCATCATCCAACATGGGGCGACGCCTTTTATGTACGAAAGCCCGTGGTGATGATGAAGTCTTTAGGGCGCAATGGACGTTTCGCGAACCAAGTCTTTCAGTACATGTTCCTACGACTAGTGGCAAAAGCACAAGGCGCCATTGTGCAAACTCCGCCATGGGTCGGGCAAGAGCTTTTCGGTTTTAAAGACCCGGTTCCTATTCTCAATCTACCGGAATGGGCCGACCCGGTTTTATTGAATCAAGTATCGCCGGAAACGGAGCCTTCCTCTGAATGGGCTCACTTTTTTCAGAGGCGGGACCCCTCCTTCCAGTCCACAGATTTCGTGGGGTACTTCGTGGGGCAATCTTCGTGTTTCGCTTCAGAAAAAGAATATATCCGCGGGCTTTTTCGTTTCCTTCCCAACATTGATTCGTTTTTTCAGGAAAAAATTCGCACCCTTCGATTGCGGCGCCCCCGAATCTTGGCGGTTCATTTAAGGCGGGGCGATTACGGAACCGAATGGTTCTTCCGTGCACCATGCGCTTGGTATGAAAAATGGATTATCGAAAACTCCATTAACCCAGAAGAGTGGCAGATTTATATTTGCTCGGAAACCCCCGCCCCGTACCTTCATCGCTTCCCCGGAAACTTGGTTGTGTGTGCGGATAATTTAGGAATCGATGCGAGCCTGGTAGCCTATTTCGACTTTTACGTTATGTCTAAGGCGGACTTTGTATTAACAGCAAACAGCTCATATTCGTTTGCTGCTGCCATGCTAAACGAGGTGGCCGCTGGATTTGCTCGTCCCAATGCGGAGACTGAGAGGCTGGAAAAATTTGATCCGTGGAATGCACCAGTCTTATTGCGCAAAAAGCTAACCGCAGAAGAGCATCAGCGACTAATCAACTTGGACTAATATTACTAGCGGGCCTTGCCGACAGAGTAGACCGAGAATCCGGCGGCTTTGGCGGCGGCGACATCGATGATGGCACGACCATCAAAGATGCCAGCCTTGGGCTGGGTGACTTTCGCTACGGCTTTCCAGTCGATGGTCTTAAACTCGTCCCACTCGGTGAGAATAAAGACAGCCGACACGCCCTGCATGGCTTCCACTGCACTCATTGCCTGTGTGTATGATCCGTTGGCGGAGGGTAATAAAACTTTCGAGAATTCCGCAAAGTACACTTTCGCATCATACAGTTTTAGTTTTAGTCCGGCCTGGAGCATTTGGTTGCAGGTGTCGATGGCGGGCGACTCACGAAAATCATTCGTATTCTTTTTAAAGGCTAGGCCCAGCACGGCAACGGTGCCATTACCCGACTTCGCTTGCTCAATTACTTTGTAGGTGATGCGCTGCTTCTGCCACTCATTCATCTTGAGTACCTGTTCCCAGTAGGCTGCCGCCTCGGGGAGGCGATAGTGCTCACAAAGGTAGACCAAGGAGTAAACGTCTTTCTTGAAGCAAGAACCGCCGAAGCCGATGGATGCTTTAAGGAATTTGGGTCCAACACGAGAATCGGCGCCCACGACTTGTGCCACTTCATCGACGTCAGCCTCGGTCACTTCACAGATCGAAGAAATCGCATTAATCGACGATACACGTTGAGCGAGGAAGGCGTTCGCCGCCAATTTCGACAACTCTGCGGACCAAAGCCCAGTGGTGATGATGGCTGCGCGTGGCACCCAGTGGGCGTAGACATCGGCCAGGGCACGAACTGCTTCAGTACTTTCGCCTCCGATAAGAACACGGTCTGGTTTTTCCAAATCGCGAATCGCCGTACCTTCAGCAAGGAATTCCGGATTAGAAAGGACATCAAATTTTGTGCCGCTATTACCAGTCGCTAAGATTTTCTTAATCGTGTCTGCCGCGCGCACTGGCATGGTCGATTTCTCGATGACGATGGTGTGACCTTGGGCGTGTTGGGCGATGAACCGGGCGCAGGATTCTACGTAGCTCAAGTCGGAAGCCCTGCCAGCACCTTCGCCGTGTGTCTTGGTGGGTGTGTTGACGGAGATAAAAACCGCGTCTGCTTCGGCCGCGGCTTTAGCGCCTTCGGCTTGTCCAATGAAATGTAAATTGCGTCCGCGGGTGCGTTGTACGATTTCTGCTAGACCGGGTTCGTAGACGGGAAGACTATTAGAATTCCAGGCAGCGATGCGCGCCGCATTCATGTCGACTACCGTTACTTGAATGTCTGGGCAACGATCCGCGAAAACAGCCATAGTCGGCCCGCCAACGTAGCCAGCGCCGATGCAGACGATTTTCTTAATGGGGTGGGGCACGCCGAATTATTTTTTGAGACTGCGGAAATAGGCAATACTTTTGGTCAGGCCTTCTTGTAATTGAACCTTGGGTTCCCAGCCATTGAGCATATGTTTAGCCTTGCTGATGTCGGGTCGACGTTGGCGTGGATCGTCGACTGGGATGGGGTTAAATTCAATGGGGAGCTTCGTGCCAACGATGGCTTGTACCTTATCAGCGAGCTCGAGCATGGTGAACTCGTTGGGGTTGCCGAGGTTGATTGGCCCCGGGTTGGCGGTCAGAGCCATTATCCGGATGAAACCTTCGATAAGATCGTCCACGTAACAGAAGGACCGTGTTTGTTGGCCGGCACCGTAGACAGTGAGCGCGCGACCTTCGAGAGATTGTAGGATGAAGTTTGTTACCACGCGTCCATCGTCGCCGCGCATGTGCGGTCCGTAGGTATTAAAAATTCGAACCAGGCGAGCATCAACGCGACCGAGGCGAGTGAAGTCGGCACACAATGTTTCAGCGGCACGTTTGCCTTCGTCATAGCAAGCGCGAGGTCCAATGGAGTTTACATTCCCGAGGTAGGTTTCAACTTGGGGATGAACCAGGGGGTCGCCGTAAATTTCAGAAGTTGAAGCTTGGAGTAGGCGAGCTTTGTAGCGTTCGGCGTTTTCAAGAGCGTTGAGTGTGCCCAACACCGATATCTTCATCGTGTAAATCGGATCACGCTGGTAGTGGGGAGGGGAGGCAGGGCAGGCCAAATTGCAAACGTAGTCACATGCGATATCGTAGGGTTTCACGACATCATGTTCGACGAAACTGAACTTCGGGTGCTTCATGAGGCCAACGATATTGGATTTGCTCCCCGAGTGGTAGTTATCGAGCCCGATGACCTCATGGCCGTCGTTGAGCAAGCGCCAGGCAAGATTCGCCCCTAAAAATCCAGCCGCTCCGGTTACGAGGTACTTCATAGTGAGTTGTTAAGGGCAGGGCGGCTGTTGGGCAAGTGGACAAGTAGATAGGCTATTATGCAAATACAGGACTTATATTAGATAACCGTGCCACTTATGGGTTGTCTGGTTGGGTGCATACGTAAGACAGTATTAAAGGAATTAACGATGCGTTTGCTTATCACAGGTGGGGCGGGCTTTATTGGATCTAACCTTGTTCGCATGGCTCATGGCTTGGGTCACGAAGTCCTTGTGGTTGATAAGCTAACATACGCAGGGAATCGTGCTTCTCTCTCCGACCTAGAAGGCAAAAAAGGCTATCAATTCCTGCAGGTCGATATTTGTGATGCCGAAGCGATGCGAACGGCAGTCGCGGCATTTAAGCCTGATGCTATTATGCATCTCGCAGCCGAGTCGCACGTGGATCGTTCCATTGATGGCCCTGGAGAATTTATTGCGACTAACGTAACGGGCACGTTCGAACTGCTTCAGGCTGCTCTAGGTTACTGGAGAAGCCTCGCGGGCGAGCAGAAAGATAAATTTAGATTTCTGCATGTTTCCACTGACGAGGTTTTTGGTTCACTTGGGCCTAAAGATGCAGCGTTCAGTGAGGCTACTCCTTACGACCCGCACTCACCATACAGTGCAAGCAAAGCGTCGAGCGACCACCTAGCTCGTTCGTGGATGGATACGTATGGGCTGCCTGTTGTAATCACCAATTGTTCCAACAATTATGGGCCATATCAATTCCCCGAGAAACTCATCCCCGTAGTACTTCTTAAGGCATTGCGCGGTGAGGCGATTCCAGTTTACGGAAGAGGAGAAAATATTCGTGACTGGTTATACGTCGATGATCATGCCCGTGGATTGTTTGCAGCAGTTTTAAAAGGTAAACCTGGTCGCACCTATTGTATTGGTGGAGACAACGAACGAATGAATATCGATTTAGTTAAACTCATTTGTTCGCTGCTGGATGAAATGCGTCCGCGGGCCGACGGTAAGCCGCATGCATCAGCTATCACTTATGTGACAGACCGCCCTGGGCATGACATGCGTTACGCCATTAATGCATCGCGTGCTCGTGAGGAATTGGGTTGGGCTCCGCAAGAGAATTTCGAAAGCGGTTTTCGTAAGACCGTAAAATGGTACTTAGATAACCCGCAATGGACTCAAGCTATCCTTGATGGCTCTTATCGCCTTGAGCGTCTGGGCAAAGCCTAATAGCAATAACCCATGAAAGGGATTATCCTAGCAGGCGGATCGGGGACGAGACTTCACCCGCTCACGCAGTGCATGAGCAAGCAGCTCTTGCCCGTTTACGATAAACCGATGATTTATTATCCGCTTTCTGTCCTTATGCTCGCAGGCATTCGTGAGGTTTTGATTATTTCTACTCCGCAAGACTTACCGCGTTTTCGCGAGGTGCTGGGCGATGGCTCGCGAGTCGGCTGCCGTTTTGAATATGCAGAACAGGCCGTGCCTAATGGCTTAGCCCAAGCATTCGTTATCGGCGAAAAATTTATTGGGAAAGATAACGTATGCCTAGTTCTGGGTGATAATATTTTCTACGCCGCAGGCTTTAGTGAGCTTCTGCAATCATGCCGTGAGCCGAATGGAGGAATTGTATTTGCTTACCACGTACCTGACGCTGAGCGATTTGGCGTGGTTGAGTTTGATGCTGCAGGTAGGGCTATTTCGATTGAAGAGAAGCCTAAGCAACCGAAATCAAGTTATGCGGTCCCAGGATTATACTTCTACGAAAACTCTGTCATTGGCGTCGCCAAGGCGCTTAAACCTTCGGCCCGCGGTGAGTATGAAATAACAGACGTGAATCGTGAGTACCTTCGCCAGAATAAGTTAAATGTTAAGGTTATGAATCGCGGAACCGCATGGCTCGACACCGGCACTTTTGATTCCCTTCTACAGGCGGCACAATTTGTTCAGATTATTGAAGCTCGCCAGGGGTTTAAGATTGGTTGCATCGAAGAAATTGCCTGGAGGAAGAAATACATCACCGATGCGCAGCTACTCGCGCTTGCTGAACCAGTTGCAAAATCAGGCTACGGGCTTTACCTTAAAAATTTAATAGAGCGATAAGAGTGTCGCGACGGCCATGAAAACAGCACTGGTATGTATCGCTAAAAATGAGGATAATTATATCTCAGAGTGGATTGCCTATCATCTGAAGCTGGGATTCGACGATATTTTTATTTATCAGAATAACTGGAATTTCCCAATAAATGTTAAGGGCGTTCACACTTTGAAATTTAATGGCGAATGCCAGCAACTGCCGGCGTACAATCATTTTATCGAGAAATATTCCTCGAAATTTGATTGGGTTGCGTTCCTTGACGTGGATGAGTTTTTAGTCCTCAAGAAACATTCCGATATGAAAACTTTCTTGTTGGACTTCAAGGATGTGCAAGGTGGCCTGGCGGTTAACTGGGTCATGTTTGGGTCTAACGGACTGACGGATGTCAAAAATGGAGATTACGGTGTTTTGTCGCGCTTCACCAGATGCTGCCATCGCCCAAATCTACACATTAAAACGATTCTCCGAACTAAGAAAACGTTTTGGATTCAGCTCCTATTCGGGCTTGGGCGAACTAAGCTTAGGATGATTGATCCGCATCACCCCAACACCCCCTTGATAGATACAGACCGTAGAAAAGTTGAAGGGCCTTTTAATCCAGACGGACCGGTGAACTTAATACAGATAAACCATTATTTTACTAAAACATATGCAGAGTTTCGATTAAAGATTCAGAGGGGGAGGGCCGACCAGCCTGGGCTTCGTGACATGAGTGCATTTGCCGATGAATCGAAGGGTAGTAACGATATAGAGGACTTTACTGCCCTAAATTTTTATAAAAAATAAAATGATACTTTTATTGGGCGCCACAGGTTACGTTGGGAAAGAATTCGAAAGGGTTCTTTCACTTCGTGGTATAAAATTAAAATCATTGAGACGCGCTCAAATTGATTACACCTCCGCGCCGCATTTAAGGGCTTACCTGGCTGCCAATCGCCCAGATTTTATTATCAATGCTGCTGGCTTTACGGGTAAGCCTAATGTTGACGCATGTGAGTTGCAGAAGGAGGAGACCATGCAGGGGAATGTTCATTTCCCTAAAATGCTGGCGGAGGTTTGCGCTGAATTGGGAATCCCGTGGGGCCATGTATCATCAGGCTGTATTTTCTCAGGCTGCTTTGTGGAGCAAGGCGGCAAATGGATAGCGGAGAAAAATATGAGCCGGGATTATATCCGTAAAATTGCCCTTAACGAGCCGAGTCGGCTAAAGGGCTTCGATGAATCCTTCACGCCTAACTTCTCTTTTAGCGACGGTCCGTGTAGCTATTACAGCGGAACTAAAGCCTTGGGAGAGGAGGCGATAAAAGGAATAGGCAGCCATTATGTCTGGAGGCTAAGGATTCCTTTTAGCGGGACGAACAACCCTCGAAATTACCTCACAAAGATTCAGACCTACTCAAAGGTGTACGATAACTTGAATTCACTCTCGCACTTAGAAGATTTTGCGAACGCATGCATTAATTGTTGGCTGAATCACGTTCCGTATGGCACTTACAATGTCACGAACCCAGGATTCATTTCTACCCGCCAGGTAGTAGATATGGTGAAAAAGATTTTAAAAATCGACCGAGACTTTGTTTTCTGGGAGAGCGATGAAGAATTTTATCGTTTGGCGGCCAAGACGTTAAGATCGAACTGCATTCTTGATTCAAGTAAATTACTTTGTGCCGGTATTACTATGCGTTCGGTAGAAGAAGCCCTTGCTGATAGCTTATCTCGCTGGGAATAAGATTTAGATTCCCCAAGCCTAAGCAGGGCGCAATTGCTCTAACTGGTAATAATCGAGGCCGATGACATCATCGGCCGTCGTTGAGCAGGCGCCGCAAGATTGCCCGCTAGGAGTTTTGATAAGTGTTTGCTTATAGTTAAGGGCAGTTATGATGATCTATATATGATCCACCGGGTTCATCTTCTTAGCTTTGCCAGCTCGCGCATCGGCTCCTTGCATCGTCTTCGCTGTGAGGCGGAGTCGATGGGATGTTTTTCTTCAATCACATTGCTAAGTTCGCGGGATTTGGGTGATGATTATTGGAGAGCTTGCGGCGATTTCGTTCGGACGCATCCACGGCGCGGTTTCGGTTTCTGGACCTGGAAGCCATACATTATTAAGCGCCAACTGGAAAAGTTGCCGTTAGGTGACGTACTTCTGTATGTTGACGCTGGTTATTCCTTAAACGTCGAAGGGCTGGTCCGATTTCATGAATACGTCGCACGTGCCATCTCTCACCCGTCGGGATGGCTCGTTTTTGAGACGGGCCAGCAGATTGGCTGCTACACTAAGCGCTCTTTGCTGCAAAAATACTCTGGTGACGATGCGAATACGCGTGGTCTTCCTATGCTGCAGGCAGGCTGTCAGTTCATTCTAGCACGACACGACAATGTCGCCCTTGCGAAGCAGTGGTTTGAAGCAATGCAGGAGAGGGCTATGGTCGATGACTCGCCTGCAGCGGATGAGGTTAAGGGATTCATCGCCCATCGCCACGACCAGAGCATTTTTTCAATTTTAGCTCATCGTTACGGCGTCTGCCACATTAAGGATGAAACCGACTGGAGTCCCAATTGGAGAATCCACCTGGATTATCCATTGCATACTCGTCGATGGAAGCATCGCGTTGGATGGCCAACAAGTTGGCTGCGACGACCTTGGTTAGGTCGTATTCTAAGAAGAATATAGTTAGTCGCGCCAGCCGAGTTTCCACAGAAAGCCATCAAGTTTACAGCCGACGCTTGATAGGTGGCGCTTCAGTCCTGTGCCTAATGCGTGATCGCGCAGTCCTCGATTCTTATAGATGCGAGGGTGCATTGACCAGGGCGCATCAATGAATCTTTTTAATGCTGCTGAAGTGTACTCAGGTCTAAACCAATCGGGTATGCGATTGTCGTTAAACCAGGGTTCCTTGAGGTAAGACAGGTAGAGTTGATCGTCGGAATCAACTTTCAGGACATAATCAATGGCAGCATCAAAACTAGAAAAGTCTGAAATATTTATGAAGCTCCGCGGGTTGAAGTCGCGTGCGACCTCTGGGTTGCCCCAGTAAATTGGCAAACTTTTTGCCAGCATTGGCTCAACCAGTTTTTCGGTCGTGTATCCAGGGTAGGATGAATTTTCGAACGCTAAAGTAAATTTATAGTCCTGAATAAATGAAAGTTTATCTAAAACGATTTTGCCTATGTTGTTGAAGTGCCGCCCTCCAGAATCGACCGCCTTTCGGCGATTCAACATCTTCAAAAATTTATTTCTTTCAGCTCCCCGTGGATTTGAAACAAGAAAATTGCAAAAACGACCCTTATTTCTCAGGACACTCTCGGGGTCGTAACTTGAATCTTTGACTAAAGCTTTTGGGTTTAAAACATAATGTACATACTGCGGGAGACGTAGGTGTCTTGGCTCATCTGGCAGGTGGCAGAAGGTTATGGCAAAGTCGCATTCATTAAAGTCGGGCAAAACATTTTCAGAGGTATAAAATATCTTTTTCCCCACAAACTTTCTATGTTCATTGCCAAACGTAGAATAAAACAAGACTTCAGCCTCATGCGACTGAACGACCTCAACGCCGTAATGTAATTTTAGTAAGTCAGTTATAAAATTAGAACGAGGGTCAAATTGCGCTAGGCGATCTCTCGAGTTAGCGCCAAAGATGAAATCGCTAAAAGCTATTTTAATAGATTTCATTAAGCTTAAAGAAATAATTCTAACCGCGGGGGCCGAATTTGCGTTGGGGTGGTTGAGAGGGTGCGATGGCTTCGACTTGGATGCCGGCACAGGCTGGGTGCTTCGCAAAGAGGGCGTAGGTTTCGGGCTTGAAGCGAGTAGTCATGGTCTTAGCTGCGCGGGATGAGCGCCCACAGATTTTTTTCGCCCAGGAACTTTGCGATCTCTTTGGTCTTAGTAAGAAATGGTGCGCTATAAGTGTCGCTGTATGAATCAGAGCCGCCGCCCATATGTAATGCATCCGCTCCCATGCCGTAATAGAGAATAGCCCCCCGATGGCGGGCCACTTCACGATTGGCGTGCGGTGTGTATAATTGGATACGAGGCCTCCCTTTAAGGGCAAAATAATTAGCTAGCACAATATCATCCTGCAAATAGCAGGCACGAAGGGCGTGAGCGGCCTTAATGTAATCCGCAAAATCTTGATCGATGAACCTACGGTGAACGGCGAAGTGCGCATACCCCTCCAGTACATCGACTGGCCGCTCTTTATTTTCGTAGTCTGGGGCGAAATCTTCGCTCAGCGTATAACCGCTGAAGCCGTAAAGCCTTTCGGGGTCCTGGAGAAATGCTTTAGCAATCTCCTCAATCGTCCCAGGAATCATCAAAATGTCATCGTCAGCAGTAATCACGAGGACGTCTTCTGTGCTCCCTAGTTCTAGGAGTGTAGGGATTACTTTAGTGCCCGGACCGACATCTTCTACGCGCTTCAATTTAATTTTAGGATTAATTTCGAGAAGCCATTGTGGGATATCGTAGGAAGTGCCGTTGCGTTTAAATACAAATGGAATATTTAAATGAATCTCATCCGGCGGGTAACTTTGACGCAGAATTGATTTCAGGACGGGCTTTAGGTGGCGAATGCGATCGGGCGAGGCGGTGAGCCCCACAATAATTTTCGCTGAAATAGGTTTTGGCTTAACTTTGTGTGGCATCGCCCAGAACAAGGCGTTGCTCCATGTGCGCATAAGGTACCGGAGTTTTCGGAGTTTATCGAAGTAGCTTAGGCTCCTTAACTTCAGGTAAATTTTATCACGAAGACGCATAGATTTCTCGGCATGCAACGGGGCGCCCTCTACTTAAACCGTGGGCAATCGACCCGCAACCCTCTTGTTTTAATTTACCCCCTGGGGCCGAATTTCCGTTGCGGAGGCTGAGAGGGAGCGATGGCTTCGACTTGGATTCCGGCGCAAGCTGGATGCTTAGCAAAGAGCGCGTAGGTTTCGGGTTCGAAACGTGTCGTCATCGTGCGTGCGGCTTCAGCGACCAAGACGCGGCCATCGGGCTGGATAAATCCAATCTGCACGATTGAGGTTCCATCAATCTTTCGTGTGTGTCCCACGAGTTTCTCCATGAAGTCGCCGGCTTCGGGTCCGGGTTTCAACGCAAATAGAATTTTCTTAATTAAACTTGGGGCTCGACGTAGTGGCGTGATGGCGTGTGCACTGATGGACCATTCGCTGCGCTCTTCGCGCCAGATAACGCGGGCATCAACGATGACGTGAGAACCGTCCATTAATAAGGGGAGTTCGCCGTCCTTTAATTGGGCTGCGGCCTCGTAGGCCTCGGTGAACATGTTGATAGGAATCGTCACCGAACGCGACGCGACCGTGAAGAGGGCCCAGGGGCGATTGTCTTTCTTGGTAATCTTTTTTTCGAGGCCGCCGATGATACCGCAAATGCGCACGGTGTGGCGTTCATTACGGTCCAGTTCAATGCGATCGGGCGTGGTGCTCAGGGTCGCAATCGCCTCATCGAGTCCGTGGTAATCGGCAAGTGGGTGGCCACTAAGGTAGAAGCCAATAAGTTGCTTCTCGCTGTTGAGCATCTCCAGCTTTGGCATCTTTTCCGACTTGCGCAGAATGAGATCAGTTGGACGGGCCGAACCGGCATCTTCTGCGCCAAGCATATCAAAGAGACTTCCTTGTCCGCTGGCACGTTCTTTGCGTTCCGCAGAGAAGTGACGACGTACGGATTCAATGGAATCGACTAAGTGACGGCGATCCTCGCCGGAGAAATCGAATGCACCCGCGCGCGATAAGCAGTCGAGTGTGCGCGTGTTGAGATTTTCGTCGCCCATCCGGCCAACGAAGTCGCAGAAGTCTTTAAATGGTCCGTTCTTCTCACGTTCGGCAACGATTGCACGCGCGGCTTGTTCGCCGACGCCTTTAATCGCGCCGAGTCCAAAGCGGATGGCGTTGTCTTTAACTACAGGTGTGAAGTCTGTGTCCGATTGATTCACGTCGGGGCCGAGTGCTTTCATGCCAAGTGATTCAACCTCGGACATGAATTCGGCGAGCTTATCAGCGTTACCTTGCTCAGAGGTCAGAATGGCCGACATGAACTCAACCGGGTAGTTCGCTTTCAGGTAGGCGGTGCGGTACGAGAGAATCGCGTAAGCGGCAGAGTGGGATTTATTAAATCCGTATTCTGCAAATTTCTCCAGCGTCGCGAAAATCTCTTCAGCTTTCTTCTTTTCAATTTTGTGAGTCCTGGCGGCGCCTTCGACGAAGATGGAGCGCTGTTTGTCCATTTCCTCTTTAATCTTTTTACCCATCGCACGGCGAAGAAGGTCAGCGGCGCCGAGGGTGTAGCCTGCGACCACTCGCGCGGCCTCCATTACTTGTTCTTGGTAAACCAGAATACCGTAGGTCTCTTTCGCCACCGGCTCGAGCAAGGGGTGGGCGTAGCGGACGGCGGCTGGGTCTTTTTTGCTCTTCACGAACTCAGGGATGAACTGCATCGGGCCTGGGCGATAGAGTGCAATCAAGGCCACGATTTCATCGATTGAGGAAATGCCAAACTGACGGCAGAGCGATTGCATGCCGCCTGATTCAAGTTGGAACACGCCGACTGTTTTGGCGTCATTAAGCAGGGCAAAAGTTGCGGCGTCTTCGAAGCCGATTTTATCGATATTAAAATCAGGCTGCTTGCGGTGTTTGCGCACGAGCTTTTGTGCGTCGTCGATAACGGTTAAAGTCTTCAGTCCCAAGAAATCCATCTTCAATAGGCCGAGTTTTTCTACGGGGTCCTTGGCGTACTGAGTAGTCAGATCGCCTTCCTGCATGGTTACCGGAATGATGTCGGTCAGCGGACGGTCGGCGATGATCATACCGCAAGCGTGTTTACCGCTGTTACGCACCATGCCTTCAATAACGCGCCCCGTTTCGATGATGCTGGCCGCTTGAGGATTCACATTCACCTCTTCGCGGAGCTCGTTCGATTTCTTTAGCGCGTCTTCGAGAGAGATGTTGATGTCCTCGGGAATGAGTTTCGCGAGTCGATTGGACTCAATGAACGGCAGGTCCTTAATGCGTGCGAGGTCACGCACGACCATCTTCGCGCCGAAGGTTCCGAAGGTGATGATGTTGGCGACGCGATCGGAGCCGTATTTTTTACGCACGTAATCGACGACCTCGTCACGACGGCGCATACAAAAATCGATATCGAAGTCGGGTGCGGAGACGCGTTCAGGATTCAGGAAGCGTTCGAACAGGAGTCCGAAGCGAATCGGATCGATGTCGGTAATTTTGAGGCAGTAAGCGACGATGGATCCGGCGCCCGATCCACGACCAGGGCCAACGGGGATGTCTTGATGGCGGGCCCAATCGATAAAGTCCCAGACGATTAAGAAGTAATCAACAAAGCCGGTGCCAGCGATGACGCCCATCTCGTAATCGACGCGCCGACACAGTTCAGCGGGACTTGATTTTCCTGGTCCAGGAATTTTCTCATCGGTCCACGATTTAGGGCTGTCGTAATCGACACCGTAGCGCTCCTTTAGTCCTTTCTTAACAACATCGAGAAGGAAGGATCCATTCAGTCGCATGCCATCACGGCTATCGCTGGTGACCTTAAAATCGCCCGCTTTGCCGGCGGCGACGGACAGCTTATTTTTTAGGCCCTCGTAGCCATCGAGAATATTATCGAGCTTCTTGTCTGACTTCGGCTTGGTGCCTTCGCTGAAAATATAAACCGGGTAGTGATTTTTTCCGACGGGCAATTGCACGTCGCACATTTCGGCAATCGCCACCGTGTTTTTAATCGCGTCAGGAATCTCGGAGAAGACGCGCAGCATTTCTGCTTCACTCTTAAGGTAGAATTCTTGCGCGGGGTAACGCATACGACGTTCATCGGCGAGTCGGGCACCGGTTTGAATGCAAAGCATTGCGTCGTGGGCAACATTGTCGCTCTCGTTGACATAGTGAACGTCGTTGGTGGCGACCACTCGCAGTTTAAATTCTTCGGCGAGTTTAAGGAGCTCTGGGATGATGCGTTTCTGTTCCTCGATACCGTGGTCCATCAGTTCGATGACAAAATTTTCTCGGCCGAAGATTTCGACGAGATGTGCGCAGGCCTTGCGTGCGGCCTCGTAGTCACCTTTAAGGAGATTTTGTGGGATAATGCCTTGGAGACAGCCGCTGAAACCGATGAGCCCTTCGGCGTGTTTGGCGAGTTGAACGATGTCGGTACGCGGCTTGTAGTGCAGGCCGCGAACGTGGGCATCGGAGACAAGTTTCGTTAAATTCTGGTAGCCTTTAAAACTGCGGGCGATGACACCCATGTGGTAGTACTTGTGGCTATTGCGATCGGGCTTGTCAGTGAGCGCGTGGTCCCAGACCAGGTAAAGTTCACAGCCCAAGAGAGGTTTTAATTTCAATCCACTTTTAGATTTTTGTTGGGCCTCGTGCCAGAAGTCGAAGAGACCGAAAAGATTGCCGTGGTCGGTGATGGCAACCGCGCGCATATTCATATCGCAAGCCCGATCCATGAGGCGGTCGATGCGGCTGCAGCCATCGAGCATGCTGTAATCCGTATGCACGTGGAGGTGCACGAAATCGGGACTAGAGTGTTCGGCGGCCATGCGGGAGGTCGGATAATAGGGAGGCAAGTTAGTCCTAGGGAAGGGAAAAGACCTTCACGGGGACACGAGTTTTTCCCAGTAGTTGAACTGCCGCCACGAAAACCCCCGATTGCATGGTTATTGTACTTCCGCTTGCTAATTTGGCTGCTTAACCTTGGGTACGTTTATGCCTAGGAGAATTTTTTTTGACGGCACGGAGTCATTTTGGCGGCCAGAAAATCGCACTGGAATCCAGCGTGTAGCAAGAGAAGTCTGCCGCCGGTGTCGTGATATTGTTCCAGCGGGTGTGGAGGTACAGGCGGTACAATTTGATGGCCGTCACTGGGGTGCCTTCGAAAACGTTGACGGCCCTGTCTATCGGGCCTTCGTGTGGGCAAGGCTATTCACCTTTAGGTGTCGTTCATTGCGTCGTTTAGCTAGGGCAAAGTTGAAATCAAATCCCGCTCATGTTGCCTCCGCTTTTAGATTCCTGGGCGGCTTTTTGGGCTCAATAGTTGGGTCGATTTTGGCGGCGTGCGTCCGACGATGTTTACGACAGACCAAGGCCATTAAGCTGTCACGCGGCGACACCCTTGTGGTTGTCGAGTACCCGATTCATAGGCTACAATCGATAGCTGGAGCCAAAGCGAGAGGGGTTCATGTCATCATGTTTATTTACGACTGTGTTCCGCTCTCGCATCCGGAATTTTACCGCGACATGAAAGAGTTTGGCGAGTTTTTCCAATGGGTATCAAGACAGGCGGAAGGAATTATGACGATCTCCGCTTTTTCTGAGCAGGAAATTAAATCGCGTCTACCCGATACCTGTGGCCCGTGGGTAGATTACTTCCACCTTGGAGCTGATGCGTCCACTCCCGTAGCCCTTAGGCCTCAAATTGCATTGGCCGAGGCAGTAAGTCGCCCTTGTTTTCTAATGGTGGGAACTGTCGCTCCACACAAGAATCACTTGCAGGTGCTAGATGCGATGGAGCGTCTGTGGGCCAGGGGTGTAGATGCGAACCTTTTGATTATTGGCAAAGTTGGCTGGCAGGCCGATGAGTTGCTGGGGCGAATATCATTTCACCCGGAGCTCGGACGCAGAATCTTTATTTTTCATGAGCTCGGCGACGCAGAGCTTGGTTTTGCCTATCAAAAGTCACATGCCCTGATTGCGGCTTCCTACATTGAAGGGTTCGGCTTGCCTGTGATTGAGTCATTGAGCCGCGGCCTCCCGGTGATTGCTTCCGATATCGCCGTGTTCCGCGAGATTGCAGGCGAGTCGGTGGAGTTTTTTCCGTTGGGAAATGTTGATAAACTTGCAGAAATTATAGATCGCAGCGCTTCTAGTCCTCGGCGGACGGTGCGAAACTGGAAGTGGTTAGACTGGGATTCCTCGACGGCCCTTTTAGTGGATAAGGTAATCCGAAGGACTTACGATTAGTTACTAGTGCGCTGGGTTGCTAAGCCCGCTCGCTCGAGGTATTTTATCGCATTAAGAGAGCGGTCCCTTGTATTCATGCCGCTTCCTGCGCCGTGAGAAAGTGCATCCTTGCCGGCAGCTTGCTCTAAGAGGCACCCGCGTTTTTTCATTATCGTAATATTACATTCAAGGGGAGCTATTCGCCAGCGCCTGACGCCCTGTAGTTCAAGATAGTTGCTTATTACGATGTCATCCTGGAAGTAGCATGAACGATTAGCGCTAGCTTGTTCAAAATATGCAGTGAAGTTGGCGCCAAAAAAACTTCGCTTATAAAGACAGCCACCGTAGCCTGCTAAGAAGTCGACAGGCGTACCTGGTTTCCATTTTCGCCAAAGTGCATAGTCGGAATACCCAAATGCTGAGGTTGAATCTGCAACGGCTGCGCATTCTAGTTGCTCGATGGCCGCGGGAAGGTGCCTGACGTCATCATCGACTGTTAGCACCCAGGTATTCGGGTCGGTTATACGTGCGAGCGTAGGAATAAGTTTGGTTGCTGGGCCGACATCATCTACACGAAATATAGTAACTGGATAGCGGGAGAGAAATTCCGGCAGCACAAATTCTTCAGTGCCACGATTAAACTTCCAGGGCAGGTTAAGGTGGATTTCATTGGGCGGACGCGTCTGTCCAACTGTAAGAGACCGCAGTACGGGCTCGAGCTGCTTTAACCGTGAAGGGGATGTCGTTAGACTCACAATAATGCGTAATCTCGGCGAGCGAGGCTGCTGCGGATGAACGGAGGACCAGAACGACCGATTTCGCCAGATTCTAATGCGGTAGGTGAGGCGCCTGCGCATCGCGCGCGTGGGCTTGCGTAGTAACACAAAAGTAAAAACACAAATTACAAGAGAAAGCACGAGTAGGTTTATGTTGTTTGTGATTGCATGAGCAGAGAAACCTTTTGTCTAGTGGCTCGCTCATAATCAATAAATTTAATCTTACACGAATCAATTACACAAGTGAGTCGTTTTTCCGGTAAATCTATAATGCTTGTTATGCCTGGGCACGCTGGTATTTTTTCTGAATTCCAACGTAATCTCGAGCAACTTGGCTTCCGGGTGCATCTTATTACTGAGTGCCCAGTGTTCCGCGACAACTCCCCAAAATTTCGCTACCAAAATTTTTTTCAGCGGATAGCCAATTTATTGCACAAAATTATAGGTGACAGGGGCTATAAGAAGAGATTGGTCATAGAGTTTCTCAAAAATCATGTAAGCAGAGAAATTCAAAAATGTGGCTATGTAGATTACGCTCTCGTGATAAGGCCGGACATTTTTACACATGAGCAGCTCAAAAAAATCCAATCGTTGTCGAGTCGATGTTATGCCTATCACTGGGATGGTATTGCACGATTTCCTGGAGTTGAAGAGCGACAGCAATACTTTCGGAAATTTTACGTCTTTGATCCTCGCGATGCACGTCCCGAGATGGGCATACACCATCTCGGAAACTTTTGGTTTGATCATGTCGCACCTTCTGGCGGTCTTGCTGAGCCAGCTGTGGATGTATACTTTATCGGAGGACGCGACGCTCGTACGTCTTTTATTCTAGAGACTGCTTCGAGGCTTTGTCGTCATGGGCAGAGCATAAGCATGCGCATTGTTGGGCCTGTAGCGGGAATCCAGACATCGTTAAAAGGTATTTTATTCACCGAGGTGCTGCTTAGTTATGCGGAGAACCTTGTTCATGTTCGCTCCGCCCGAGTTATTTTAGATGTAACACACCTAGATATGCACCAAGGTTTTTCACTTCGTGTGTTCGAGGCCCTTGGTGCCGAAAAGAAATTAATCACAACCAACCCCCGCATTTTGGAATGTGATTTTTACCACCCTAATAATATTCACTTATTAACTGATGACGATGATGCCCTGGCAGGGTTCTTGGCTAAACCTTATGTACCGATAGACCCCGCCATTCGTCTCCGTTACGGATTTACGTCTTGGATTAGCCGCGTGCTGGAGCTAGACCCGACCGTATAGACTCTAGGCCTGATTACTTCACCTTCACGAAGGTCCGTTTGCCTGCTTGGATGACAATTTCCGAGGTCGGACGGGAGATTTTCAGGGCCGAATCCGAAATTTTTTCATCACCAATCTTCACGGCGCCGCCTTCGATGAGTCGGCGAACTTCTTTCTTCGAGGGAAATAGTCCGGTGGCCGCAAGTAGGTCGACAATTCCAGCCTCATTAGCCCCTGCAGATAAAGCATCCCAAGTGAATTCGGGCATATCGGTCCGTACGCCCCCTTTAGAGAAGACGGTCTCAAATTCTTGGCGTTCTTTGGCGCCAGCACCGGTGCCATGGAATTTATCAGTCAGCGTGACCGCCAGCTGTTTCTTCATCTCCATCGGGTGTTGAGTCTGGAGCGATTTAATTTCTTCGTCGCTGCGTTCGAGGAGCAGGCGGTAGTAGGTCCACATTGTCGCATCGGGCACAGACATGATTTTGCCGAACATATCTTTCGGGTTTTCGTTAAAGGCAATGTAGTTGCCCAAACTCTTGGACATTTTCTTTTCGCCATCGAGTCCGACGAGGAGGGGCATGCCGAGGACGGCTTGCGGTGCTTGACCATCTTTCTCTTGGAGGTCGCGTCCCACCATCATGTTGAAAAGTTGATCGCTGCCACCGATTTCGATGTCGGCCTTAAGCATCACGGAGTCGTGTCCTTGTAAAAGCGGGTAGAGGAATTCGACAATGGAAATAGGCGTTTGCTCTTGGTAGCGTTTGGCGAAATCGTCGCGTACGAGCATTTGTGCGACTGTCATTTGACGACTCAAATTAAGCGCATCGAGGAAGGACATTTTTCCGAACCACTCGCTGTTGCGGCGCACTTCGGTTTTTTTCGGATCCAGAATGCGGTAGGCCTGTTCGAGGTAAGTTTTGGCATTCGCTTCGATATCGGCCTCGCTGAGTACGGGGCGGGTGTCGGAGCGGCCCGTCGGATCGCCGATGCGTGTTGTATAATCTCCGATGATGAGGACGGCTTGGTGTCCGAGGTCTTGAAACTGACGGAGCTTATTCAAGACGACCATATGACCAAAGGTGAGGTCGGGTCGGGTGGGGTCGACGCCGAGTTTAACGCGCAGGGTTTTGCCAGCCTCAAGGCGTTTGGCGATTTCTTGTTCCCCGATGAATTTCTCGGTGCGGGCCTTCATGGCCTTTAATTGTTCCGCGGCGGACATGGGTTAGTAATGGTAGTGAAGGAAAGGTTCAGGGGGCACGTTGGCCAGGGGAACACGAGCTGAGCTCGCGAGGGGGCACGTTGGCAAGGTGACACGGTTACAAGGGGCAGGGTTAGAGGGGGTGGGAACTTGCGCTTGGACGGGTTCTTTACCTAATGGAGGGATGGACCTGATTAAAGAGCTTATTGAATATGTGAAGCACCCCAGTGTTTCGACGGATTCGAGCTTTAAGGCGGGCATGGATGGAGCCCGGGAGCATATTTGCGGCTTACTCAAGCGTGCGGGCTTAGAGGTCGAAGTCGTACCGACACCTTTACACCCGATTGTGCTGGCCCGTCGGAAGGGTCCGAAGGAATGGCCGCACATTATCTTGTATGGTCACTACGATGTGCAGCCGGCGGATCCGTTGAATTTATGGACCTCGCCTGCGTTTGAGCCGGTCGTGCGTGATGGCCGTGTGTGGGGTCGGGGCACGGCAGACAACAAGGGCCCGCACTTAGCGGCTGTGGTCGCGGTAGCGAATTTGTTGAAGCGCAAACCTGATCTCCCATTGCGTGTGACTTTCTTAATCGAAGGCGAAGAAGAGATTGGCTCACCTAGTTTTCCGGAATTTTTAAATAATTATAAAAAAGAATTTTCGGAAGCGGACTGCGTTTTGTTGTCCGACACCGCCAGTCCCTCGTCGGATCAAATTGTCATTACCACCGGATTGCGCGGCATCATCGGCCTCGAAGTTGGCCTGACGGGTCCGCGTTCTGATTTACACTCAGGTTTACACGGTGGCGCGGTTTATAATCCCATTCAAGCATTGGCGGAATTGTGTGCCTCGCTGCACGATGCGGATAATGCCGTAAACATTGAGGGATTTTACGATGGCGTGGAGCAGCCTCTGCGCTGGGAGCGTGATGAATTAAAGAAGCT
>CAIVVQ010000072.1 GCA_903909465.1 uncultured Opitutia bacterium | reverse complement strand
GCCCGACCAACCCACGACTTCATCACCGGTGCGGAGCGGTAAATGGGCGCCACACTCGCGGTGGAGTGCCGCCGATTGCGCTCCCAACTCAGCCATACCACCTAGTACAAATAATCGCGGACGTGCATCAGCCGCACTGAGACGGTCGAAGCATTGCGCAGCATCGATGAGCGAAGACGGACTCGAATTATAACAATCGATATAGAAAGTTTGGTCCGCTAGCGCATGCACACTGCCCCGCCCCAGCGGCGGCAACCAGCGAACCAGCGCCTCGCGGATCGCGGCAACACTCACGCCCACCTCTTTCGCCGCTACAATCGCCAACGCGGCATTACGTGCTAAACCGTCGGAAATCGCCGCCAGCGTATACGCTTCGCCATCCAAGGTGAGAACACGCTGGGAACCCTGTGAATGCAGGGATGCGGAAATTAATCGCGCAGGCTTAACCAATGGAGCGGCTTCTCCCTCAAATTGGACGGCGAACGTCTGTGCCGCAAAAGCTTTAAAGTCGGGCCATGCCAACAAACTCGCAGGCATAATCGCCTTTCCACTCGTTGTGAGTGCCGCCACCAATTGGGATTTCTCGCGGGCCACACCGGCTAAGGATTCCACGCCCGCCAAGTGCACCGGCGCCACCGCCGTTACAATCGCCAGATTAGGACGCATCACTTCTGCAGAAATTTTGAGTTCTCCTGGCACGCTCATGCCGGCCTCAATCACCGCAAAACGGTGCTTGGCGTGATCCAGACGCAATATCATCAAAGGAACGCCAATTAAATTATTAAGATTAGCCTCCGTGATGAATGCCGAAGGTCCCAACAATGCGCCCAGCAAATCTTTGGTCGAAGTTTTGCCCACGCTTCCCGTGACCCCAATTACGGTGCCCTTGAATTGTTGGCGCCAGCCAGCGGCGATACGACGGAGGCCCGCCTGCGGATCATCGACCACTAATTGTGGCAAATCATTCGCAATGAGTTTTGAAACCAAGGCACACGCCGCTCCACGTTGCTGCGCTTCGCTTAAGTAATTATGTCCGTCGCGACGTTCCGTTTTAATCGCAACAAAAGCATCGCCGGCCCCCAATGTACGCGTGTCTGTGCCAAAGCCTTGAATTGCTCGGGTGGGCGGCTTCGACCAATGACCTTGCGACCATTGTGCCATCAGCTCAGGTACAAACGTCGCACTCATGACACCGAACCCCTCCGGAGTTCTAAAATATTTTTAACTACCGCGCGGTCATCGAACGGAACGACTGTGTCGTGAAACTCTTGGGTGGTCTCATGACCCTTACCCGCAATGAGCACGCAGTCGTTCGGCTGAGCAGCGGCCAAGGCCCGACGAATTGCTTCGCGACGATCAGGCACAAACTCGACCTTCGCTAAATTAGTAACCCCGCCACGCATGTCTTCAAAAATAGTTTCAATCGCTTCCTTGCGCGGATTATCGGCAGTCGCCCAAGCTAAGTCCGCTCCATCGACCACGGCTTGCGTCATGGCGGGTCGCTTACCGCGATCCCGATTACCGCCACAGCCAAAGACCACCAGCACGCGACCTGGTGTAATCGGACGCAACATGCGCAACACATTACGCAGGGCATCGTCGGTGTGTGCGTAATCCACAAAAATCGGGAAAGCCTGTCCGACCTCCACTCGCTCCATACGTCCGGGCACACCGTCAAACGATTCTAACGCGTTTGAAAGTTTCAAGGGGTCGCGCCCCAACGAAGCCACCAAGGCCAAGGCGCATAAAACATTCGAGACGTTGTAATCGCCCGGCAGTGGCGAATTGAATTTCGCCGTGGCGCCTTGCCACTGTACCGTGAACTTCGCACCGCGCGGGTGGTAAACAATTTCGGTGGCTCGCAAATCGGCGTCTTTATTTACACCAAAGGAGATGACCTTACCACGACGACGACAGGCTTCGGCCAAAATATTTCCTGATGGGTCATCCGTATTAATCACACACACATCGGGCACCGAACCAGTGCGACCATCAAAGAGTGCCTGCTTCGCGTTGAAGTAATTTTCGAGGTCACCGTGGTAATCAACGTGGTCACGAGTTAAATTAGTGAAGGCCGCGGCGGTGAAATGAAAACCGTGTACTCGATCCTGATGCAAGGCATGTGAACTCACTTCCATGCAAGCGCCCACGCAACCCTCCTCCACCATTTGCTTGAAGAAGCCAGCCAGGTCAGCGGACTCGGGTGTCGTCTTGTAAGACGGTATCGAACGTCGACCTAAATAATAACGCACCGTCCCGATCAAGCCCCATGACTCTTGAGGCGATTGTAAGAGGTGACGCAATAAAGTGGTAACCGTGGTCTTTCCATTGGTACCCGTGACGCCCAAGAGTTGGAGTTTTGCTTCGGGGTGATCATAAAACCGGCGCGCCACTTCGGCCAATACTTGCCGAGGCTCCGCCACTTGCGCGGCCGCCACTGCGGGCAAGCCCGAGACGGGCTGACCCGAAATCACCGCCGCCGCACCACGGGCAATCACATCATTTAAAAACTCGTGGCCGTCTACCCGTAGTCCGGGCAATGCAAAGAAAAGCGATCCCGGTAAAATGCGGCGACTATCCGTCACGATATTAGTGATGCGCGCGTTCCATTCACCTGAACGACCCAAGGTCGGAATGCCCTTTAATAAATTTTCGAGTGTCGGTGATTCCATGGCGTCGGTTCGTGGTGAGAGCGTGGTCGAGCTCATGGATTGATGCTGGCGAGACTTCGTCCCGCAGCCGTGGCTGGTGGAATTTCTAACCAACGAATACAATTCTCTGCGACTTCGCGGAAAATCGGGGCGGAAACTTTCCCACCATAAGCGACGCCCTCGCCTTGGGGGTCATCGATGATGACGGTGATGGCCAAGCGCGGGTCATTCACCGGAAAGAAGCCTGCAAACGAGGCCACGTGGTGCGTGGTGGAATACTTTCCGTTAATTAATTTCTGCGTGGTCCCGGTCTTACCCGCCACTTCGTAGCCTGGAATATCTGCAATCGGCGCCGTGCCGCCTTTGCCGCAAACCGCACGCAACAACTGCGCCACCTGCGTGGCGGTGCTGCTCTTGATCGCACGCGCCCGGGCATGAGGTAAGTAATTCACAATCGTCTCGCGCGTCTTGGAGTCTTCCACACGTAACACTAACTGCGGTTGCATGAGCAACCCATCGGCGGCGATGACCGACATCGCATAGTGCATCTGCATCGCCGTGACGCTCACCGAGTGACCCATCGGCATCCGCGAAATGGTGATGCCGTCCCAATTCTCGGGCTTGATCAGCAGCCCCGGCACTTCGGCGCCCGTGATGAGTTGCGTGCTACTGCCAAAGCCGAACGACTTAATTAAATTATAAAAACGGTCTTCACCCAAACGCTCGGCGTACAACATCCCGATTTGGACGGTGCCTCGGTTGGACGATTCCCGCACGATGTCGCGCACCGTCACCGTGCCAATCGGGTGTGAATCCGCCGGCAACGAAATCATCCGGCCGCGATACGGCACCGTGGCGAGGCTACAGTCGTAAATTGAATTGGGCGTAATTAAACGCTCCTCCAAGGCTCCCGAAATTGAAACAATTTTAAAAACCGAACCTGGCTCATAAATATCTGAGACCGCTCGATTGCGCTGGCTGTCCATCGGCGCGAGCTTCGGATCGAAATAATTATTTAAATCAAACGTCGGCCAATTTGCTAAGCCCAAAATGCGTCCTGTCCGCGGTTCGCTCACAATGATCACGCCGCTGATCGGATTGTAACGTGCCACCGCTGCGGCCAAAGCATCTTCGCACGACTTCTGCACGAAACTATTGAGGGTTAAGACAACCGTATTGCCATCCACCGGTGCCACTTCACGTAAACGGATGCTGGCGATTTCGCGGCGGCGTCCATCACGCTCCGATTCAATCCACCCTTTTTGTCCCTGCAGAAACGGTTGTAAGGCTTTTTCAATTCCACCGGTGGGCTGACCTTCTTTATTAATGTAACCGATGACATGGGCCGCGAGCGAACCCTTGGGGTAATTGCGATGGTATTTTAATTCGGATCGCAGCGCTTTAATATTTAAGGCCTTGATTTTCTTGACCGTCGCTTCGTTACATTCATGCGCTAAGACGACCCAGCGTACGAGG
>CAIVVQ010000071.1 GCA_903909465.1 uncultured Opitutia bacterium | reverse complement strand
CTCACCTCTGGGCTTAATAATATTTTTTGCCCGTCCACGTAACTACGAAACTGAGCGCCATCTTCGGCAATCGAACGCGCATTCGGTAGCGAGAAAATTTGAAAGCCTCCCGAGTCGGTGAGAACCGACTTCTCCCAGCCCATGAATTTATGGATCCCTCCGACCTTCTTAAAGACCTCGGGACCCGGACGAAGCAAAAGGTGGTAGGTATTGGCTAAGAGAATTTGCGAACCCGAATCCAACAAGGCGTCTGGCATCTGCCCTTTCACGGTCGCCTGAGTTCCCACGGGCATAAACAGGGGCGTCTGCACCTCATTATGTAGAGTGCGGAACGTGGCCGCTCGCGCACGCGACCCCGTGGCGGTTGCTTCGAGCTTAAACTTTAACCGCGACGGCTGCATACAGGGGGTAGCCGTAAAGTTATCCGACCCAATTGTAAAGGGTGCGAAAATCGTGTTATTTCATTTAAAGTAAGGCCACATGGAGATTTCTGGGCCCAAAACCCATCCACCCGCAGGCAATTCCAGATTTAATGGAACTTCTTGCATCTCGAAGGGTTATTCAACTACCTCAACCCACCTATGTTTAAAAAGCTACTGACCTGTCTGCTTGTTGCTGCCGCTGCTGGCGCTCATGCCGAAGACAAAAAACTCAATGTCCTCTTCCTTGTGGTCGACGACCTTCGCCCTGAGCTGGGCTGTTACGGCAACACCGTCATCAAGACCCCTAATTTCGATCGCCTCGCCAAACGCGGCATGGTCTTCAATCACGCCTACTGCCAACAAGCCGTCTGCAGCCCTTCGCGCGCTTCGATTATGACCGGTAAGCGCCCCGACGCGACTCGTGTCTGGGATCTCGAAACCCACTTCCGCACTGCCCTCCCCGATGCCGTCTCACTCGGACAGTTCTTCATTAAGAATGGTTACTACTCCCAAGGTATGGGCAAAATCTTCCATGGTGGTTTCGACGACCCCGCATGCTGGTCCACCCCATGGGGCACACCAGAAGCGCCGATTTACTCAAAGAAAGAAAATAACGCTGCCCTCGAGGATCGTAAAAATAGTGGCGCCGAAAAAGTAAAAGGTCCTGCTTTCGAAGCCGGCGATGTGGCGGATGATTTCTACACCGATGGCAAAACCGCACGCTTAGCTGTTAAGACCCTTGGTGAATTAAAACAAAAAGGTCAGCCCTTCTTCTTCGCCGTTGGCTTCTCCAAGCCTCACCTACCCCTCGTTTCGCCTAAGAAATATTGGGATATGTACGATGCGGACAAGTTGCCCGACACCAGCAGCAAGTACCCTGAAGGTGCGCCTCTCTACGCTAACGACAGCGACAGCGGTGAATTACACTCTTACACCAACATCCCTCCGAAGGAAAAGAAACAGAGCTTCACAGCCCTGCCTGAGCAATTAACCAAGGACTTGCGCCATGGTTACTATGCCGCCATTAGCTATACCGACGCTAACCTTGGCCTCGTGCTCGATGCCCTGGAAAAAGAAGGCCTCGCGGATAGCACGGTTATCGTCCTCTGGGGCGACCACGGCTTGAAACTCGGCGACCACCAAGAGTGGGGCAAGCACACCAACTTCGAAGTCGATACGCGCGCACCTCTCATCATCAGTTTCCCTGGCATGAAGAACACCGGTGCGAAGACCGACTCACTCGTGGAGTTCGTCGACGTCTACCCAACCCTCGCTGATTTGTGCGGACTGCCCAAGCCCGACACCGATGGCGTCAGCCTCCGCCCGGTGCTCGAAAATCCTGCCGTCAAAGTTAAAGAAGTCGCCCTCAGCCAATACCCCAAGACCGACAAAGACGCTGCTGGACTTAAGAGCGGATACATCAAGGGCGGTAAATCTAACGTCATGGGCTACAGCATCCGCGATGAACGCTGGCGCCTCACCCTCTGGCGCGGCATCGAAGACAACAAGATCTACGACACCGAATTGTACGACGAAGTGAACGCACCGACCGAGCCGGTCAACTTGGCCAACAAGCCAGAAAACAAGGCCGTCATTGAACGCCTCAGCAAATTCCTCCCCCCACCGATTACCGCTCCTAATCCCAACGCCGTCGCAATCGGCAAAGGTAAAAAGAATAAGTTAGTGGATGTCGCAGCTAAGAATAAGGATGAAGACACCACCTTCCCCGGCGTTCCTGAGGCCACTCCCGCTGCCCCCGCTAAGGCAGTGAAGACACCTGAAGAATTGGCAGCGGATTTCAAGAAGGCCGATGTCAATGGCGACGGTAAACTGACCAAGGAAGAATTCCTCGCCGTGCGAAAGAAGGATCCTGCCAAGGCAGAGAAGAGCTTTATTCGCTATGACGCCGATAAAAGCGGCGACATTTCCGTAGAAGAATACGTCAAAGCAGCGTCTGTCCCTGCTAAGTAATTTCGGCGTTCACACCCAGTGCTTAAAGGCACCCCACGCGGGGTGCCTTTTTGTTTTGTGCAAAATCCTTAGTGATTTCGGTAACTTCTGCACCCCAATGTGAAAAAGGTAATTTTGACATCCAACTTAAGAAGGTTAGAAAAGCGTCACCCCAATTATGACTACCCCAGCTGTCGCTTCCCAGACAAGTGGTGAACCTAAAACCCTAACGAAGGGTTTTCGCCTCTTACTCATCTGCTCTGCCCTCTACATCGCCGGGTGCTCAGCGTACTTTTCGGTCATCGGACTGGGACAACTCTTCATCGGCTCCAACATCGCCGTCATGATTATGGCAGCGAGCTTGGAAGTCGGCAAACTGGTCGCCGCTTCCTTCCTCTACCGCTACTGGGACCTTATTAACGCCACCATCCGCTTTTACCTAATTGTCGCCGTCCTCGCCCTCATCGGCATCACCTCACTCGGAAATTACGGCTTCTTGGCCCGTGCTTACGAAAAGACCCAAGTGCAAATCGCGGTCAATGAAGCGCAAATCATCAACCTCGAAAAAGAAATTCCCGAACTCCAAAAGCAGATCGAGGACTCCAAGAATCGAAACACACGCGTCAATTCGGGCTCACGCGAAGACATCACTAAAGCTCAAGAGCACTTAGCCCAAGGCATCGATTCGCTCAATCAGTCCCTGGCCCGACTCCAAGAACAAAGAAAAAACCTGAATGAACGCCGCGCCGCTGAAGTCGCCGCCCCCACCCAACGTGCGAGCGATCAGAATGACGTTTTCAAAAAAGCCATCGCCGCCGAAGAAGCCACCATTAACGGACTCAACGAACGCATCCGCATCCTCGACCAAGCCGTCGACACTTACACGAAGCAAGGCTCAACCAGTTTCCTAGGTACCGGATTCTTTGAAAAAGACGGCGTCAAAAAAGGACAAGAGCTGCGTGAAGAGCAAAAAGAAGAGCGTAGTCAAATCGCCGCCAAACTCACCGAGACATCTAACCGCATTGAGAAATTCCGTGGCGACCAAGCCAAGATGAACAGCGACGCGAGCCAAGAAGGCTTCGCCCTACGCGATCACTTTAATAAGGAAATCCAACGCCTCGACTCCGAAGAGAAAGACCTTCGCCGCGCGGGTAACGCTTACATTGCTGAATTAGAAAAAGAACTGCGCGACCTCCAAAATTCAGGTCAAGGTAAGGTCAACCTCTCCGAGTCCGAAACCGATAAACTCTTTGCGGGCATTCGCGCCAAGAATGATGAGATTCATAACTTGCGCGAACAAATCGCCACCACCGACATCGG
>CAIVVQ010000070.1 GCA_903909465.1 uncultured Opitutia bacterium | reverse complement strand
TCGGGCGTTCGTGTAATTAGTTCAGGGACTCCGAGGGCAGTGAGTAAACTTGCTGCCACTCGTCCGGGGAATGTTGTACCCACTTGCGTGACTAAAGGTAATCCCATCCAGAGTGCATCACTGGCGGTCGTGTGGGCATTGTACGGCAGCGTGTCTAAAAATAAATCCGCTAAACGATGGCGGGCCAGGTGTTCAGGAGACGGCAACGGCTGCGCAAAAATTAGCCGATCCGGATGCACCCCGCGCTTCATCGCCTCCCCCCGCAGGTTAACAACCGACGCCTGGCTGGTTTCAAAGAGCCATAAGACGGAGCCCTCCACTTTTTGCAGGATACGCATCCATTGCGAAAAGGTTTCGGGAACAATTTTGTAATTATTATTAAAACAACAGAAGACGAAGCCGCGTTCCGGCAATCCCATTTCCGCCCTTGTAAACACTCGCTCCGAAACTTTGCGTTGATCATCACACGGGAAGTAGGAGTGTGGCATCCTCACAACTTTTTCGTTATAACACGAGGTACTGGCGGCCGGAATCACGGCGGCATCTGCAATTAAGTAATCCATGTATTCCGTTCCCATGGTGCCAGGACAGCCTAAATAAACGACCTGGATGGGGCTCGGTCGCCAAGCTAGAACCCCTTGCCTGCTGAGCCCGAAAAAGCCATTAAGATCAATCAAGATGTCGATTTGGTGTTCGGCGATAATTTGCGCAGCCTCTAAATCGCCCAGCTTGCTGATATCTATCATCTTTTTGAAAACCGCCTTCTGCCGCTGACGTAAATCACTGCCGTCGTCCCAACCATTATCAAACGCGTAAATCTCAAAGCGCTTTGCATCGTGCCGTTCATAGATGCCGGTCATTAGAATCGAAATCGCCTGCGTCCTAAATTCACCCCCAATGTAGCCAACGCGAATCTTGGTAGAAGTGGCGTTGGCCCGCTTGGCTACGAGGGGTGACGACGGGGGATATTTAATGGTGCTAAAAATCTGGGCGCAACTTTGTAGCTCCAATTCTGAATGCGATGAACCCATCAACCCAAACGGGCGGGCAACCGCTTGCTTCTTGGCCAGGCGAACGCGTAATTCAAAATCTATTTGCGGCAAATCGTTCCAATCCGCGATAAGCATTTTGGCGTGCACCCAGTCTCCGAGGGCAAAAATGTTGTCCGGGGTTGCATGCTGATTAAGCCGCTCCAAAACTTTGGCTGATTCACTATAGTTCCCCATTGCATGCAAGAGTTGCCCGTAACTATGAAGCGCCGCTGGCTGATCAGGATCCAACTGAAGGGCACGGGTAAAGTCTTTCATTGCGCCATCTAATCTGCTTCTAGACAAACGACTCAGGTTTGCCCGGTTGACATAACCCTGAGCCGAATCCGGCATTAGTTCGATGACCCGATTATAATCTAACAAGGCGGCATCAAAATTTCCTGACGCTTGTTGTGCGTTACCGCGATTCATGTAACACTCCGCCCAATCCGGATGGTATTTTAATGCGGCATTAAAATTCTCAATCGCTGCAAGACCCTGGCCTTTCTGCGTCAGCGCGATACCGAGATTATAATAGGCGTCGGCAAACTTCGGATTGGCTGCAATCGCCTTCTGGTACTGAATAATCGCTAAATCTAATTGGCCTAAATCTTTCAGAACATTGCCATAATTAGAGAGCGCCACGGGATTGGCCGGAGCGATTTCCACGGCCTGCCGCAACGGTGTGACGGCAGACATCAAATCACCTTGTAGGGCTAAAATAATGCCGTGGAGGCTGAGTACTTTCGGGTCGCGTGGCCAATCCTTCATCAGCTGCTCACATAGTCCCCTGGCCTCATCGATTCGCTTCGCTTCGAACAATAGAACCGCCTGGTCAAGCTTCTCGAGGTAGGTATCTGCAGGCATGGGCTAAGAGATTCTTAGATTATCAGGAGCTAAGTCCGCGTGGTACCTCTCATGCATTTGCGTGAGGGCATTCTCGAAATTTTTAGTGTAAATAGCCTGATTAAAAATGGTAGAGCCTTGACGACTCTGGACTAAGCGTTGCTTCAACGCTGCAACTTTTTCTGGATGAGTCGCCAGATCCACGGCTAAAGCTTCATAGGCGGCCACGTCGGGCACGATTAAATCGGCTAGCCCTAAAGATGCAATCAAACTGCCCGCTAAGCGACTGGCAAAAGAATCGCCCATTCTCGTTATGAGCGGGACGCCTGCCCACAGCGAGTCGACCGCCGAGGTGTGCGCATTATAAGGAAATGTATCTAAAAATAAATCGGCGCACTGTAATCGCGCCAAGTGAGACTCCATCGCACCCACTCGGGGGGCGAAAATAATACGAGCCGGATCCACCCCTCGAGCGCTGGCCTGCTTGTGGAAGTTCTCAATTGCACTGTCGCGTTGACGGCTCAGCCAAAGGCACGAACCCGGAACCTGCTTCAAGATTCTCATCCACGAATCAAAAATTTCGGGGGTAAACTTAAAACACTGATTAAAGGAACAAAAAACCACACCTTCGGCTGGTAAGCCCGCCTCGGCCCGCGTCGGCTTCTTGCCGAGAATATTATAACGCGTGTCGTACGGCATCATACAGGGCAGTCGGGCGACTTTTTCGGTGTAATGCTCCTCGTAACCTTCGGGAATGACGACCGGGTCAGCGATAATATAGTCATGGCAATTCGTGCCGATAGTGCCCGTGAAACCTAAGAAGTTCACCTGTACCGGTGCCGCCCGATTAACGAAAATGCCGAGGCGCGCTTCTGAAGTTATGCCCGCTAAATCCACTGCGATATCGAGCTCCAATTCACGCGCTAACTTAACCACATCAATGTCGTTCTTACCGTTGATCTCAATAAAGTGATCAAAGGCTTTAGCCATCTTTGGCCTCATGCTGTCGTCGGGGGCGACCAATCCAAAGGCAAACCCATAGGTCTCAAATTTATCCCGAGAGTGGGACTCAAATAACCCTAAGGCCAAGTGCGAAACGGCGTGATCACGGAAGTCGGGAGAGAAATAACCGATCTTGATTTTTTTTGGCTTCGGCCGTTTCACCGGCGGAGGCACCACCGCGCTACCGTTGGTTGCCGTAAGGAAAAAACTTTGGGCAACCTCTTTAGCCAAGGCCGGCGAATCGGAAATGCGCTGAACGTGCCAAGGGTCTTCCGTCAGGCCCAATAACCGTGGGCTACGGATGCGATTTAAGAAGTTAGCCCGGTCTTCATCGTAGCTCGACCAGTCTCCTAACTGCTGCTTGAAAAATTGCATCAAGCCAAGTGGCTGCAATTCCATCTCAAGCAGCTGAAAATTCTCTAGGGCCGACTTCAAATCACCCTGCGTGAAAAAAGAATCTGCCATATTGATTCGGGCAATATGTAAACTTGGGTTAATCTCTAAAGCTTTACGAAAACTTTGATGCGCTTCACTAAAATGACCCGCTTTTACAAATGACATCGCCAGTCCATTATAGGCTTCCGCATAATTGGCCCTTAATTCAATCGCCCGACGGAAATAAGCCGCCGCATGATTCAGTTCACGGACCCTAAAATAAATTGTACCCAAAAGAAAGTGCGGGAGCGATTCCATCGGCTTAATTTTTATCGCCAACTGACATTTCTCAATGGCCTCAGAGAAACGAGACTGGGCAATAAAAATTTCCGCGCTGCCGACGTAAGCCTGATAGGCGTCTTTGCCCATTGTCGTCGCCAGATTATACTCTTCCAGTGCTTCGGGCTGCCGTCCCAACTTCGCCAAAACGTTCGCTCGATTAATGCGCCCACCCGAGAAGCCCGGGTTACACTCTATGACCTTATCATAATTCCATAAAGCGTCCGCAAACTGTCCAAGCGCATCAAACGAGTTGCCACAATTAAGGTAAGCCTCCGCCCAGGCTGGATTTAGTGCTATGGCACGCCGGTAACTTTCGATTGCGACAGCATGCTGACCTATTTTCTGCAGTGCGTTTCCTAAATTATAATTCGCATCAGCATAGCCGGGGTCCAAAGCAATCGCTTTTTGGTACTGCGGCACCGCCTCCGACCAGCGCTGCAAGTCTTGTAAAACATTCCCGTAATTAGAGAAATAGATGGGCTGCTGTGGATTTGTAATGGTGGCCCGGCTTAACCATTCTGCTGCGTCTTTAAAATGGCCGTGCTGTACGAAAAGGAGACCTAAATTATGCATCGCTTCGGCATGGCTCGGGCACGCTGCAATCACCGACTCGTAAGCCGTCTGAGCCTGAGCGCCCTGCCCTGCATTATGAAACGCCACAGCCGCATCAAACTGTGCTTTAATCGCTGGGTCGGAATTATCCATCGGCGCAAAATTCATGAAAGCTTATTTAAACCACCCAGAGCAAGCCAATGCCCTGCAACACGAGGTTGGCATAAAATGCAGCCATCACATCGTCCAAGACGATGCCGAATCCGCCCGGGGCGCCCTCAAGGTAGCGAATACCAAAGGGCTTGGTGATATCAAAGAGTCGGAAAAGTAAAAATCCGAGCAGCACCATCAGAAAACCAACTTTCGTGTTAAGAAAAAGGTGCTGGTTAAATAAAAATACCAAGGGCATCGCGACGAATTCGTCTAAAATAATTTCCGATGGATCTTTTTTCTTCAACATCGCCGCCGCGGCTCCACAAATAAAAATGGCGGCCAAAACGACCAATAAATCAAATGCCAGCTCACGCTGCCAGCCCTTCGGAGTTGCGATTTGTCGCACCACCAGAGCCCACCACAACAACCCCATCGCCGAGCCCCAGGTGCCAGGCGCTCGCATCTTTTTCCCTAACGGACCCAATGTAGCAAATTCAACGATCATTCCGACAGGCCGGGCAAATGCCGGCGGTGACGAACTAAATAACTCGTTCCGGAAACCACAGTCAGTGCTACAGAAAGCCAGAAGAGACTCATAATAATAACTTCCCAACGTTGATGCCAGACAGCTGAAAGTTTCCAGTGCGTCTCATAAGCGCGCAAACCGATCAAGTGCCCGATCGCAATAATCTGCGCGAAGGTTTTAATTTTTCCTAAACCTTCTGCTTCGAGAACCTGACCTTTAGCGGCGGCCACTAATCGCAAACCGGTAATCAAGAATTCGCGCATTAAAATTAGGGTCACACCAAAAGCCGTTAACAGGGTGAGCTGCGGATCGATCGCCTTGTATTCGCCGAGGTCATCCCATTGGCGTACCGGCAAACAATCCGTCGCCGCCAGAGCCACCAAGAGTCCCAAGATAAAAATCTTGTCCACCAGTGCATCCATGAGCCGTCCAAAGTCCGAAACCGCCCCCAGCTTTCGAGCAATCCATCCGTCAAAAATGTCGGTAAGCGCCGCCACAATGAACAAAGCCAAGGCCGCGCTGGCCCAAACCCCCGCCCAATAGGTCCAAATTCCAATCAAGAATACGGCCGGAAGTCGGGCAGCGGTCAAAAGATTGGGTATATGGCGAAGAAATCGCATAGGGGCTTGCGAAGATAATGTTAAGGTGCGAGTGTCCGCCGCAACAGGAAAACAATGGCCAGCAAGCTCCGCATCGCCGTCTACCCCGGCACCTTCGACCCCATCACGCTGGGGCATCTCGATGTGCTCCGTCGGGCGAGCAATCTGTTCGACCGCGTCATCGTCGCCGTCGCCCCCAGTGATTCCAAAAATCCGTGGTTCCCGCTCAGCGAACGCCTCATTATGGCACGCGAAGCCTGCAAGGGCATGAAGAATGTTCGCATCGAAACCCTCACCGGCCTGACCGTTGAATTCGCCCAAAAACACAGGGCTATCGCCATCATCCGCGGCCTCCGAAAGTTCAGTGATTTCGAGTTCGAATTCGACCTCGCCCACGCCAATCGGCTGATGGCGCCCAAAATCGAGACTGTGGTTTTGATGCCCAGCCAGGACCAATTCGTCACCTCTTCCTCCTTCGTTAAAGACATCGCTCGCCATAAACTGTCCCAAGCCGCCGCTTTTGTGCCCCGCTGCGTGCTCCCAAGGCTCAAAAAACGCCTCGGATAAGCCCAAAATAGGGCCTCCTCCACTGTTGACGGTGGGGGTTTGTTTCATTTGCTCGCCCTTCCCCTTGGCTCCTCAGGCCCCAAGGCACCTTCCCCCTTAAACTTCATCAATCCATGGACATTAAAATCAAAGTTACCAACCCAACCCGTCGCGCCGTCACCGTGACGATCCCCGCCGCCGATGTCGCCGCCTCCGAGAAAGAAGTTCTCAAGGGCTTCACCAGCGAGGCCGCGATTCCCGGTTTCCGACCCGGCAAGGCCCCCGAAGCAATTGTCCGTCAAAAATACAGCAAGAACATCGACGATGAAGTGAACCAGCGCCTCCTCGCCAAGGGCTACGAACACATCCGCAAAGAAAAGGGTTTCACCGTTTACACCTTGGCCGACGTTAAACAGGACGAAGCTGCCAAAGGCAAAGATGTCGTCATTCACTACGAAGTAGATGTCTTACCCGAATTTAAAACTCCGGATTGGAAAAAGGTAAAAATCGAAACCGAGAAAATTAATGTTACTGAGGCCGACGTTGAAGAGCAGTTACAAAAAATACGCGCTCAACGCGCACGCTTCGAGAAGACCGAAAACGCTGCCGCCAAAGGTGACTATGTTCGCCTTGGCTACACCGCCCAAATCGACGGCAAAGATGTAAAAGAAATTGATGCCGAAGCGGGTCCTCTCGCAGGCACCGAATCCACCTGGGAAGAAGCCGGAGCAGACAACGAAATCGTCGCCGTTCCCGCTATTGCCAAGGCGGTTGTCGGACTCAAGGCCGGCGATACCGCCAAGGCCGAATTCACTGTTCCGGCTGATCACACTCGCGAAACCCTCCGAGGAAAAACCATTAAATTCAGCCTCACTATCGCTGAGGTTCGTCATAAAGAATTACCCGAAATTGATGCAGATTTCTGCAAGTCGGTCGGCGTAAAAGACGAAGCCGATCTGCGCGATCAAGTGCGCAAAGGTGTCGAAGGCTCCAAGCAACAAGCGGCCGAAACCGCCCGTCGCGAAAAAGCCGTTGAAGCACTCGTTGCTGGACTTGAATTGCCTCTCCCAAAATCCGCTGTGGATTCTGTCGCGAAAGACCTTTTCATCCAATACGCACAACTCCGCATGCGCTCGGGCCTCGCTCCTAGCGAACTCGAAACCAAGCGCGATGAAATCCTCGACGAAGCCCGCAAGGCCGCCGAAGTCCGCGTCCGCGCTCAAGTTGTCCTCGCTCGCATCGCCGAAGAAGAGAAGGTCGACCTCACCCAAGAAGAATTCACCCGTGCCATCATCAGCACCGCGTACGCCGAGAAGACCCCTCCAGAGAAAATTGCTAAAGACCGCAACCGCGTGGCCACTATCCGTCGCGATGCCATCCTCAATAAGGCACTCGACCTGATTTTAGACGGCGAAAAGAAGCCAGCAAGTGTTGAGAAAGCCTAAAGACCACCTACACTTCCCTTAAACCACTATGTCCTACATCATTCCAAACGTTGTCGAACGCGACGCTCGTGGCGAAAGAGCGTGGGACATTTATAGCCGCCTCCTGAAGGACCGCATCATCTTTCTGGGTGCCCCCATTTACGACGAAGTGGCCAATGCAGTAATCGCTCAAATGCTGTTCCTGCAAATGGAAGACCCTAAGAAAGATATTTCTATCTACATCAACTCGCCCGGTGGTTCCATTACCGCAGGCATGGCGATTTATGATACGATGAATTTCCTGACCTGCGACATTAACACTTACTGCATCGGACTCTCCGCCAGCATGGCCACTGTACTTCTAGCTGCTGGCACCAAGGGTAAACGTCACGCCCTCCCTAACTGTCGCGTGATGATTCACCAACCGAGTGGCGGCGCCACGGGACAGACGTCCGACATCTCAATTGCAGCCAAAGAAATCTTACGCTGGCGCGACACCCTTAATCACGTCTTAGCCAAACACAGCGGCAAGACACCCGAAGATTTACAGCGCGACTCTGATCGCGATTACTACATGACCGCCGATCAAGCGAAGGCTTACGGCTTGGTCGACCATGTTGTCCTGCCTAAGGCTGGTCGGGCGTAATCACCATGCTGGGCGCACAGTCTGAGAATTGTTCTTTTTGCGGTAAACCAGCCTCAAAAACCGGTAAGCTCATCGCTGGCCCAGGCGGCGTCGGCATTTGCGATGCCTGTGTGGCGACCTGCGGTCGACTCATCGAACGCGAAAGCACGCGCGACAATAAAGCGGCAAACACTGGGCCGACACTTCAACCCTCCGCTAAGAAGGTCGCGCTTGGACCCGTAAAATTAATTGCGCCCGCTGCCCTGCGCCACGAACTCGACGCACACATCATCGGACAAGACCATGCGAAAAAAGTTTTGTCCGTCGCCGTTCACAATCACTACAAGCGACTCAATGATCGCCTAGTCCAAGCCTCCGGAGAAAAAGGTGCCGAGTTCAGCGAAGTCGAACTCGATAAGAGCAACGTACTTTTAATCGGCCCAACCGGCACGGGTAAAACCTTACTCGCTCGCACACTCGCCAAGATGCTCGATGTGCCTTTCGCCATCGCCGACGCGACTACTTTAACCGAAGCCGGCTATGTGGGTGACGACGTCGAAACCATTGTTCTGCGCTTACTGCAAGCCGCCGATATGGATGTAGAAAAAGCACAGCGCGGTATTATTTTTATCGATGAAATCGACAAGATTGGACGCAAGTCCGACTCTGCTTCCATCACGCGCGATGTCTCAGGTGAAGGCGTACAACAAGCCCTCTTAAAACTCCTCGAAGGCACCATTTGCAATGTGCCCCCCGCCGGAGGTCGCAAACACCCGGAGCAACAATGCATCCAGGTCGACACGAGTAATATTTTATTTATCGCTGGCGGCGCGTTCGTTGGACTTGACCGACTCATCGCACGCCGCGCCGGCACTAAGGCGCTCGGCTTTATTCAAGGCGGGGTCATCGCACCCAACCTCACCGCCGAACAAGTGCTCGCCGGACTGCAACCCGAAGACTTGTTTTCGTTCGGAATGATTCCTGAATTCGTTGGACGACTCCCTGTCATCTCCGTCCTCGAACCACTTAGCCGCGAAACACTCGTCCGCATCTTGACCGAGCCTCGGAACGCGCCGACCAAGCAGTACCGTAAACTTTTCTCCATGTCGGGTATGAACCTTGAGTTTACCCCCGACTCATTAAATGCCGCCGCGGATCGTGCCCTTGAATTAGGCACGGGCGCACGCGGACTACGCACCGTACTCGAAGGGGTTTTGCTCGAAACGATGTATCACCTTCCGGAAGCAGCTGCCGGTTCACTCTTTACTGTTACCGCTGAAGCGATTCGCGGCGAAAAACCAGTGAACATCACCGCTCCTAAATCTCACCACAAGAAGGGCGCTTAATTATGGTCATCTATCCTGCCATCGACATTCGCGGCGGTCGCTGCGTACGCCTCAGCCAAGGCAGGGACGATGCCACCACGCAGTATTACAACGACCCCGTTGAACCGGCCGTACAATTCACGCAAGCCGGAGCCGAGTGGATTCACGTGGTGGATCTCGACGGAGCCTTTGGCGGCGCACCACTCAACCTCCCGACCCTTCAGCAAATCGCAAAGCTGGGTCCTAAAATTCAATTTGGTGGCGGCATGCGCGATCGCGCCACCGCCGAAGCTGCCTACGCCGCAGGCGCAAGCCGCGTCGTCATCGGCACACGCGCTGCAACGGATCCAACTTTCTTGCGTGAGATGGCGAAAGCCCACGGTCAGCGACTCGCCGTTGGTATCGACGCGAAAGATGGCTTAGTTGCAGTCAAAGGCTGGACTGCAGTCACCGCTCTCAACGCGAATACCTTCGCCACCGAAGTCGGCCACCTCGGCGTCTCCACCGTTATTTATACCGACATCGCTACCGACGGTATGCTTACAGGTCCTAATTGGAAATCACTCGAGGCACTACTCAAAGTCTGTCCCTGTAGCGTCATCGCATCAGGTGGCGTGGCTAACACCGAAGATGTCCGCAAGCTCGCACAACTTTCGAAAGCTTACCCTAACCTTGCGGGTGCCATCGTGGGCAAAGCATTATACGAGGGGCACACCACGGTCTCTGCCTTGCTCCAAGCGACGAAGGTCTAGTTAAGCCCTTAATTGCAGGTTAATTTGCCCGCAAAGGCTTTCCTTTGCTTGCAAAACCGTGTCTCTGTCGCAGTCTTAAAAACCTTATGGTTTCCCTCCGCTCCATTAGTGCCGTACTAGTTTTGCTGACTTCCAATGCTTTCGGGCAAGCCAACCCCACTGTCGCTGAGGTTATCGCCAAGGCACATAACGCCGCACTTAAAGAACCCACATCGGCCGACAAATTCAAGGGCGTCCGGATGGAAATTAAAACTGTGGATGTCGAGCAGAAGCCATTGGGCTTCACCACTCTTGAATTAGTCGCACCACAATCGCGCCGGGAAATTGACTACACGCCAGACTTCTTCGTCGAGACTATCACCGCCTCCAATGGACTCGAAGGTTGGACTTCTCGCCATCAATTAAGAGCCGGCGGCCGAGCAGAAAACAAAATAATCCAATTTCAACAAGTTGCACGCTTGAAAGATGTCACCATCAGCGACCTCAATTTCTATAGTGCCCCCGAGGCTAAACAAGGCTCCGTTAATTTAATTGGTACCGCTGATATCGACGGTAAAAAAGTTTACTCGGTCGAATACAAATATAATTCAGGCTACAGCGTGACCCGCCACTTCGACACCAAGAGCTACGAGTTGGTTGCCACCGATCAAATCATGCCCGACGGAAAAACGCAGCGTCAAGTCGTGAAAGAACTTTTCTGGGTTGATGGACTATCTTTCACGAAACGCGAAGAGGTCTATATTGACGGCAAGAAAATAGCCGAGTCCACTTACGATAAGGTCACCCTCAATCCCACGGTGAGCGAATCATCCTTCGCTTTCCCGATTCGCTAAGCCATGCCTGTTCTGCGGGCCAGCGATAAGGATTTCGCCAAAAAACTCCGCTCCTTCGTTGGCACCGGCGAAGCCGCCGTTGAGATTCGCCAAACCGTCAGCGCCATCATTGATGATATTAAAATGCGCGGTGATGTCGGCGTACTCTACCACACCGCACGCTTCGATCACGCAAAGTTAAGTATTCGCCAATTACGTATCTCCGTTGAGCAATTGCAAAAAGCAGCCGACAGCCTAGCTCCCGAAAAACGCAAAGCGTTCACCGAAGCGATTAAGTGCATCGAAGATTTTCACCGTCGCACCCTCCCTAAAGACTGGAAGGCCAAGAATCCTCACGGTGCTACCGTGGGTGAACGCCATCACCCTATCAATCGATGCGGACTTTATATTCCTGGCGGACAAGCCCCACTCGTCTCCACCGTCTTAATGACGGCGATCCCCGCCAAGGTTGCGGGCGTGCCTGAGCTTTGCGCCTGCACACCGCCCAACGCGGAAGGAAAAATTAATCCCGACATCCTCGCGGCCCTCTACCTGTGCGGCATTAAAGAGGTCTACGCCATCGGCGGCGTCCAGGCAATTGCCGCCATGGCACTCGGCACCGACACCGTAAAGCCAGTCGATAAAATCTTCGGCCCCGGCAACACCTACGTGACGGAAGCCAAACGCCAACTTTTCGGCATCGTCGGCATCGACCTCCTTCCTGGACCCAGCGAAGTAATGATCATAGCTGACCGCACCGCCAAACCCGCTTGGGTCGCCGCCGATCTCTGCGCCCAAGCCGAGCACGGCAGCGGTAAAGAAAAACTTTATTTGGTCACCGACAACGAGACGATTGCCAATCGCTGCCTCTCCGAAGCGCGCACCCAATCCAGTGCACTTAAACACGGTGAGAAAATTCGTAAGGCCCTCGACACGATGACCTGTGTGATACTAGTCGATAGCATCGACGATGCCCCACGCGTCGCCAACCTCGTTGCCCCCGAACACCTCGAACTCATGGTGGCCGCAAGCAAACAGACAAAACTCTCCGCCGAGATCACCACCGCGGGTGCCATTCTTTTAGGTCATGAAACGCCGACTGTTTTAGGCGACTTCACCGCTGGCCCTAGCCACACCCTTCCCACCGGTGGCACTGGAAGATTTTTTAGCGGACTACGCGTGGCCGATTTCTTGCGTCGCACCAGCTTCGCTCGTTACGACCAAGCTTCCTTACAGAAGGCCGCCAGCGTGGTCGATGCTTTCGCCAAAATGGAAAGCTTAGATGCCCACGGTCAGTCGCTCAAAATCCGCCTCAGTAAATAAGCTTAAGCGTTTAGCTTCGCGAGCACAGCTGCGTGCAAGCGTGGAGCAGCCGCAATAATATTGCCCGACTGCAACGCATCACCGCCGCGCCAATCGGTCACGACCGCGCCCGCACCTTTTAAAATCGGTAGCACCGGAATAATATCCCACGGATTCATAATGGGATCCGCCACCACGTGCGCACGCCCACTCGCGACCAAGAGGTAGCCATAACCATCACCCCAGGTGCGCGTATGCGTCACAGCGTCGGCCAGTTGATTCCACTTGGCCTGCGGCTGATACTTGCGGATGCCATCAAAATCTGACCCGACTACAACCGCGTCACGCAAGGCAACTTCGGCGACACGTACGATACGGCCGTTGAGTTTCGTTACTTTGCCATCTCCAATCATGCGTTCGTTGAGCACGGGCTGATCGATCAGACCGAGCACCGGCGCACCGCGATAACGCAGGCCAATTAAAATCGTGTAAAGTGGAACGCGCGAGAGGAACGACTTCGTGCCGTCAATCGGATCTAATACCCAGCAAATCTCGGCATCGGCTCGCTCCGCGCCAAACTCCTCGCCCAAAATTCCGTGCTGCGGGTAAGTCTTTTTAATAAGATCCCGCATCAAGCGCTCCGCTTCGCGGTCCGCAACCGTGACCGGTGTTCCGTCCGCCTTAATTTCAATTTCCGTTTCAAGCTGGGCGTGCGCCCTCAAGAGCACCACCCGTGCCACGTCGGCCAACTTCTCGGCAAACTGGATGAACTCCGCTTGGACTGCTTCGGACAACATACCTCATCGGTAACGGCCTTCACGCCCGCCTCCAAGCGAAAACCCATCACAATGCGTCCACCCGACTTGACCCATTAAAAACCGTGGTAATGTTGCCGCGTGGACCCATCGACCCAAGCCCTGATTACCGCCCGCCAACGGCCCGTCGGTCGTGCCATCCTCACGCAGAAATGGGATAACTTATTCTTCATTCACTGGAAACACGATGCAGCTGAAATTCAAAAACGCCTGCCCGCTGGACTATTTGTGGATACTTTTAACGGCGAAGCATTCCTTTCCATTATCGGGTTTCAGATGTCTGCCATCCGCCCATTCGGACTTCCCGCAGTTCCTTTTCTCTCGAGCTTAAACGAATTGAACGTGCGCACTTACGTCCGTACCGCCGACGGTAAACCAGGAATCTATTTTTTCTCGCTCGATTGCGACCATTGGCTGGCCGTGAAAATCGCCCAGCTTGCTTTTGGCCTAAATTATAAATACGCGCAACTTATGTGGGCATCCAAAGGCAACCAATTTTCGTGCAAGCGATTCAACGTAGCAAACGGCGCCAACTATTCCTGGGCGCCGCAAGGATCGCCCACTACCGCCGCCCCCGGCACCCTAGAATTCTTCCTCTTGGAGCGTTATATATTTTTCACCGAACGCAAAAAACAGCTCTGGGCCGGCCAAGTCTATCACGCGCCTTACGTGTTCACCTCGGCTAACCTTCAGGAATGGAGCGAAGCCCCATTTGAATGGAACCAACTATTGCCTACGCACTCGGCGCCACATTTAGTACACGCCTGCCGTGGCGTCGCCATCGAAGCCTTCCCTCTCACCCTCGTACATGCGTAAAAAAATTTCAGCCTACCGTCACGCCGTCTGGGACTGGAACGGAACCTTACTCGATGATACTTGGTTGTGCTGCGAAGCTTTGAATCAAATTCTGATCGAAGAAAAGCGGCCGCTACTTAATCCGGAAAATTATCGGCAAATCTTCGAATTCCCTGCGATTAAAGTTTACCATAAGCTAGGATTCCCAATTGACCTCCCGACTTTTGAAAAACTCTCCGCACGTTTCATGGCCGCCTATGAATCGCGTAAACACGCCTGCACGCTGCACGACCAAGCCCTCGAAGTAATCGAAAAGCTTTCTGCCCACGGACTCACCCACTCCGTCCTTTCCGCCTACGAGCATGAACGCCTGCAAACCACCCTGCATGGGCTGAACCTCAATCACCACTTCATTAAAGCCAGCGGCGGAGGGGATATCTACGCTCATAGTAAAGAAGATCGGGCCCGCTCACACCTAGCCGACCTATCGCACCACCCCGACGAAGTGCTTTTCATCGGCGACACCGCACACGACTTCGAGGCCGCTCAAGCCATGGGGGTCGACTGCCTCCTAATTGCCCATGGCTACCAACACCCCGATCGCCTCGCCCACCTTGGCGTCCGGGTGATACCTGACTTCGGGGCGTTCCTCCAAGAACTCGAGTGCGAGGTTTAGTCGCTCGGCCATAATTTTGCGGTGCGTTTTGATTGCCGAAACAGCAGGCGGGCTATTCACTGAAGCCACCCCCATCGTTTTTATATATGGATATTAAGACCTTCACTGAGGCCCCATGGTTGTACCTCTCACTGTCATTAGTCGTCGCCTTCGCAACCTACCTTATTCTTCGTCGCCAGCGTCCCGTGTCAGTCGCCAACGAAGAGATGAATGACGTGAAGCAAGCAGCCGCCGACGGCTTTAGCGCTTCTCACGAAATTTTCCCTCCGTCCGCTGATTTCGTCGCCAAAGCGCGCGTCAAAGGCATGGCAGGTTACCAAAAACTTTACCGTTGCTCCATCGATGAACCCGAGAGCTTCTGGGCCGACGAAGCCAAAGAGCTCACCTGGTTCGAGCCTTGGACTAAAGTTTTAGATGAATCCAAGAAGCCATTCTTCAAATGGTTCGTGGGCGGCAAAACTAATATCGCCTACAATTGTATCGACGCGCAAATCGCCAAAGGTCTCGGCGAAAAAGTCGCCATCGTCTTCGAGGGCGAGCCGACCCCTGGCGGCGTAGCCGAGATTAGAAAAATTACTTATCGCGAACTGCTCTCTGAAGTCAGCCGCTTTGCGAACGTCTTAAAATCCCTCGACCTGAAAAAAGGTGACACGGTTGCAATCTACATGCCAATGGTGCCCGAACTCGCCTTCGCGGTTCTCGCCTGCGCGCGCATCGGCGTGGTACACTCCGTGGTCTTCGGCGGCTTCTCCGCTGAATCCATTCGCGACCGCGTCAACGACGCTAATTCTAAGGCCGTGATTACGATGGATGGTGGCTATCGTCGCGGTAAATTCTTAGCCCTTAAACAAACAGTCGACGAAGCAGTCAAGGACTGTCCGAGCTGTAAACATGTTCTGGTTTTACAACGTCACCTCGGCAAACCCGACGCCGCCTGCACCATTCAAGCGGGTCGCGACCTCTGGTATCACGAACGCGCCGCCCAGGTTAACGATGTTTGTCCAGCAGTCTGGCAAGAATCGAACGATATGCTTTTCTTGCTCTATACTTCTGGATCCACCGGAAAACCAAAGGGCATCATCCACGGCACGGGCGGCTACATGCTGCAAGCGTACACGACCAATAAGTATGTTTTTGATTTAAGAAATGATGATTTATTTTGGTGCACGGCCGACGTGGGCTGGGTCACCGGACACACCTACGTGGTCTATGGTCCACTTTTAAATGGTGCTTCGGTTCTCATGTACGAAGGCGCACCCGACGCTCCCGACTTCGGTCGCTTCTGGAAAATCATCCAAGATCACAAGGTGTCGGTCTTCTATACGGCACCGACTGCGATTCGCGCCTTCATGAAATGGGGCGATGAGTGGGTAAAAAAACACGACCTTTCTTCGCTGCGTCTGCTCGGCTCCGTTGGCGAACCAATCAATCCCGAAGCGTGGCTTTGGTATCACCGCAATATCGGCGCAGAACGTTGCCCCATCGTTGATACCTGGTGGCAAACCGAAACAGGCGGACACATGATTACCCCGATCCCCGGTTGCACCCCAACCAAACCGGGCTCCGCCACACTGCCGTTCTTTGGCGTCGACGCTGCGGTGCTGGATGAAAATGGAGAAGAAACCGACAGCGGCATTCTCGCGATTCGCAAACCTTGGCCTGGCATCACTCAAGGTATTTACGGTGACGAAAAACGTTACATCGAAGCCTACTGGAGTCGCTGGGGCGGGAAATATTATTTCCCAGGAGACGGCGCGATTAAAGATAAAGATGGCTACCTCTGGATCACTGGACGCGTAGACGACGTGGTCAATGTCTCCGGTCACCGCATCGGCACCGCCGAACTGGAAGCGGTCTTCATTGAAAATGAAGCCGTTGCTGAATCAGCCGTCATCGGCGTTAAACACGACCTCAAGGGCCAAGGGCTCATGGCCTTCGTTATTCTTAAGACGGCTCACGCCAAAACGGTCAACGAAGCCAATCTCGCCAAGACCCTGAATAATATGGTCGATACGAAGATTGGTAAATTTGCCCGCCCTGAACGCATCATCTTCGTTCCCGATCTACCAAAGACACGTTCTGGAAAAATTATGCGTCGCTTGCTGCGTGATATTTCCGAAGGACGCGAACTCGGCAATGTTTCCACCTTGGCGGATCCCGCCGTGGTCGAAGCGATTCGTCAAAAATTCGCCACCCCGTCAGCTTAAACATATGTTACGTAGTTTCATCGCTTGGATTTTTTTATCCCTTAGTTGCCAAGCGAGTACACTAAGTGTCGGCAACCCTGCGCCAGAAAATCGACCTGAAATCCAAATTCAAGGTCAGGCCGTTGAGAAATTTGAAGTCGGTAAACTCTACGTCTTTGAATGTTGGGCCACATGGTGTGGTCCGTGCGTAGCGACCATCCCACACCTCAACGCTCTACACCAAAAACTCCGACCCAAGGGCATCGTCATCACCGGCGTGAATGTTTGGGACGGC
>CAIVVQ010000069.1 GCA_903909465.1 uncultured Opitutia bacterium | reverse complement strand
CAATCAGTTTCTTCACCGCTGGAACAACGTCTTTATCACCCGAAGTGTAACGCGACTTAGCTTTTTCGAGCGAACCGGGCTTCGCATTATAGTAAGGGACCGTTAACTCCCCCGCCCAAGCTGCCACCCCCATGGCCATTAAAAATAAAAGCGTTGTCGCAGTTCGACGGGGCATGGGGGACGTTGAAATTGCTAGAGTTTCGACAACAGGCAATCGCAACCCACCGCTACGCCAAAAAATTGAATAAATTAACCAAAAAAGTCGTTTTCCTCCCTTCTCACTTGCACCCACGGGGGTCGCTTCTAACTTGCGGCTTCAACCATGGTGAAATCCGATTTCAGTTATAACAGTAAGATTGAAGGCGAAGTCATTGTGACCCGCGCCGACGCCGTGGTCAACTGGGTGCGCAGTCACTCAGTATGGCCCATGCCCATGGGTCTCGCCTGTTGCGCCATCGAACTCATGGCCGCCGGCGGTTCACGTTTTGATATTTCCCGTTTCGGCATGGAAGTGATGCGCTTCTCCCCTCGCCAAGCCGATTGCATGATCGTCTCCGGCACCGTGACTTATAAAATGGCCGAAGTGGTTCGCCGCATTTACGACCAAATGGCCGAACCAAAATGGGTCGTCGCGATGGGCGCCTGCGCTTCCACCGGTGGCATGTACCGCTCCTACGCCACCCTCCAAGGCGTCGATAACATCGTCCCCGTTGATATTTATATTTCTGGCTGCCCACCCCGCCCCGAAGCCCTGCTCGATGGCATGATGCTGCTCCAAGAAAAAATTCGCAACGAAGGTGGTTCCCTCAAGCGCACGTTCCGCGGTCGCACCGTCGAAACCAAAATCGTCAGCTAATCGCTCCCATGGACGCCGCCGCGCTCACGCAGAAATTTTCTCGCACGCAATCCCTGAAGTCCATCGACATGCCCACATTCGCCGTGGCCAACGATGAACTCGCCGAAGTGGTCCGCTACCTCCGCGACAACCAAGGGTTTGATTTACTGGCCGACCTCTGTGGCGTCGATTGGCCCAATCGCTCCCCGCGTTTCGGCGTGGTGCTTCATTTACTCAGCACAACAAATAAAGAATACGTTCGCCTCCACGCGGCCTGCGATAACGACGCCGTGCCGAGCGTTTCCTCCATCCACCCCGGCGCCAATTGGCACGAGCGCGAGGCGTATGATATGTTTGGTATAACATTCACCGGTCACCCCGACCCTCGCCGCATCTTGATGTGGGAAAGCTACCCTTACCACCCATTGCGCAAAGAATTCCCTCTCGCGGGTATCGAAGTCCCCCTTCCCGCCGCCGACGTCGCTGCGGTCACCGGACAAAAAGTTGAGCCCGCACCGATGATGGGCGGACCCTTCGTCTCGCACGGCGGTCACATGTCCGGCGCCGAACCTCAAGCCCTCGACCAATCTTGGAACGAGGAAAAACCCAAAGCTTAATTGACGTGAAAACCACGAAAGAAATTTCCCTCGGCGATATCGCCGCCCGCTCCGAAGAACTCCGCGGCGAGAATATGACCCTCAACATGGGTCCGTCTCACCCCGCGACTCACGGCGTGCTCCGTCTGAGCCTCGAACTCGACGGCGATAAAGTCATCAAGTGCGACCCCGTCATCGGCTACCTTCACCGCGGTGACGAAAAAATCGCTGAGAACATGACCTACAATCAATTCGTGCCCTACACGGATCGATTGGATTACCTCGCCCCGCTCGCTAACAACGTTGCCTACGCCATCGCAGTTGAACGCCTCGCTGGATTAAAAATGCCCGAGCGCTGCGAAGCGATTCGCGTGGCTTGCTGCGAGATGGCACGCATCTCCTCTCACCTCCTCGGCATCGGCGTCTACGCCATGGATACCGGCGCCTGGACGGTGTTCATGTACACGTTCAATGAACGCGAAAAACTTTACACCCTCTTCGAAGAACTCACGGGCGCACGCTTCACCACAAGCTACACGCGCATCGGCGGACTCACACGCGATCTCCCCGAAGGCTGGCTGCAGCGCGTCGAAACTTTCTGCGATGGCGTGCTTAAAACCATCGACGAGGTCGATCGCCTGCTCACTCGCAATGGTATCTTCCTCGAACGCACCGAAGGCATCGCCCCTATTTCCAAAGAGCTCGCCCTCTCCTACGGTCTCACCGGACCCAACCTCCGCGCTTCCGGCATTCCATTCGACCTTCGTAAAGACAAACCTTACTCGGGCTACGAGAAATACGAATTCGATATCCCGGTCGGCACTAAGGGCGATTGCTTTGATCGTTACCTCGTCCGCATGGAAGAGATCCGCCAATCCGTTCGCATTCTCCGCCAAGTAATTAAGACGATGCCCGGTGGCGCTTGGTACGCCGAAGACGCGAAGAAAATCTTCCTCCCGCCGAAAGCAAAAATCATGACGAAGATGGAAGAGCTGATTCAAAACTTCATGCTCGTCACCGAGGGCCCACAAATTCCGGCCGGCGAAGTTTACTTCGAAGCCGAAAATCCTAAAGGCTCACTGGGCTTCTACATCGTCTCCAACGGCGGCGGCGTACCTTACCGTCTGCGTATTCGCGGACCTAGCTTCGTGAGCCTCAGCATCCTTCCCGCCATTGTTCCTGGTAATTTTCTCACCGACGTCGCCTCCATCCTGGGTTCACTCGACTTCGTGATGGGCGAATGCGACCGCTAAAACATGTCACTCCAAGCTTCCACTCTTACCAAAGCTGACGCGATTATCGCGCAGTACCCTGAAAAACGTAGCGCAGCGCTCCCACTCTTGCACCTCGTGCAAGCCGACCGCGGTTACATCACCCAAGAAGACATGGCGTGGGTCGCCGAAAAAATTGGCGTCACTCCCATACAAGTTTTAGAGGTCGTCACCTTCTACCCGATGTTCCGTCAAAGCCCCGTGGGCCGACGTCACGTCAAAGTTTGTCGCACCTTATCGTGCGCGTTGCGCGGTTCATACCCATTGATGGAGAGCTTAGAAAAGTCACTCAACTGCCCACGCGGTGAAACTTCACCCGATGGCGACTTCACCCTCGAGTTCGTCGAGTGCATCGCCGATTGCGGCTGCGGCCCCGTCGTCCAAGTCGATCACGCCCTCTTTGAAAACGTCGCCCCTGAAAAAGCCGGCGAGTTCACCCAACAACTCAAGGCTAGCTTGAAGGATCCTAATTACGGGAAAAAAGCCCCCACCCCTGGCACACCGGAGTGGAACGGCTAAAATTATAATTCTTTTATAAAATGTCCGCCGTCGAACGCCCACTCATTTACGCGAACCTTCGCAAACCCGGTTACTCAGTCGATATCGACTGCTATCTTAAACACGGTGGCTACGAGGCTTTGAAAAAAGCCGTGGCAATGAAGCCTGACGAAGTTTGCAAAGAAGTCGAAATCTCCGGCCTGCGCGGTCGCGGCGGCGCCGGCTTCCCGACAGGCATGAAGTGGAAATTCCTCGACCGTAAATCGGGCAAGCCCTGCTACCTCGTCGTCAACGCCGATGAATCCGAACCCGGCACCTTCAAGGATCGCCAAATTATTTACAAAGACCCTCACCAAATGCTCGAGGGTATCGCCATCACGGCCTGGGCGATTCAAGCGAAGCAGACTTTCATTTATATCCGCGGCGAATTCCAACACGGCGCGCAAATCCTCGAGAACGCCATCGCCGAAGCGAAAGCGAAAGGTTTTCTCGGTAACAATATTTTAGGCACGGGCTACTCGTGCGATGTCATCGTGCACCGCGGCGGTGGTTGCTACGTTTGCGGGGAAGAAACTGGCCTTATCGAATCACTCGAAGGCAAACGCGGCTACCCACGCATCAAGCCTCCTTACTTCCCGGCGGTACTCGGACTCTACAATTGCCCAACGATTGTAAACAACGCCGAGACCTTAGCCCAAGTGAAGCACGTGCTCGCTTTCGGAGGCGCAGAATTCGCTAAGATCGGAATTCCCGGCGACAGCGGTACGCACATCTGGGGCGTTAGCGGCTTAGTCAAACGTCCTGGACTATACGAAATCGAAGCAGGTAAAGCGACCTTCGGACAACTGCTCTACGATTTCTGCGGTGGTCCTCTCGAAGGCCGCACGTTCAAGGCCATCATCCCCGGCGGTTCTTCCACTAAAATTTTAAAATTCGGCGAACGCTTCAAAGGTAAACTCCCGAACGGACAAGAATTCGACTGGGCACTCGAAGACATTCCCCTTGATTCCAACAGCATCGCGGCGTGCGGCACCGGACTCGGCACCGGCGGCACCATCGTCATCGATGATTCCGTTGAAATGATCCAAGCACTCTCAAATCTCAACGCCTTCTACGCTCACGAAACTTGCGGACAGTGCACACCCTGCCGCGAAGGTTCACTCTGGTTGAGCCGCGTTTCCAAACGCATCACCACCGGCGGCGGACTCGAATCCGACGTGCCACTCTTGCTCGATATCGCCAATCAGGTCGCGGGTCGCACCATTTGCGCCCACGGCGAAGCTGTCGCTTGGCCCGTCCAATCTGCGGTTCCTAAATTTAAAGACGAATACCT
>CAIVVQ010000068.1 GCA_903909465.1 uncultured Opitutia bacterium | reverse complement strand
GAGCCTCCCGGTGCTCGTATGCGCGTGGCCCTTTCCGCTCTCGCGATGGCCGAATATTTCCGCGACGAACAAAATCGCGACGTTCTTCTGTTTGTCGACAATATCTTCCGCTTCTCGCAAGCCGGCTCTGAAGTGTCCGCACTTCTCGGTCGCTCACCATCAGCCGTGGGCTACCAACCAACCCTCGCTTCTGAAATGGGCAACCTCCAGGAGCGCATCACTTCGACCAAGAAGGGCTCAATCACTTCCTTCCAAGCCGTTTACGTTCCTGCGGACGACTTAACCGACCCTGCTCCTGCTAACACCTTCGCTCACTTAGACTCCACGGTCGTTCTCGAACGTCGTATCGCTGAGCTCGGTATTTATCCTGCAGTGGATCCTCTCGCTTCGACTTCTACCGCGCTCGCGCCCGAAGTCGTCGGCGAAGAACACTTCCGCGTCGCACGTGGCGTTCAAGGCCTCCTCCAACGCTACAAAGACCTGCAAGACATCATCGCTATTCTCGGCCTCGATGAACTTTCGCCTGACGACAAGCTCGTCGTGTTCCGCGCTCGTAAGGTACAAAAATTCCTCTCGCAGCCTTTCCACGTCGCTGAAGTCTTCACCGGCTCACCTGGTAAGTACGTTGCACTGAAGGACACCATCAAGGGTTTCGACATGATCTTGAAGGGCGAACTCGACCACGTGAACGAGAATGATTTCTACATGAAGGGTGGCATCGACGAAGTGCTCGAAGCTTCGGCCAAGGCTAACGCTAAAGTCCTCGCTAAGTAATCGCAAATGCCGCTCACCGTAGAAATCGTCACTCCTGATCGACGCGCCTTCCAGGGCGTAGCCGATAGCGTGAACTTGCCTACGGCCATGGGTAGCATCGGCATTTTACCTGGTCACTTGCCCATCACGGCAATCATCGCTGCCGGAGAAATCACCGTGACCGTCGCAGGCAAGGTGAGCCGCTTGGCGGTTGACCAAGGATTTGTTCGCGTTGTCTCAGACAAAGTTTCGGTTGTGACCGAAGCGGCCATTGACGAAGCCAAGATTGATTTGAAGGCGATTGAGCAAGCCGAAGAGCGCGCACGTACGGCCGTTGAAGCCGCTCGCACGCAGAAAGAAATCGACCCCGTTGAAGTCGCAAAGATTGAACAGATCTTACGCTTCGCTGCCGTGCAACGTATGGTGAAGGGTCGTAACTCGAGCGGACTGAGCGAGTAATCGCCGGTCGACTCGAAGCGGGCTTGCCCGTCTCCACTCTAGCCGTAAGGTGAGGGCATGGATTCGGCCATTCGAGAATTACAAGAGCGCATGGCTTTTATGCAGCGCCACATTGAGCAGCAGGACCGAGTGATCTTGGAGCTCTCTGGCGAGGTGGCCGAAATTTCGAAACGTTTGGCCCGCGCCGAAGCCAAGGCACAGCAAGCAGGCGACAGCGAAGTGGGTCCGCCCGCCGATGAACGCCCTCCGCACTGGTAGACCGTACGGTGCGACAGTTTTGCTTGGCGAATAGCCGACAGCCTTACATAACACATGCAGGATGTCCGACCCCTTCCTCCAGCCTAAGATAGTTGATAAGCCATGGGGTCGCGAAATCTGGTTTGCCGACCAAGCCGCCTATGCCGGAAAAATTTTAGAAGTAAGAAAAGGCACGCGACTGAGCTTACAATACCACGAGCGAAAAACCGAGACGCTGTATTTAATGTCAGGTAAAATGAAACTAGTCTTTCATGCGATGAAGCCTGGCGAGTTGCACGCGAACGTTAAAATCGGCACGAAAGATGAATTCATCTGGGAGCCCGGTAAGACGGTCCACATCCCGGTGCGTACGATTCACCGCTTTGAAGCGCTCGAAGACAGCATTTTGCTCGAAAGTTCGACGCCAGATTTGACGGATATTGTGCGACTGCAGGACGACTTTTCGCGGCCTGCGCGCGATTAACCTGATGCGTAAAGTTTTAGCTTTTGATTTAGGCGGCACCAAAATCGCCTTCGGTGTCGTGGCTGAAGATGGCAGCGTCCTTAAATCGGGTCGTGTCGAAACGCTAGCCAGCAAGGGCCCCGCTCAAGCGATTGAGCGTGCGGTCGAAG
>CAIVVQ010000067.1 GCA_903909465.1 uncultured Opitutia bacterium | reverse complement strand
GGGGTATCTAGGCAAGGGAAAGAATTACGCCCCCTTTTGACCCCTATTAATCACACGTTTTTTGGGCAATTACGTCGTTTTTTGCCTTTAAAAGCTCCTCAAAGAAGGTCGGGGTCTCAAAAGGCCACGGTTTTTGGTCTAAAATGGTCCAATGGGGGTGATTTTGGAGTTCGGCGACCGTCCAGGCGTAATAATCGGGGTCGTCGGTGCGGAAATGGAGGAGGGCGCCAGGGGCGGCGTGGGAAGCCAGACGGGAGAGGTTTTCCGCGTTGATGAAGCGGTTTTTATGGTGGCGACGTTTGGGCCAAGGGTCGGGGTAGAGAATGAAGATTTTGGCCAGCCGCTGGGCCGGCGAGAGGGCGTCGAGGACTTCGGTGGCTTCGGCTTTTAAGAAGGCAACGTTAGCGATTTGGCCGAGGGTCTGTTTACGGTGACACTTGGCGATGCGTTCCGTGATGAGGTCGATGCCGAGGCAGAATTCTTCGGGGTTTTGTTTGGCGTACGCGGCGAGCCAATGGCCGTGGCCCGAGCCGATTTCGAAAGTAAAAGATGTGCGATCGCCGAGGGCGTCGGAAAGTTTGGTGCGGAGTTTTTCAACGTTCGTCGCGCGAAGGTTGTCGGCCCATTCTTTACCGAAGACTTTGTTGCCAGGTGACACGGTGTTATCAGGGGATAAGTTGGCACGTTGGCAAGGGGAACAAGGTTCAGGGGGCAAGTTGGCAAGGTGACACGTGGGCAAGGGGGTTGGTAGGGGCACGACTGCGTCGTGCCCTTTGTATTTTTTCACCTCGGCTCGCGCGGAGCGCGAGCCCTACCCAATGCATTTTGTGTCGGGTAGGGACGGCGCTTCGCCGCCGTCCGTTGACCAATCAGAGAATAGGATCTCGATTTTGATTCGTTAATCGCAAGGCGAACGGGCGTCACGCAGTGCCGCCCCTACCTAGATACAGCGGCTCGCGCGGAGCGCGGGCCCTACCCAATGCATTAGGGCACGACGCAGTCGCGCCCCTACCATTGCGAATAACTCCGGCTTTCAATGCGGGGCGCAGGGTTATTTATAGGGCTATGGCTAAAGTCGATATCGAGGTCGTTCAAAAGGTGCTGAAAGAAAACGGCATCGATGTCCGCATTGCGGCTGAAATCTTGAATCAAATCCGCGAGGTCATCGCCGAGGAGGCCGTCGAGCGCGAGAAGCCCGCGAAAAAGCAGCACCTCGTTTTGATTAGCGAGCCAGAGGGCGGCTTGCCGAAAGATTTAGTGGGTTGGGTCGTACAAATACTCGAGGACGATGATCCGCGCGAAGCGGGTGCGAAGATCGCCGAAGTCGCTTCGGTCTTTAACGGCTCGCCGAAAGGGCAGCGCTTACCGGTGAGTTCTTTTGGCGATGCGTGTCAAAGTTTGCCGGCGAAATTGTTGAAGGAAAATAATGTTTGGGTGAAGACGCGCGAACCCGTGCGCGTGTTGGCGGTGAAAAACACTTTGGGTCGTCGCCGCGGGTAACTTTAATTTCAAAACGAAATCCGCACATTTCGGTCGAGATTTTTTTGAATTAGGTCTGTTTTGCCCTGTTTTTGGGTAGGGGCTTAAAGTGTCATTTCGACTCGCAAACCCCACATTAACCCTTCAGTAGTGAGGTAATGAAATTCAGAAATTTCCCGATCTATCGGATCGAATGGATCACCTCCACCTTCCTTATCGTGACGGCGCTGCTGTCGTTGACCCTCGTGCCATGGTTCATTGCGACCTACCACGCTGAGGTTCAGGGCTGGGGCTTCATTATCGCCCTGTTTGTCTTCTATTATTACGCGACCGGCTTTGGTATCACCCTCGGTTATCACCGTCTTTTCTCGCACATCTCCTTCAAGGCTAAATGGCCCGTTAAGCTCTTTGTGCTCCTTTTCGGCGCGGCTTCGTTTGAAAACTCAGCCCTCGATTGGTCGGCCGACCACCGCATTCATCACAAGCACGTGGATGAAGATGAAGACCCGTATGATATCTCGAAGGGCTTCTTTTATGCCCACATCGGCTGGTTGCTCTTCCGCCTGAAGCCAAAGCCACCCGTCACGAATGTTAAGGACCTTGAAGCCGACCCCCTCGTGATGTGGCAGCACCGCTACGTGCAGTGGATCGGTGCCTTCGTTGGTTTTGTAGTACCGACTTTCCTGGGTTGGGCGTATGCGACATTGAACGGTTTCACCAGCCCATGGCTCACCGCCACGGCAGCTTTCCTGATCGCAGGTTTATTGCGCACGGTGGTTGTTCAACAAGGCACCTTCTGCATCAACTCACTTTGCCACATGTTTGGCCGTCAACCTTACTCGCGTGATCACAGCGCGCGCGATAGCGGTGCCGTGGCGTTGCTTACTTTCGGTGAAGGTTATCACAACTATCACCACGAGTTCCAACACGACTACCGTAACGGCGTGAAGGCTTGGCAGTTCGATCCAACGAAATGGATTATCTGGACGCTTTCAAAAGTCGGCTTGGTCGAAAACCTCCGCCGCGTTTCTGACTCACGCATTTTGGCTGCTGAACTTAAAGAGAAGAGCCGTACGCTGGGTATGGATATCGACAATTTGGCGAGCCGCCTCGATCAACGCACGCGTGAGTTGAAGGCCAACACCATTGCCGCCGCTCATAACTTGGCGAAAGATTTAGCGGGACGCGCTGAATCGCTGAAGGAACTCTCGTTATCTAAGGCTGATGTCAGCAATGAGACGATGAGTGAACTGCGTGGACTTTTAAATCAAGCCGGCGAGATGCTTGAATCGTTGCGTCGTGCTGACGCGGGTTCGGCTGCTTAAGTTTTAAGCCGACTGAAAAGTTGCGACCAGGTTGAGGACATGTTCCTCGATCTGGGGCAACGCGTCGACTGGTTCCGCGCAGTCGATATCGTGCACGTGCCAATAGTCGATGCGGTCGGCCCACTCGGGGTGCGACTCCAACATCATCTCGTAGTGTTCGTCTTTTTTAAGGGCGATGATGCGGTGCGCGCGGGTGAGGTCGGCCTCTTGAAGTTGGACTGGGGCCACGCCCGTGAGCTCGAGGGGGATGCCCAAAGTCGTCAGTCGGCTGTGGGTATCGACCGAAATCAGGGTCGGCTCGTCGGCCACGATAGAGGTCAATAGACCCCGTGAAAAGGCCCTGGCGGGGAGGTTTTTCTGCAGGGCATGCCAATTAAACAGGGCTTCGGCGTGGCGGCTGCGGTAAAAGTTACCCGTGCAAATAAAGAGCACGAGTGATTCAGATTCTGCTCTTGAGCGGGAGGGCATCGTTAGTAATGTGAGCCAATCTAACCAAACCACCATGGCACGCAAATTGTTCGTTCTTTCTGTTCTCACTTTCACCCTCGTTGGCTGCATGGGTCCTGAAAAAGGTCCTAGCCCAGTGACCGATGGCGGCCTGACCGCCTTTGGTGCGCCTGCGTTTGATCCCTTGGCTCCTTTGAAGCCCGTTCCTGCAAAGACCGGCACGAAGGCTACGACCAAGAAGAAGACGGGCGACCGTCTGCCGATCAACGACTCGAGCAGCAAGTAATCGTGTGCGGCGTTGGCCGCTGATTACGCCAGCGAGACTTCGGTGACGAACGTCTCGACCATACCGGGCTCCGCAAAACGGAGTCCGTTTTTATGTTCGGTGCTATTGGGTGGGCCCATCCAAGGTTCGACGCAGTAGAACGGCGCTTCGCTGTCGGGTGTCCACGTGACAACGGCCGCCCAACTATCGGGGATGGGTTCTTCGCCAACTTTCACGGAAATATTTTCTTCACCAGAGCGCGGACCGAAAGTCACACGTGCGTCTTTGAGATTGGTGAAAATGCAATCGGGCAGGCCGGGATTATCGAAAGAGAATTCGGTGGCGCCTTTGAGGTCGGCGAACGGAACGAGTTTTCCGTCGGCCGCGTGACGCCATTGTTTTTTGGAAGGAATCTTGATGGTGTAATCGCGACGGCTGAGGCCGGCGTGCCATGGCAGTGTGAAATAGAAGTGGTGACCGGCGCACCAGGGCAGGGGTTGGGTGTCGAGGTTCTCGAATTCAAAGGTGCAGCGCAGGAAAAGTTCGCGGAATTCATAGCGCACGCGGAACTCATATTTAAAGGGGTAACAGGCCTTAGCGCGGTCGTTCTGAATCATGCGTACGAGGGCGTGGCGGTCGCTGGACTCGATGAACTCGAACGCGCAATCGCGGGCAAAACCGTGCTGGGGCATGGGGCGTTTAACGCCCGCGTCATCCTTCCAGAAAAACTTTTCACCGTCGGCGTAGTTCCGTCCCATGAATGGGAAGAGAATGGGATTACCGCCGCGCACGAGGCCGACTTTGTCTTGGGCAAAATCGGCGCCTTCGGGCCAATGTAAAACTTCGCGTGTTCCGCTAGGGAGGGTGACCTTCCAGCGGAGTAAGCGTGCGCCGCGCGTCAGACAGGTTTCGTAAGTGGTCGCGCCGACTTGCCAGCGTTCAAAAGGGACATCGTTTTCGGTGAACGTTTTCATTCCCGCGAAGCAAAGGCGAAGTGAGCCCGCTGGCAAATGCCGAATGTCAAACCGACTTATTTCTTCGTGAAGCGGTAGTGGCAAACCATCCATTCGTTGCCACCGTCGAAATTCCAGAGCTCGGCACAGGACATGAAGAAGATGCGCCAGTAAGCCAGCCACTTGCGGGCTTCGGTAGGGCCGTAGGTTGCAGCAAAGATTTTTAGGACCTCAGCACGGTGGCGGTCGGTGTTTTGTAACCAATGTTCAGAGGTCTGCCCGTAGTGCCGTCCGTTAACCTCCCATTGCGTTTCTAATTTTAAATCGTCCTGAAAGAAGCTGGCTAAATTATTCGAGGGCATGATGCCACCCGTGAAGAAGTGACGAGACATCCAATCGGTGCCGTCTTTGGATTCGAAATGGTACGCACAGTCGCGGTGCGTAAAAACGTGGAAGAAGAGCTTTCCCTGAGGCTTCAGCCAAGTGGAAATGCGGCGCATGAGTTCGGCCCAGTTCTTCATGTGCTCGAACATTTCGACCGAGACCACGCGATCAAACGCAGCGGCGTCGGGCGCAAAGAGATTCATATCGCACGTGATGATGCGGACGTTTTTAAAGCCACGGCGGACGCATTCGCCTTCAATGTCGGCGCGTTGCGAGGCGGAATTAGAAACACCGGTGATACGGGCGTTGGGGTATTTCTCAGCCATCCAAAGGGTGAGCGAACCCCAGCCGCAGCCGAGTTCAAGAATGTCTTGTCCGTCTTTTAATTCGGCGCGCTGACAGGTGAGTGCGAGCATTGTCTCTTCGGCTTGCCCGATGGATTCATCGTCGCGTTCGTAGAAGCAGGAGGAATATTTTAAGCGTGGTCCGAGGCAGAGT
>CAIVVQ010000066.1 GCA_903909465.1 uncultured Opitutia bacterium | reverse complement strand
CGTGTGCTCTTCCGATCTCCATGGCAGGTAGGAAAACGGGCCCTTCTGCGCCGATCGATAGCCATCACAGAAAACGACCCCGCGTGCCGTTACATCATGCCACGTCACGCCGCTTTCAGTGACAATTAATTCGTCAAAATTAAATTCCGTGGTGCGAAGCGACTTTGAGGCCGACAACTCCGCATGTGCATCTTGCAGTAATTGGGGCAAATCAACCCAAGCGCCATGCATCAATGCGCCCCCATGCGTATCAGACCAATCAACTGAAACTTGACCTCGGCTTTCGGTGATTTTTTCGATGAAAGGAACACAAGTCGCACACTCCGCACGCTTCAGGCCACGGGCTCGCTGCTCTGCATCCACAAACATGCGGTAGACTTTAATCGGACGGAACACCTTCATTTCACCCAGCTCCTGTTTCGCTACCCGAAATAGCTCAGGGTATTCTGGCGTTAAAGTAAAACGTTGCCCTGTGAGTGGTGTCATTAAACCCGCAGCCACTTGCGAGGCGGACGACTTCCATCCATTGTCGATCACTACTACTTTCTGGCCTCGCTGACGCAAGGACCTTGCCAACAAGGTTCCTGCCAGCCCTTGACCCACGATTAAAAAGTCTACCTGCATACCTCGAGAGAGGCTCACGAACCCGAAAGGTCAAACTCAGCGATTAATATTATAAGCTTTCAGGGTCTGACTTCTGACGCTTCTGCACCCTGCGCTCTTCCGACCATAGGTATGCCCCATTTGAAAGGTCCATGAGCGTGAGCCGTATATAATACCCTTGAAGTCTTGTTTTTCCCGCCGACTTCCGCACCTCGTAAATGCGGCCACGTAATAACAACTCAGGCCGTGAATTATTGCTGGCATTCCACTGCTCCACTCGCGCTGACTTGAAAAGATTGACCGTGGCACGAGGTAATAAAGTTTCGGCATCCAGACTCAACATCGTCTCGTTACTCAGTGCACCTAACTGCATGCTGGCCGGTGGCTGTTGATTCAATGCCGAACTATTCGACATCGATTGGACGATTGCCGACCCAACCACCACGAAGTCCTCCGTAGATAATGCATCAGAAGGCACAACAATGGCATGCTGACTTTGCCAGCCGTCAACACACCCAGACAAAATGATACTAATTAAACCGACCCACAGCCTTCGCACTGCAATCAGTCGGTTTAGCGATCAATCAAGCGTAGACGACACTCCACTGCATTAGGCGCCAAGGCCATTGCCGTGAAAGTCTGCATCGCACCGGGTTGGAATGGGAGATTCGACCAGCCCTCTTGTTTCTCAACCACGGCACCATCGGCGCCCAGAAACTCGCAAGCCACCTTAACAGTTTGGCTGATGTATGAGACGCTGCGTAAATCGAATTGAACTTCCAAGAAGCCGTTGGCTGTCTTGGATTTTCTTGCACCGGTGACCTCAATTTTTCGGGCAATACGGCTATCGTTAATTTCAGACTTTAAAGAGCCATCGGGTTGAGTGGTGAAAAAATTCACCGCGTCGGCTGGCGTCGCCGCGCGCTCCACTTTATCACCGAGGTTAATCAATGTGGTGCAACCACCTAGTAGGCCTGCCAAAAGAAGGAGTGCTGTTTTTTTCATATGGGAAATAGGGTACAACATCATTCTCAACCCAGCCCAGAACACTTACAAGCAGAACCTGCCATAAAATCGCCCCCTAATTATGAAATTATTATGTGTAATTATATCTCAAGATTATACCTCAAATTGTTGTCAAAGTAAGGAATCAAATTTTGCCTCAAAGGAGGCCATCAAGCTACCAGGCGGATAAGCCATATTTTTGTCGGTTCCCGTCCGGTCCCACCATGACGAGTAGCAATGCACGAAGGGCGAATTCACAAGTAACGCTGAGCCGGGGGTGATCAGGGGGCCCGGGCACTTCCAATAATCAAATGGGTTTGCGAAATCTGGACGCATGAGCTCGTAACCATGTTCAGGGTGTTGGACGACTAAGTCCGACATCAGGCGTGTGCCAATCTCTTCCCACCTAATCTTTTTTGGGGAAAACCGACTGGCGCGCGTATAAGCCATATCAATTAAATTACCTTTTCGCGGCGAAGGATTATATATAATATTATTGTTAATGCTGACGTGATTGGCGTCACTCTTTTCCCGCTGTGTGACCAACAGGGGCTTACTAAAGAAGTCCGTCGATGTTAATGCCATTACGTCGGTGTCGGCGTATAGACCGCCCATTTCATTCAGGAGCTTATACCTAAATAAGTCAGAAAAGGAGACGTAAGACTGATTTAGATTTAAGAAAACCTTTTTCTCGGGCAACACCTCGCGTGCGTCACGATGCCAAACACCCTTAGGCGCGTTCTGAATCGGGGCGTAAGACCAAAGATTCACCCGGTACCCCTGGAGCACGAAACTAGAAATGCATAATCGTTCTAATTTGCTCAGTTCACCATAAGCCCAAAACATATGAACCTCTAGGTTAGTCATTGGTAGCGTCAGATGTATTCATAAATGCAACTACGCTCACTTTCCAACTCAAACTTTATCAGCCTCTCATTCCCAAAAACCAGGAACCTAAATATAGCCACAAGGGAGTAATCACGGGGCATAGGGCCATCGTGAATACCGAACAACGTAACGCAATGGGCACGTCGCCCTTATACATTTCTACAATCAAGAAACTGAAAATTCCAGCGGGCATCGCTGCCTGCACGAGCATGACTTTCTTTAATTCCGCATCCTGCACCACATACGCGGCAACCAGTAACAATGTAGCAGGGATCAAAATCCATCGCGCTAAAATGATCCCCAAGGTCACCCCTCCCTCGGCAAAGAAGCGATAACCCTTCATGGTTTCATGAAAATAAATCCCGGTGAGAATCGTCCCCACTGGAATCGCACACTCACCGACCGCGTGTAAGAATTGCGCGATGAATGCCACTGGTGCGGCATTACCCCATCCGACTAAATTTAGCACCAACGCAATCGCCAAGGCGATTGTCATCGGCTGCGCTAAATTCTTCAGCCCCTTCCACCCTCTCTTCCCCGATAAATAGGTAACCCCAAAAGTCCAGACCGCCGCTTCAACGCCCACGTTATGTACCAATAAAACCCCAACCACATCGTTGTTAAATAACGCCGCCGTTACCGGAATACCCAAGTAACCAAAATTATTAATGCCAGCCGAGTACGCAAAGGTTCGCTTCACTACCCCTTCTTCGAAGTTCAATAATTTAGCCAACACCTGACCAATTAAAATTCCACCCACAATCATCAAGAACCCCGTTCCTAAATAAAGCCCGGCCTGCGCCCCCGTATTGAGAAGTTTATTATTACAGACTCGCGAAAAAATCAGCGCTGGAAAAAAGATCCAGATCACCAAACGCATCAACGGTAAACGTGAAGCCGGCCCCGCCCAGCCGCGACTCGCCATGAACCAGCCGATGGCCACCAGAAGGCCCATGCGCACCAAGGCTTGAGCTAACTCAACGCTGAAAACATTCATCCTCCATTAGCCCACCCGACTCCTCCCCACTTTGAAAGCGTAAAGTTGGCTTTAGGCTCAAATCCGTGGGTCGCTTGACTTCTCGGCGCTTTCGGCGACAATTAAACCGTTCCTTCTCAGTCGACCCCGATAATGTCGACGAAACCATTTCGGGGGTGGTCCGGATTCGATTCCAACCAAGATATCATGACGGCATGCAGAGGATGTCAGTTCCCTCTTAAATCCAACTGGCAGCATTAACTGCTAAAAACACCATCACGTTCGAGAACGACAACGCTCTCGCTCTCGCTGCTTAATTACAGCGACGGACCCTAGGGCCTGACCTGTATCCCTAGATCAGTTCGGTTAACGCAGGCGATCCCCTCCTCTCGTCTCTATCTCCGGGGTAAGTGAGAATGAGAATAGGTCGCACGGGTGCCCACCTCCAAACGCGACCGAGATCAATGATGGCGCTAAGCATGTAGAAGATGTGACGTACGGGTCGGAAGACGTGGGTTCAACTCCCACCACCTCCACCATTTAATTATAGCCTACCTCTCACCAGAGGTAGGCTTAACTTGTTTTTATATTTTTACGTACATCTCCATCTTGCAATCATACCCACCCAAATCGACTTCTTGGCGATACGTGCGACGCAAAGATTTATCCTGCGGCTCCACGCGCACTGGATTCACAAAAATTAATCGGCCACCCGGACGCAGCACTTCCGAAGCGACCTTAAATAAGTCTTCAAATAAGCCATGTAGATTGGGCACGCGCACCCGACGGCCCAGCGGTGGATTAGAAATAATCAACGAGACCTTCCCCCGAGCCAATTCGGGTATCGCATTAAAGTTCCTGAAATCACTGGTGTAAAAGGCACCTTTCACACCGGCAAGTTTAGCGGCTGCAAAATTCGCCTTAGTCATCGCCACCGCCGACTCACTGAGATCAGTCCCGACGAGTTGCTTCACGTCACCCAGAATCGCACTTTCAATTAATTCCAAACCGGACCCACAAAATGGATCCCAAATCACTTCATTATCCTGCCGACCCGCCAAACGTGCCATGCACGCCGCAATAGGAGGATGCGAAGCGGCACTGACCGCATTGAGGCGATACGCCAAACGTGGATCAGGTGAAACTTTCGGACGCAGCTCCACAATCGCTGCCGTCGGTGCAACGAAAACATCAATCGACCACGGCGCCTCAATGGGATCGTTTAAAATCTTGGCGTTCACCTTAAAAGCCGCCTTCGCAATTTCTTGCACTTCTTCATCGCGATTCTTGCTCCCCGAAAATGCCAGGCGGTAACGCCACGAGCCATCGGTGTAATGCGACATCAATCGTTCAGTGAGTTCAGAGCCAATTAATTGCGCCAGTCCCGCAATGGCATCACTCGACTGAGGGTCACGGACCCGACCCAGCCCAAATCCTACCGTATCAAAACAACGGAGCTGATACAGTTCAGCCAAAGTAAACGGGGCTTTCGCAGCTACCACGACGTGACTACCTCGCACTTCGAGCAGGCGAAACTTTCCGCCCTTAGCTTCAGCGTCTTTCACTTCTTCTGCCAAAGTTGCTTCTAAGCCGCGGCGACAACGTAAACTGATACGGAGCGTGTCGTAACGATCCAAGATCGAGTCCATCCGGATTTTTCCAGGTCCATCTCTACGCGCCACATTCGCACGCACCTTGTGCTCTGAAAAAGGTAACGCGTCCTTCTTTCCAGCCACGGCTTTTAAAGTTTCTTCGCCCGCAATCTTTTCCAGCGCGGCGCCCGCCTTGCGCTTTTCGCGATCCACTTGCGAGGTTTGGATGATCGACAAAATTTTCTTCTCGGATTCGACGTCGCCACCGAGCTTCGGAATCGCGGCCATCGCATAACGTCTAACTTTCTCAGAAGGGTCATTTAACAATCCCTTCATCCACACCACCACCTCTGCCTTGAGGGCCAGGTGTTGGGTGGTCGAAAAGACTACCCCCACCGCCCGGATTAGGCCGACTTGACGCTGCCGATCCACGTCGCTCGCCCGGTTAAACTTGGGGACTTCCTCCTGCCAAAGTTGGGTGGCAGACAAAGCCCTGAGCTTACGGTAGAGGTCATTATCTGCTTTCATAAATAGAGTGTGTCGGGGTGTCTGACCTCATTGTCAAGGGCGACAGATTTAAACCCATCCCACGTTTGCAGGATATTCCTCAGCAAACTGCTAATTTTAGGCCAAAAGACGGTCACCTTTTAGCATCCCAAGCCATCGCCAAGGCACCCCAAGCACACGGCAGTAAAAAACCTTTGGCTGGCTGACTTATGGAATAAATTTGGGTCGATAAGTTGCCTTTGACAGAGGGGTAATATTGTTCACTAGATTTAATCCCCCTGCGGTAATCCCTCAGGGCCTAAGCACCCTTCGTTTCACCTTCTAACTCGTCACCTTCCCGTCACTTTCGCCCACACAAGAAATGAATAATCCCGGACTTCCCGAGAAACAGGGTCTCTACGACCCTCAGTTTGAACACGACGCCTGTGGCGTCGGCTTCGTCTGTCAGATGAAGGGCAAACGTTCTCACGACATTATTCAACAGGCCTTAACCATTCTGGTTAACCTCGATCACCGTGGCGCTTGTGGTTGCGAAGTGAATACCGGTGATGGTGCCGGCATCCTCCTACAACTTCCTCACGGCTTCCTGGCTAAAGTTGCCGGCGAAGCTGGCATCAAAGAATTACCTAAGCCCGGACAATACGGCGTGGGCATGCTCTACGTTTCGCCCGATGCCAAAGTGCGCACCGAAACCGAACGCACCCTAACCGAACTCGCCAAATCCCAAGGGCTCACCGTTCTCGGCTGGCGCACGGTTCCAACCACCAATGCTTCCCTCGGTCAGACCGCCGTTAAGAGCGAACCCTGTATCCGCCAAATGTTTGTTGGTCGCCCTGCCAACCTCACGACCGACCAAGATTTCGAACGTAAGCTGTTCATCATCTCCAAACAGGCACACAAAGATATCCGCATCTCCGGCAAAGACCCCTTCTACTACGCGTGCTCGTTCTCCTGCCGCACCATCATTTACAAGGGCATGCTCATGCCCGAACAAGTCGGCAAGTATTTCCCCGACCTCAACAATCCCGCGATGGACACCGCGCTTGCACTCGTGCACTCGCGTTTTTCGACCAACACCTTCCCAAGCTGGGAACGCGCTCACCCTTACCACTACATCGCTCACAACGGCGAGATCAACACGCTCAAGGGTAACGTGAATTGGATGAAGGCTCGTGAGCCTCTATTGGAGAGCCCACTCTTCGGTAAGGATGTCGAAAAACTTAAGCCGATCGTTAACACCAACGGCTCCGACTCCGCACAATTTGATAACGTACTCGAGCTGCTCGTCATGGGAGGTCGTTCACTCCCTCAAGCCATGATGATGATGATTCCAGAACCCTGGAATGGTCACGAATCAATGAGCGAACAGAAGAAAGCATTTTACGAATACCAATCGTGCTTAATGGAACCATGGGACGGACCCGCCTCCGTGGTCTTCACCGATGGCACCATGATCGGAGCCACCCTCGACCGTAACGGCCTCCGCCCTTCCCGCTTCTACGTTACCAAAGATGACCTCGTCATCATGGCATCCGAAGCCGGCGTTCTCCCTGTTCCCCCAGAAAATGTCGCCAGCAAGGGCCGACTCCAACCCGGACGCATGTTCCTCGTGGACATGGAAAAGGGTCGCATCGTCGCCGACGAAGAAATCAAACATCAAATCGCCGTCGAAAAGCCCTACCGTCAGTGGCTCGATGGCAACCTCATCAAGCTCGACAAGATTCCTAAGTCGAAAGCGGTCCCAACAACCGATCACGAAACCATTCTGCAACGTCAATTAGCTTTCGGTTACACGTTCGAAGACCAACGCAAACTCCTCCTCCCGATGGCCAAGGACGGCGTTGAGGCGATGGGCTCAATGGGCACCGACATCCCACTCGCAGTACTTTCGAATAAATCGAAACTGCTCTACGATTACTTCAAACAACTCTTCGCCCAAGTTACCAATCCTCCCATCGATTGTATCCGCGAAGAAATCGTTACATCGTCCGTCACCACCATCGGGCCCGAGCGCAACCTCCTCGATCCAAAACCCGAGAGCTGCCACCTCATTGAATTAACGACGCCAATTCTGACCAATGAAGAGCTGGCTAAATTACGCGATGTGACCCAAGGACAATTCCGCTCTGTCACGATCCCAACTCTATTTGACCCCAAGAAGGGAGCCAAGGGCCTTGAAGCCGCGATGAACGAAGTTTGCCGTCAGGCCAGCCTCCACATCGAAGCTGGCGCAAATATTATTATTCTAAGTGACCGTGGCGTTGACCGCGCGAACGCTGCGATTCCTCCCCTGCTCGCCGTTGCTGGACTTCACCACTACCTCATCCGCGAAGGCAAACGCACCAAGGTAGGCCTCGTCCTCGAATCGGGCGAACCACGCGAAGTTCACCACTTCTGTACCCTTATCGGTTACGGTTGCGCCGCCATCAATCCGTACCTCGCCTTTGAAACGCTCGACGACATGATCAGCGAGAAGTTACTCGAAGGCGTCGACCACTACACGGCCTGCAAGAATTACGTTAAGGCCGCCACCAAGGGCATCGTCAAAGTCGCTTCCAAGATTGGTATCTCCACTATTCAAAGCTACCTCGGCGCCCAAATCTTTGAGTCTGTTGGTTTACAACAAACCTTGGTTGATAAATACTTCACCGGCACGGCCACTCGCATTGAAGGTGCTGACCTCGCGGGCATCGCCGCTGAAACCATCAGCCGCCACGCCCTCGCCTTCCCTGATCGCGTTGAACACGCTCAAACCCTTGAAGTGGGTGGCGATTACCAATGGCGCAACGAAGGTGAAGGTCACCTCTTCAGCCCACAAGTCATTCACTCGCTTCAAAAAGCCGTGCGCACAGGCAACTACGATACGTTCAAGACGTACTCGAAGTTGGTCAACGAACAGATGGAGCAAATCTTCACGCTGCGTGGCTTACTCCAACTCAAACCCGGAAAATCCGTTCCGATCGATGAAGTTGAATCTATTGATGCCATTTTAAAACGCTTCAAGACCGGTGCGATGAGCTACGG